>MUKC01000157.1 GCA_002049795.1 Desulfobacca sp. 4484_104 | reverse complement strand
CACTTTATGGGCTGGTTCACCGGCGGCGATAAAATGCCGCGCCATGATTTTTTTCTCAAATGTGGATCATCAGTTGCTAAACTTTTTTGGAGTAATGACTGTGAGGTTTCTTGAGGCTCTTGAGAAAGGCTGACCTTAATCTGCGCGATTAAATCAAGGCCTCGCTACAAATAACTCTCACGATCTCGGATTTCAATTCTTCCTTAGCACCTCTATCAAGCCATTCCCTCATGTTGTGCTGATGATAGATAGTTATCAAAGTCCTAAGCAGGTCCTCGCCAGTAACTCCATTGCGACGCAAGCGATTTAGCTCTCTGTTAACCGCAGTGGTAACCGGTGACCTAAAGGCCTCTTCCATCAGATTAATTTGGGCCCGCCGATCATCATCCTGGGTCGCGCCAAACAATACCCGAAGTTCGCGAATTATATATCTTTGACCTTGGGTTAGGGATAGGCTATGGGATCTAGTTGCCTGGCGGTGTTTGACCTCTTCGACAAAACGACTTTTAATTCTCATCACCGCCTGATTGTGTCCCTTGGGTAGCGGGGCCGTGGCCTGATCCGGACCGCATTGAATCTGACCGAGTATTGTTGGGATATCACGGGAAACAATCTCGCCATTTGAGTCCACCAAAAAGAGCTGCTGGTATTTCCCGGCCTGACAGAATATGTAACGCCCTTTAGTGTCTGAAGCCACCGCAGTGCGGATACCGTCCCTTAAAGCGGAGATTCGGTCGAACTCAGCCGGATTCTCTTTTTTTAGTTGCCTGAGCAACTCCTCCGCCTCATTCAGATCAATGAACTCATCCGGCGTCTCGAAGAGGTTGAGTCGATCGCCTTTTTTCTCGTAAATGGCATACATGGCCTCTGGATTTAGTTTCTCGCTGCTCTCCAGGACGGCCGCGTCCTCACCTATGGTCTCATGTATCTCTCGGATTCGATTGGCGAGCTTATCGTGCAAACCGAGGTTCTTATCCAGCTCAGTCTCAGGCAGGAAATTGAACCCCCAGATGACATCATATTCGGACCCGATGCGGTCGATCCGGCCAAACCGTTGGATCAATCGCACCGGATTCCAATGTAAGTCATAGTTGATGATCTTATCACAGTCCTGCAGGTTCAAGCCTTCGGACAGGACATCGGTAGAGATCAGCAATTGAATCTCTGTTTCGCCTTTTTGAAACTGATACTCAGGATTGGCTTTCGGGCCAAAGCGACCCACTACCCGGGCCTTACTTTTATCGCCGCTATATATGACCTCAATATCCCCCCGTTTTGAGTCGGGGTTTAAATTATTGAAAAGATATTGCGCGGTATCCGCATATTGAGTGAATATGAGGCGCTTGCCCTGGGATAAAGGTTCTCTCTGTAGTAAATCAAAAAGCGTCTGGAGCTTAGCGTCTTGGCCGGGGGATATTGGCTCGACAAGGTCGATCATCTCGGCCAGTATATGCATATCGTGGTCTATATGCTGCTTAAGTAAATCAGACTCAAAATCGGCAATATCATAGCGTCCGGATACCTCACGTAAAGAATCAAAAAGCTTCCCCTCCTCCATCAGGTCTGATTCATATAGGAGAGTCTGAGCTTCCTCTCCGGCCGGAACCAACCCTTGGTTGAGGGCTTCCCGGAAAAGCTGGTGGATTCGGTAAAGTCTCTTCAGGGACTCCCGAAAAGCATGGACACTGGACTCAAAGCGCTTGAAAAGCAATACCCGGACAAGGCCCCGGAGATTCGCCCCCGCCCGCTGCAGTTCATGGTAAGGAGGTTTCTTCTGTCTTTCCTTCTTGACGTAGTGCCATAAACCATAACGAGCATAACTTAGTTGATTCGTCGGCGGCTTTAACCGTGCTGATCTCTGCGGACGGCCCAGATACTGGCGAATCCGGTTATATAACCCTTGATAAGTAGCTTCGATACTATATTCAACGGTCTCCAGCTCACGATGCGGGAAAAATTGATGCTTACCGCCTACCAAGACATAGGCCCGTTTCTTGCCTTCCAGATATTCCTTGAAGCGGGAAGGGTCCACCGGCTGATGGGTCTGAGCGTCAAATCCGTACCAGCGCAGGATATGGTTACGGGTTCGCCGAATGAGGATATTGCTTAGAAAATCAGGCAACTTGCGCCTTCCGTCATCGATGGCCTGGAAATATTCCTTCAGGTCGGGGGGGTCGATGGGGAGATCGATTTTATCATCCTGGTGGAAAAGTTTGACCTGATGATAAATATCCCAGGCACTTTTGGTCCGGGGGGTGGCGGTTAAAAAAACCGTGCGCCTGCCGGTAGCCAAGAAATTCTGGAGAATTTTATACCGCTGGGTGGCTGGATTGCGAAAATTATGGCTTTCATCGACCAGAACAAAATCACGGTCACGGTATGGTACCTTGCTGATCAGAAAATTAATATCGTCCTCATCGCTCTCTTTCAACAATCCCATGGAAAGAACTCGGGCATTGAGGTGATAGACTTCGTTATAACGCTCCCACATATCCACCAGAGAAGCGGGACAGATGATCAGGGGGCGGGCATGGGAAGTGCGCTCGAAGTGTTTGATAACCGCCGAGCCGATATAGCTCTTACCCAATCCGACCACGTCCGCCACGAAGCAGCCGCCGTAATCTTTTATGATCTGCACCGCCTGACGCACCGCCACCTTCTGGAAGTCGGCCAGCCTGGTGGTGATTTCATCATCCCAGAGGAGCTCCGCCCCTTCGGTCTCCTCCAACCTATCCTTGACCAGAGAAAAAATGGTCTTCATGTAGATGTCATAGGGACTAACCGGGGCTACCGCCCAGGACTGCTGGAGCTCTTGCATCAGGTGATCTTTAAAGTCCTGGGCCTCGCTCCACAACTCGTCAAACCAGCGGCTGAGTTCGGCATGGTTATCGTTGCCCTGAACCACCACATTAAGCTCGGTGTTATGGGTCACGCCGGCTAGAGTAAGGTTTGAGGAACCAACAATGGCAATGCCCTTTTCATAGCGGCCGTTATCCCGGTAGTCAAAGATATAAGCCTTGGCGTGCAGCCGCCCTTTGGTATAGACTCTGACCTTCAGACGCTTTTCCTCAATCAGGCGGTGCGGGCCGCCATCCGCTTCACTTCGGTGCGTTTGACAAAACGCATCTCCTCGGCCGCCCGTTCCACCAGCTCCAGGCGCTTGTAACCCTCACTGATCTGCTCCAGGGTCTCCCGGTTGGTGGTATTGCCGATGAGCAGACGCAACTCCTTTATCCCGGTCAGGCGGGCGGCAATACTCTCCAGTCCCGACAGAAAGAAATAGCCCACCGCAAAGGCGGCAGACTCCGTGGAGTCGAGGATGCGGTTAATGTGATCGACTAATTTCTCCTGGCGGTTGTCGATGATGTCGTGAGTAGGCATCACAAGATCCTTAGTGGTTTTCAAGGATGGTAGCATTGGCAATCATTATCCGTCTTCGAGGGACGCAATCTTTTCAAGTTCAGCAAGCAGAGGTGGGAGGTCTCTGGAGATAATCGTCCAAATGATGTCCAGGTCTACATCGAAGTATCCATGAATCAACCGATCCCGGGTGCCAGCCAGTTGCTTCCAGGGGATCTGGGGATAGGTTTGACGTAATTCAGATGATACCCCTTTGGCGGCTTCGCCGAGAATTTCCAACAAACGGAGCAGCGCCAGGGTGAGCATTTCATCTTCATCAAGGCTGCATCGCGTCCGGTCCTTGGTGAACTCCAACATTTTCTGCGTCGCCTCCAGCATATGCCGCAGGCGTACCAGGTCTTTAGGGCGGGCCATATAACAATTCCGCCTCGGCCTTAACTTGATCCCGAAAATAGCGGCTCAGAAAGCCAGGGGTATGCAGGTCCACCTTATAGCCCAGCAACTCCGACAACTCCGCTTCCAGGTCAAAAAAATCCAGACCCGGGATATGCCCCGGTTCAAACTCTATCAACACATCCACATCACTGTCCGGGCCAAAGTCGTCCCGCAAGACTGAGCCAAAGAGAAATAGACGCCGGATGTGGCGTTGCCGGCAAAAATCGGCGATCATATTTTTCGGTATGTTGAGGTTCTTGGGCATCGTTCCTTTATTGTGCCTATGACACCAGTTTTGTAGGATTATTTAAACTTAAAATTAACAACTTCCGGCCTGCAAGCAGAGTTCGATAACTTCTTTTATGCGGGGCAGGAGCTCTTCCATCGTCCGGGCTTGGGTATAACAGCTCCTCAGGGCCGGGACCGTGGCTACTAGGTAACCGTCTTCATCCCGCATATGGCCATTCCCTCCGGCCGAACATTTAGCAACAGGGGACTGCGTTCCCGTTCGAACTGCTCGGCGGAGACAAAGACGCAGCTAGTGACCTCACCGTATTTGAGAGAAATCTCCGCCACCGCATTCACGGTCCGATCGATCTCCTGGCAGGGTGACACCGGGCCGGTCAGCACCACTAAAACGTCGATATCCGACATTGGCGCGGCGTCGCCCCGGGCTCGGGAGCCATAAAGCAACATCTGCACCAGCCGCTTCCCGTAAACTGCTTCGAAGCGGCGGCGCAGCTCACTTAAAATCTCCTTCAATTTTTCGGTCAAATTACCACCCCTGGAAAACGCTGATTGTGGGCTGGCGGCCATCAGACGAGGGTTATTTCCTGGCGACCGCCCCGGGCCTCATTGATGACTACCAGCTTACCTTGATCTAGGGCAAAAAGCTGGTCGTTGGCGTTTATACGACCGGCCATGGCTTACAGGCTGCGGGCCTTTTGCAGCCGGGTCTCTACCAGGTGGATTACCGCTTCATATACCGCATCCCGTTCGCCCTGGGTAAGGCCGAGGGCATCGAAGATAATATCATCCAGAGCACGGCGGTCTGCCTGGTTAATTTCTTCAAATATTGATGTAACAATACGCTTTTCTATAGTTTTGAACCTTTTTTCTAGTTCTCTAACTTTTAAATTACTAATAGATAGAGATTCGATAAACTCAAATCGCAGAATCTCAGGACCATATGTTGTTAAAAGACCATCACCTAAGTTTACACGGCCTAATATTTCAGATATTAAGGTTAGAAATGTAGTATTTAGAATAGAATTATAAGTTAGCACTGATGCTCGGTCATGCCACGATCCAACAAACATAATGTCCCCTGCTAATAGCGAAGGCGTTTCATTGATAGGGTTCCAGTTTCGCTTATCTCGGAAACGCAGGACGACAAAATCAAATGGTTCTTGTACCCCTAAATTCCACCAACGCGAACGTCCCGCACAGCTTGGTCGTTTGTGGAAACCTTGTGATTCGCCCCATTTTATATATTCCAGCGCCGCGGTTCCCTTAAGTTCTCCCTTTTCCTTGTGGCACATGAAGATTTTAAACTTCAAGTCATGGGGATCAATGAGGATGCGTTTACACTCTCGGGGGCTTTTAATCACCGGCTGCAAAAACTCCGCTTCAATGCCCCATTCCCTTATCTTGGCCTCATCCAGATAGAAAAACTCATTGGCGCCGGTCTTAATGCCGAACCGCACCTCCGCGATGTCCCCCAGGCGCACCAGCTTACCTTTCCCCTTCTCAAGGATCGTCCAGTAGATGTCCGGGGCCCGCAAATATTTCCCGCCCCATTTGTTGCCCAGATAGCGGGCCACCTTGATGAGTGGGCCCCTGACCTTATCCTTATCCCTTACTGTCTCCAGGCCCTCTTCTAACAACTGCCGCTGTAGAATAGGAAAGACCCGATATTCGGGAGTTGATCTACGTTCCCTGGCTTCATCTATTTCTTCAAAGATAACCGGTGACAGAATCTCCTCAAACGGCACCTGGAACATGACAAAGCGGGCGGTCTGCTCCAGGCCCCCATCGTTTTTATCATCTGGAGCGGAGAACAGGGCGATGATGGTATTGACATCGGCCTGGGAAAAGGAACGCCGGGCCTGGTTGTCTAAGATAAGCTTGACCTGACTGTGCCGGAGGAGAAACTCCTGCAAATCCTTGCCATAGCCGACATCGAGCCAGGAATTGGAAGTGATAAAACAGAAGGA
>MUKC01000156.1 GCA_002049795.1 Desulfobacca sp. 4484_104 | reverse complement strand
AGTTGTTAATCTGATCCTTGGCTTTCTGAAGATCTAAGAAGCGCTCCGGATTTTTTTCCACCCACTCATCACGGGAAGGCAAACAGCGGACCAGGATGCCCCGGCCGCGCTCGCCGCCCAGAGTGGCGCGATCGGAAATAATCCCCTGGCTCATGATCTGGCCAACCTGTTGGCTGATCATATTTTCCAAATTAGCCGAAAATTTGAGCTGAGCTAACTGATGAAAATCCTGATCGGTTAAGGAGGTCCCTAATAAGCGGTCAAATTCCGGCTTTTTTGCCAACAGCAGTTATTGCCAGGCTCGGAACCACCATGGGCAGCTAGCTGGCCCTTGGCTTCTCGATAAGATTGGCGCATGAATTCAAAGGCCTCATGTAGACGCTCCTGAATTTCCTCGCCGACCCGGCCGTCCAGATCGTACACCGAGAGCACCTGATCCAGGAGTTCTTTGCGCCGCTGCGCGGTAGATTCCTGATCTTCAACCAGAAAATCAGCCGTAGCTTTGATATTTTCTTTAGCTACGTCCCCCACCTGATAGGTTTGGACAGAGGGCGGAGAATAAGGGTTAACAATCAAGGCCGCCAGGAGGCTGAAGCCGACCAGCAGCAATATTTTGGCAGATCTCTCCTGGCTCTTGGTCAACTTGCCGGTTTTGGACCAAAAGTTCCGCCACGGGCCACAGGCCTGATGGAACCAGGTGCTTACTTTATCATTAGGTTTTAAGGGTTTATCCGGCATGAGCAGTATCTGGCCGAGCGCTAGCTTCCGGTCGAACTCCCTTCCGTTTACGAGTTTCGTAAGCCCGAATGATATCTAGCACCAGGGAATGACGCACTACATCCAGTTCACTGAAATAAACAAAGGCAATGCCCTCGATTCCGGCCAGGATCTCCTGAGTCTCCACCAGCCCCGAGGTAGTGCCCGGGGGTAGGTCGATCTGGGTTATATCACCAGTGATCACCGCCTTGGACCCAAACCCCAGTCGGGTCAGAAACATCATCATCTGTTCCGAGGTGGTATTTTGGGCCTCATCCAGGATCACGAAGGAATCATTAAGGGTCCGGCCCCGCATAAAGGCCAGGGGCGCGACCTCGATGACCCCGTGTTGGATCAGCCGGGAGGCCTTTTCAAAATCCATCATGTCATGCAGGGCATCATAGAGCGGACGCAGATAAGGGTTGACCTTTTCGTACAGGTCACCGGGCAGAAATCCCAGTTTTTCGCCGGCCTCCACCGCGGGTCGGGCCAGAACAATGCGAATAACCTCATTATTCATCAGACCTGCCACCGCCATGGCCATGGCCAGATAGGTCTTGCCGGTGCCGGCCGGGCCGATTCCGAACACCAAATCATGGGTGCGGATCGCCTCGATATAACGTTTCTGATTAAGGCTTTTGGGAGTAATCCGCCGCTTCATGGCGGATATGTATATCGTATCCAGAAGAATATCTTTGAGGCGGGTGTTTTGCTTTTGCTGGATTATCCGCAAGGCGTATTGCACATCCTGAGGAAAGACCTGATAACCGGCCTGGATCAGATCATAGAGCTCTTCCAAGACCCGGCGCCCTAGTTGCACCTCCTGCTGGTCGCCGACCAGGGTAACCTGATTGCCGCGCACCTGGGACTTGAGATGCAAGGCCCGGTTAATAATTTTCAAATTTTGGCCGTGCTCTCCAAACAAGGCCCGGGCGGCCACGTTATCTTCAAAGATCAATTTCTGACCCTGATCGGCGGACTGAGGGTCCGCTGAGGTCTTCAACCGGCCGATGGCTTGATCCCCATAATCTGTCCCCGAATAAGTCGCTGGCGAGGACGATTATCAAAATCCAACAACACGATCTGCTGCCAGGTACCCAACATCAGGCGCCCGCTGACAATCGGTATACTCAGAGACGGTTTCAGCAGCGCCGCCCGGACGTGGGAATAGCCATTGCCGTCCTGCCACCGTTTATCGTGTTCGTAGTCTAGATCTGAGGGCACCAGGCGTTCCAGGGCGGCCCGGAGATCATTTATCACCCCGGTTTCGAATTCAATGGTGGTCAAAGCCGCGGTCGAACCCGAAATAAACAGGGTCAGGATGCCACCCTCGTTAAATCAAAATTGTCGATATGGAACATCTTCTTGACTGATTAAATCACTATAAAAATTTTTTATCAAAAGATTTAGTCCTTGGCAAGGCCGACCGGATCCTTCGGCTTACCGGCCCGTTTAGCGCTCGGGGCACTGCCCTGCGGGCGATCCGACAAAAGCACTTGTCTTTTGGCTTGTAGATGTGATAATAAAAAATCAGATATATAGCAAGAAAAATGTCAATCTCCCAAGTATTTGGGCTGTATGGGGAGCTGGCCAGGCTGCCGCGCTAGACCAAATTTGTGGGTAAGTTACCAGGGATGTCAAATTTATGACTTATTGTCCCCAATGTCACCTTGTGCATGGCGAAGATCAGCAATTCTGTCAACGTTGTGGCCAACCGTTGGTACCCGCCCAGACGGTGCCGCACCTGCCCTGCCCTAATTGCGGGGCTTTAACCTACCCCGGCCAGAATTTTTGTACAGCATGTGGTCATCAGATCCGATCCCGGGTGCAAGGCCCGGGAACTTCCAGGCGTTCGGTGCGGGAGCCGCTTTTTTATCCGCCTCCGTCGAAGTCCAGGAATCTACAAGGTTGGCCCGGGGTTTGGCTGGCCGGGCTGGGGGTGTTGCTGGGATTATCCCTGCTGGTTTATTTCTGGACCAGAGAACCAGCCCCGACTACTCATAGTTTGCCCTTTACTCCGGGCCATACCTATCAACTCTCAACCCAAATGGATAACTTACAGAAGCAAGTCGAACATATTGCCGAAAAAATTCGAGCTGCCCATTTGAATAAAGATATCAACAGATTTATGAGCTGTTACCATTCCGCTTATCCGGAATTAGGTCGACTGGAAGCCATGACCCTGGAAAATTGGAAAAATTATGACTTTAAAAATATCTCTTATAATATTTCTAATCTCCGGCTGATAGGCCCAAATCAAGTAAATGCTGAGATAGTGTGGAATTTTCAACTTTACAATCATCAGACCAAAGCCTATGAATTGCATCGGGCCGCCTTCCAGATTACTTTAGAAGCAATAGGAGACGGCTGGAAGATCCGGGAAAGCAAAGAACTGGGTTATTCTTAAGGAGAATCTTATAGTGTTACCCATGCCAGTTTTAAGCCAGCCGGGATGGCGAGGTTTACTGTTTTTATTAATATTAATATCCCTTAGCCTGGCCGGCTGCTATCGCCAGGTAGTCTTTGCTCCAACGCCGGAGCCTGAGGCAGCAGTCCCCGCGGCTCCCAAACCTCAACCAACGTTGTATTACGTGGCCGTCTCCCGTCTGAATCTGCGGGCCTGCCCGGGTATGGATTGCCCCCGCATCAGCTTCCTGGAGCGTAATCAAGTAGTGGAAAAATTAGGCGAAAGCGAAGATTGGTATCAGGTCCGGGTTCGACCAACCGATACCATCGGTTGGGTATCCTCTCGTTATTTATCGGTGTCTCCTGTACCCGAGCCGCCACCCATGGAAATTGTCAGCCCCCCCTCAACCCCTGAGCAACCGGTAACCAGTAAACCGGGCGAAGTGATCCCCCGGGTAAAGAAGCCGGAAGCCCCGGAAGTCACGGAACCATCTACCCCTCAGGTAAAAAAGCCCGCGGCTCCGACCGAAAAGCCGGCCGGCGAGCCGCCGGTTACGGTTTCTCCGACCGCGACCCCCGCCGCGGCCGAGGTTAAATCGACCCCCGAACCGGCAACCGTACCGGAGGCTACTACCACGCCCTCGACGCCGCCAGCCCCGGAACCACCGACTGAGCCCACCCCCGAATCTGGCCCCAAACGGATCCGGATTATGTAAAATGGTTAATACGTTCCCAAGTACAACTTGGGAACGAGCAAGCCGTAGGGCGGGGAAGCGGAGCGCATCCCGCCTTCCGCATCTTAGCTGGGCATTCAGTTATATTCCCAAGTATAACTTGGGAACGAGTTGATAGTCGAAAAAACGATTATTTAACAAATGTAATGAATGTCGGTAATTAGCCTATTATTACAGACCCTCGGCGGTCGGTTTGCCACTGAGTTGGGGATCGATCTTAAAGCTGGTCCAAAAGCGCGGCAGAAGTGGTGGTTGGCCGCCATACTTTTTGGGGCTCGAATTTCCGGAGCCTTAGCAGCCCGCACCTATCAGGTATTCGCCTCTCAGGGAGTGATCGGACCCGCGGCCATCCGTGCTCAGGGCTGGGACCGCTTGGTAGCCCTGTTGGATGCCGGCGGCTATGCCCGATATGATTTTAAAACCGCCACCAAGCTGTTGACCGCCATGGAAAACCTGGAGCAGGACTACCAGGGCGATCTGGAACAATTGCACGCCGCGGCGCAGGATGCCAAGGACCTGGAAGCACGGTTGATGAGACTGGCCCCGGGGATAGGGTCGACCACGGTAGAAATTTTTCTGCGGGAGCTACGCGGTATCTGGGTCAAAGCCGAGCCCCGCTTAAGCCCGCTGGCCGGGGAAGCAGCCCGGAATTTGGGCTTAGTCCCAGACACCCCGGCCGCAAAGTCGGCTTTAGAGGCCTTGAAAAAGCGTTGGGCGGCTGAGTCCCTAGCCGGTTATGACTTTCCGGATCTAGAAGCCGCCCTGGTCCGCTTGGGGCGGGATTACTGCCGGAAGCCTAAAGGCCCGCCCTGTCCCTTAGCGCCCTATTGTCGCCGTTCCCCGTGTCCTAGAAGACTATCTACCTGATATCTGCAGCAAATCATTCGGAAGGACGACGCTTTATGGCCTTGTCCAAGTGGGGCTGTCAACTTCTGAGGATTAGATGGTGCATTCCTTATTTAAGTGGCTTACGTCTCTCACCGGTCGCGCCCTGATCCTGGCTCTGGCCGTCTGGAGTGTAATCGGACTTCTAAGTTTTATAAGCCTGGGCCAGAACTTGGAAAACCACGCCTTGGATCTGATTTACCGCTTGCGACCTGGCTCCCCTCAGCCCCAGGATCTGTTAATCGTGGGTATTGATGAGCCATCTTTTAAGGAGATCGGCCAGCCCTGGCCCTGGCCGCGCCGGATGCATGCCGCTTTGGTGAACAGGCTGACTCAGATGGGGGCCCGCCTGATCATCTTCGACATTCTCTTTGCTGAACCAACCCACCCAGAAGATGACGAGCTTTTGGCCAACGCGCTGCACCGGGCCGGAAACGTCATTTTGGGCCAGACCTTAGAAGTCACCAGTGACCCCAGGTTTGCCCGGCGAATGTTGATTAAGCCCTTAGAGCCATTATGTCAGGAGGCCCGGGGTTTAGGGTTGATGATGGTCACTCCCGATGCTGATGGGGTGGTGCGCCATTTCCGGCTGCGGCTGGATGGCTTGGAGACGCTGGCGGCTGCGGCAGTGCAGCATCTGACCCCGCCTCTAGTGCTCCCGACTGATGTTTCTGGACTAATTAACTACGTCGGCCCGCCTC
>MUKC01000155.1 GCA_002049795.1 Desulfobacca sp. 4484_104 | reverse complement strand
CATAAAACTCAACCGGACATTTTATGTGCTATGAAAACCGGACATCTGTACGTGCTATTGACATTTTTTTTAAGCTCGCTTGACACTGAAGAATTTCAAAGGTAAAATTCCTGAGAAACTAGGGAGAGAGTGAACTTTCCCACAAGCAAGCCGACGTAAGAGTACGTAAGAGTATAGAATTTTAGGGAAAAGGACCACGAAGGTCTGGCGGCGACTTTTTTTTTGCTGTGTTAATGCAAAAGGAATACGCAACCCAGTGTAGATAAAGGCAATTTCCCTAAGAGGTTTCCAAAAGAGCATAAAAAAAGAGGGGCAGGTTCCCGGGCAAGAAACTCTCCCCTCCCTTGGACCGATATCTTTGAATGGTTAGTCGGCCCGCCATATATTTTATCAGAACAGGGGCCGACGCGCAAATTGAAAGGAGGATCGAGATCATGCGGCGTGGGTTCCGGTTAGGGGTGATTGGTATTTTGGTATGGACTTGGGGTGCTGGGTTGCCAGGAACAGGACGGTGATCACCAAAGAGGATCTGGAAAAACAAAATATCCAGACGGTAGACGAGGCCTTGCGCCAGGTACCCGGGACCTTTGCCCGCCGGGGCAAGGGCTGGCAAGACACCCGGGCCAATGTGAATCTGCGCGGCTTTCCGTCCAGCACCCAGATCCGCACTCTGGTATTGCTTGATGGCCAGGATATGTCCAGCGCCTATACTACCGCGGTCCAGTGGAGCAGCCTGGCGGTAGAGGACATCGAGCGCATTGAGGTCGTCCGGGGGCCGTTTTCCGCCCTCTATGGCGGCAACGCCATGGGCGGGGTGATCAATATCATCACCAAGACCCCAAAGAAACTGCAAATGCGGGCCAATATGGGCTATGGCAAATATGACACCTGGACCTACTATCTGGGGGTTGGCAATCGGTTCTGGGATAAGCTAAGCCTCCAGTTGGACTATAAATATCGATATACCAGCGGTTACCCCGCCGACCTGGCAAGAAAAACGGCCAAGACCGGGGCGGCGCCGATCCAGGTGGGGGGCTGGAAGCACACCCTAAAACCCACCGGTACCGATACCTATATCATTGGCGACAAGGGAGATAATTCCTGGTACGATATTATCGGCAACTTAAAATTGAGCTGGGATCTGGCCCCCGGCCATAAAATTAAATTCAGCACTCTGTTGGACTGGAATGAATACGGCTATGGGCAGTTTCATACCTACCTGCGGGATGCCGCCACCGGCGCCCCGGTAGTTAGCGGTAAAAAAGTGGGGCTGGCCGGCACCGGCTTGCGGTTCTCATATCTCCGGGAAGGCAACTTTTTAAGTGGGGATGGCCGCAGCCATACCGCCATCTATAATCTCAACAGTGAACATCAGGTAACGGACACCACCACCCTCCGGTTCCACGCCGGATTGACCAATCAGCCCCATAATTGGTATACCAGCCCCGATTCCAAGGCGTTTCGTTCCGGGGGAGTCGGGACGTTATCAAGCACTCCCAGCAAAAACTGGGACTTTGAAGCCCAGGTAGATCAGGGAATCGGGACCAAGCAGGTTCTTACCGGCGGCCTGAGTTATCGAACCGGTTGGGCCGCCAACAAAGAGTATGCTCTCGACAACTGGCGGGATCTTGATACCAAAACCCAAGTGAACAACCAGGGCGGAGGCCGGGATCGACAATTTGGCTTCTTTCTTCAGGATGAGATCGCCTGGCATCCGAAATTCACTACCGTTATCGGGGCGCGGCTGGACTGGTGGCAGACTTATGGGGGAGCCTACCAAGAGACTGCTACCGCCCCGATTACCCATCTTCCCTGCCGGGACAGGTGGTCAGTCAGCCCCAAGATCGCCTTCTTGTATCGCCCCTGGGACTGGATGTCGTGGCGGGTCTCGGGAGGCCGGGCCTTCCGCCCTCCCAATGTCTATGAGTTGTATCGCACCTGGACATCCAGGTGGGGTACTAAATATAAAAGCAACCCCAATTTAAAGCCGGAGAAGACCTGGTCCTGGGAGATCGGCACCACCCTGAAGCCCTTTAAGGGAAATGTTTTTACCGCCACCTATTTTGAAAATTATGTGGATGACATGATTTACCGGACCACCGATCCCACCGACGACAAGGTGCGAAATTATAACAATGCCGCCAAGGCCCGGATCAAGGGAGTAGAGATGGAAATCCGGCAGAAGTTGGACTCCTGGCTGGAGGTCTTTGGCAACATGACCTTAATAAATGCCCGGATTCATAAAAACCCGTATAACGTGGAGTCGGTAGGCAAAAAACTCACCTATGTGCCCCGGCAGCAATTCAATTTTGGCGTCAACGTCAACTACTGGAAGGTCATGGGCAGCCTCCTGAAATATTGAGCGGATGATCGTCGTTAGAGAAATAGGTTCACGCCAAGGCGCAAAAACGCGAAAAGGCTGAAAGATACTGAACAAAAGTCTTTGCGCTTTGCTGCGTTGGCGTGAGATAGATTTGAATAATACCTGGCATATACTAAGTCTGATTATAGATAATGGGTAACGGGAACTGGAAAACAAGATCCTGGCTCCGGGTTGGTACCAGGCTAACTTTGATCATCACCGTGCTAGGCATTGTTCTGGGGGCGACAGCCCGTGAATCGAATCTGGATAAGGAAACCTTGCCTATCAATGCCCGGCGGGTGGTGCTATTTGAGGCCTATGAACTGGTCGCCGCCCTAGGGGTCTGGGATCGTATTGTCGGCATCTCTCGTTATGCTTACCATAATGATTTGCTCCAGCGGCTGGTACCTCACTTAAAGCAGATTCCCTCCCCGGGGACCGGGTTTGTGGTCAATATCGAGGCCCTGCTGGCGCTCCAGCCCGACGCCGTGGTAATCTGGTCCCGGAAGCCGGAGTTGGTAAATTTTCTCCAACGAAAAGGGCTGCCGGTGCTAACGCTCTACCCGGAGAGCCTGGCTGATCTGAACCGGGACCTTCTCCGGTTGGGGAAGCTGTTCGGAAAGGAGGCGCGGGCCCGGGAGGTGGCGGCGATGATGGCCCAGAGTCTGGACAAGCTGGCAACGGCTGGCAGCGATCCCGGCCGCAGACCGCCCCGGGGTGGTCTGGTTATGGAGTAAACCCACAAAAATAGGCGGCAACCGTGGGATAATGCCGGAGTTGATCACTCTCACCGGGGGGATTAATCTGGGAAGCCACCTGAACGCCTTCTACCAGGAGCTGTCCATGGAAACGATTGTTGGACTCAACCCCGAGGTGGTGTTGATCTGGGGTTCAGCTTCGTATGGGCCGGCAGATATCCTCCATGATCCGAAATGGCAATCAATTCGAGCGGTAAAGAGCCGGCGAGTGTTCAAGTCTCCCCGAGCTTCGAACTGGTCGCCCCGAGTGATAAGTCTGGCCTGGTGGATGGCCCATTGCTTACATCCCCAGCAAATCTCCCCAGCGGAAATGCAAGCCGAGCTTGATCAGTTTTACCGACGCTGTTTCGGCATTCCCTATCAGGGGGGACATTGAAGGCCCGGACCTGGGTCCAGTGGGGGCTGCTCCTGTCCCCCTTACCGGCCTTTGTTTTGGCCCTGCAGGTGGGAGCCTACCCGGTGCCCTGGGAAACCTTGTGGGGAGCGTTCGTTTATTGCCCCGAGCAAGCGGCCCTGCCGGACTACCTGCGGGTGATCATCTTTAATGTCCGTCTCCCCCGGATTGTCCTGGCGATGCTGGTCGGTCTGACCCTGTCCTTCTCCGGGGCCACCCTCCAGGCGGTATTCCGCAATCCGCTCGTGGATGCCTATCTGCTGGGATTGTCCTCGGGGGCGGCGTTTGGCTGCGCCATCTCGGTGGCCTTTTTTCCATCCCTGCCCATCCAGGTGGGGGCCTTTATTTTCAGCCTGCTGGCGGCTTTCTTGACCTTTACTTTGGCTCGGACCCGCGGCGAGGTGCCGACTCTGTCCCTGATTCTGGCCGGGATTGTGGTTTCGGCCTTTTTCGCCGCCCTGGTCTCGATCATCAAGTTCGTAGTGGACCCCTACAAGCTGGCCAGCATCGTCTATTGGCTGATGGGCAGTCTCTCTTTGGCGGATTGGCACGCGGTAGCGACGGCCCTTCCCTGGATGCTGGTGGGGGGAGGGATGGTCTGGCTGGGGCGCTGGCGGCTTAATGCCCTGTCCATGGGCGAAGCGGAAGCGAAAACCCTGGGAGTGGAAGTGGGACGCGAACGAGGCCTGTTTATCCTGGCCGCGGCGATCGCGGTGGCGGCGGCGGTTTCGGTCAGCGGCATCATCGGCTGGGTGGGGTTGATGACCCCGCACATCGTCCGCATGCTGGTAGGACCGGACCACCGGCGGGTAATTCCGCTATCTATGACGGTCGGAGCCAGTTTTATGCTATTGTCGGATACTGTCGCCCGCACCTTTACCGCCGGGGAGATCCCGGTGGGTATTATTACTACCCTGTTCGGAGCGCCCTTTTTTATCTATCTTCTCAAGAAAGGCGGCCAGGAATCCTGGAAGACATGATTACCGTCACGGACCTCAGCATCCAGCTTAACGGCCAGCCCATCCTTAACGGGGTAACCATAGAGGCCCGTCCGGGCGAGGTCACGGTCTTGTTGGGACCTAACGGCTCCGGGAAGACTACCTTGTTGTTGTGCCTCAGTGCCCAGCTAAGGCCGCAAAGCGGCACTATTATGTTGGGAGGACACCAGCTGGAGGGGCTGCCGCGGCGGCGGCTGGCGCAGTTGGTGGCGACGGTGCCCCAGGAACATCACCCGGTCTTTCCCTATACCGTGCGCGAGCTTATTCTCCTGGGGCGGGTTAGCCGGGTGGGTTATTGGGCCCAACCAGGGAGCCGCGACCAGGAACTAGTCCAAGATATCCTGGAGCTCCTGGGAATCAAATCCCTGGCGGATAAACCCTACACCCGTATCAGCGGGGGGGAGCGGCAACTGGTGCTGATCGCCCGCTGTCTGGCCCAGGAACCCCAGGTGCTGTTGCTCGATGAACCCACCAGCCACCTGGATTTTAAAAATCAGGTGGTGATCTTGGAATTGGTGCGAGACTTGGCCCGTCAGCGTCAGTTTACGGTGCTGCTTACCCTGCATGACCCGAATCTGGCGCTGCTGTTCGCTGACCGGGTCGTCCTGCTGGCCGGAGGCCAGGTGGTCGCGCAGGGAACGCCTGGGGAAGTGGTCCAGCCGGCGGCCATGGCCCAGCTCTACGGCATGGAAGTGGAGATGCTTTCCCAGGGAGAACGAAGACTTTTATGTCCTAAATTGTCATGATCGTTACCGAGGCTTTAGGCAAAAATTATCAAGGAATAATAGCCCTGGAAGGGCTGGATCTACATATTCGCCCGGGGGAAATCTTTGGCTTGCTGGGTCCTAATGGGGCGGGGAAAACCACCACTATCAAGATTTTGACCACGTTGGCTCGCCCTACGCGCGGCCGGGCCTGGATCAATGATTTTGATGTCGTGCGTCAGCCACTCCAGGTGAAGCGGCTAATTGGCGTGTGTCCCCAGGAAATCAACTTAGATAAGGAACTGAGTGCTTATGAAAACTTGCGGATCTATGGACAGCTTTACCGGGTTCCCGATCTCCGGACCAGGATTCGGGAACTTTTGGAGCTGGGAGACCAGAGCCAGCGGGCCGCGAGTCTGGTACGCGAATTCTCCGGCGGCATGCAGCGGCGGCTGCTGATTCTGCGGGCCTTGATGTCCCGTCCCCGAGTATTGTTTCTTGATGAGCCGACGGTAGGACTGGATCCCCAAGTGCGCCGTCAACTCTGGGACCTGATCCGACACCTGCAGGCCCAAGGAATCACTATTCTAATTACCACCCATTACATTGAGGAGGCCGAGATGCTCTGTGACCGGGTGGGTATCCTCAGCCGCGGCCATCTGATCGCCCTGGATACCCCGAACGCCTTGACGGCCCGCGTCGGGGGCTATGTGGTGGAATCTTTAAATGGTGTCCGCCGCCAATATATCCTGGTCCGGGATAAGGCAGCAGCCTATGCTCAGGCCCAGAACGAACCGTCCGGGGTAATCATCCGACAGGCCAATCTGGAGGATGTCTTTATCAAACTTACCGGGGAGCGCTTGCAGCATTGAACTGGTACCCAATTTTCTTGAGGGAAATTCTGCTCTTTCGGCGCCGGTTACTGCGGCTGGGCTATGTGGTTTCGGCCATGTTCGCGCCGCTGCTCTATCTGTTGGCCTTCGGGCTGGGACTGGGAAAAAGGGTGACGATCCCCGGGGTTTCGTATTTAGATTATCTACTTCCCGGCCTGATCGCCATGAGTTCCATGACCAATTCTTATACCTGGGTGGCCAATGGCCTGACTGTGGGCCGCCTCCATTTCC
>MUKC01000154.1 GCA_002049795.1 Desulfobacca sp. 4484_104 | reverse complement strand
GATGATTGTCCGGGGGCCTTGGCGGTGGGGGTAACGGTTCCGGGGGCCGATGATTGCCCGGTGCCGAACAGATTGGTGCAGTCCGCCGGCACCGGCACCGGCGTCCGGTGCACCTCCGGCAGCCGGCATTGCTGGGAAGCAGACCTGGCCGCCGCCCCACCGTGCACCCGGTGGACCAGGCCCAGCAGCCGGAAGGCCAGGATGGTGGTTAAGATGGCCAGAATTGCCAGGCAGTACTTGATGGACATGAACGATTTACCTGTCAGCGGGGGTTATGCCGTAGCCGGCGATATCCATGGCGACTTGCAGGGTGGTGGCGTTGGCCGGCGAGCGGACCTGCAGTCGTTCAATGGAGAAAAAATGGTGATGGTTTTCAATCGCAGCCGTCAGCAGGACCAGCTTTGCCGGGGTGGTGACGAACCTGACATCCAGGGGGATCTTGAGCACCCCGCCGTTATTGAACAAGGGGAGCCATTTGCTGCTTTTGATCTCGATGCCATGGTCGGAAAACAGCTTTTCAATTTCTTTCTGGATCTGCAGCTGCATCTTCTGCCGGTCGCCGGCCCCGGCAATGAACAGCTTTGCCGTTTCCTGGTAGACGGCGCGGGCCCGGGCCAGGGCGTCGATGATTTTCTGTTCGCTGCCGATCAGCGCCCGCTTGCGCTCCACTGCCTGGCGGAGGATAAGGATGTTTTCCACCTTGGCCGCCTGCCAGTCGTGGAAGGGCAGCAGGCCGAACCTGATGAGGGCGAGGGCCAGGACCAGCAGCAGGCCAAAACGCAGTTGCCATGAAATATCGTGGTGCATCTATTCGACCTTCCGGGAGAACCTGAACATGAGGGCAAACCTTTCCATGCCGCTTTGCCGGTCTTCCCGCAGCGGAGAACTGAAACGGGCCTCGCTGATTTCGGGTTTCTGGGACAGGGAACTCAACAGCTGCGATGCCTGGGGGCTGAGGCCGCTGATTTCAACCGTGTTGCCGGAGAGGTTCAGCTGCCGGATTACCGTCCGCGGCGGCAGAGCCTGGGCCAGCAGCTGGAAAAGGGCGATTTTGCTGCTGTAGTTGTTGACCGTACCGGCCAGCTGTTGCTGTTGACGGCGCAGGTTGTCCAGCTGCCGGCGCTGCTGCAGCAGGCCGGACAGCCTGGCATTCAACGCCTGGTTTTCCCGTTTCAGGCCTTTTTCGGCGCTGTAGGGGATGAAAAAGGCCAGTCCCAGGTAAAGGCAGAAAATGAAAATCGCCGCCGCCGTGCAGCGGTAGAATGGTTTTTTGACCCTTGTGGCGGTCGCCCAGCCGCGGTTGACAAACGGGAGCAGCTGCGGCAGGCGGCAGCCTGCCAGGGCAGAGTGTAGAAAACCGAGATAATCGGAAAGGGCCGTGAACGTTTTTACCTCTGCATCCGGACGGGTGCCGAGGCTGCGGCTGAAATTGTCGCCGTCGGCCACGGCGGCCGGCAGCAGCAGGCTGCGGCTTTCTCCCCTGCCGTTGACCCGGAGCAGCAGCAGGCCGTCGCCCTGACTTCCCCGGCGCTGCTCATCGGGAAGTCTTTCACCGTTTCGAAGTAATATTCCCTGCCGATGATCATGATCGGTGCCCAGCCGGTTTTTCCGGCTTCCACCTCCCGGACCCCCGAAGAGGTCAAGAGGAAATCCCGGGAACCGGCATAGAGGCAGCGACGGCCCATCAGGCTGCCGGCGGCAATGTTTTTTGGTTTTACTTTTTCCATGAGGCAATCATAAATGGCTTGTTCCGCAGCTGTTTTTTGAAAATGACCGCGGTAATGGAATCTCTGGCCTTGCCGACCTCGGCCCTGATCGATACCTGGATCCAGCCGCTGGGAGCCAAAAGCTGGTATTCCGTCTTCTTGATGCCGGTCAGCTCCTGGAAGCTGCGGGCGGTCAGTTCCCCCCGCTCCCGCATGGCGACCAGTCTCTCCACCAGGTTGTCATCGCGGAGCAGGGCCCGCCAGGCTTTTTCATCCATGGTGAGGTAGTTGCTGGTTGGACTGCCCCAGTAGACCAGTTCATCTTTCAGCTTCCGGTAGATGTCCGGGGTATAGCCCTTGACCAGCATCAGCTCTTCCGGCAGCTGGAGAAAGAAATTGCGCGGTACATAAGGCGCCCCTGACGACCGGTATTCAAAGTCCTCGGCGCCGTTCAGCCGCTTGAAAACGTCGGTGTCCTGCCAGTCGGACAGGGTGTCGATCAACTGGTCGGTGATGTTGTCCTGCCCGGAAACATAGGCGGCCAGCCGGGCCAGCTGCCGGGGATTGCTCAGGGGCGAAAACATGCCGCCCGTATCGCGAAGGCGCACGGTCACCCCCGCCGCCAGGGTAAACGGCTTCCCATACAGGGTCCAGTCCTGGGTCGTGCCGTCGGCGGTGGTAACCTGCAGGAGGTTGCCGTTGAAGGTCGCGGTTGCAATCCGGTACATGACCTCGTTCATGGCCGAATACGCCGACATCATCGCCCGGCTGCGACTCTTGAGGTCGTAGGCGGTGGCCAGGCTGCTGCGGGTGACCAGCGACATGCTCATGCTGATGGCCGTGATAATCAGCGAGATCAGCAGCACCACCGGCAGGGCGTAGCCGTCGTCAGTATTCAGGATGCAGGAAGTTTTGCTTGTAGACATTGTTGCCCCGTATCGGGAAAAGCAGTTTTTCATCGCCGCCGGCGGTCGTTATGGTCAGTTCGATCCTGGCGGGCAGCCGGTTTTCCTGCTTGCCGCTGAAGGCATCCTGCCAGCGGTAGACGGTTTCGTATTCGTCCGCGGCCGAAGAGGATTTCACTTCCCAGACGCCCAGGTAGCGCAATTTAACCCTTTTTACCCGGTTTTGCAAGTGCAGTGTGCGGGTGAAGGTTACTTTGTCGTTGTTGTAGCGGAGATAGTTCCTGTTAAGGGGGGCTTCTTCGTAGACCAGGGACAGGCTGTCGGGCGTGTCGCCTTCAACCGCTTGCAGGCGGGCTACTGCCGGACACCCTTGCCAGAAGACGGAAGAGATGGTGACGAATTCCACCTGGGTTTCCCGGCCCTTGAAAAAGGGGTAGTAGATGACCTTGGCTTCGCTGGCGCTGTCGGTGACGTAGTAGTCCCAGCAGGATTCCAGGGATGCCCGCACCAGGGTGCGGGCGCGGAAATCCTGCAGGGTTTCCATTTCACCGGCCTGGGACCTGTGCCACAGGGCGAGAAAGGTGCCCAGCGACAGGGAGGCCAGGTAGATAATCATGGCCAGGATGGCGGTGGAAATGAGCATTTCCACCAGCGTGAAGCCATGATTGTTACCGGGGACCGGTCGATGCTTCCCGCTGCCAGGAAAGTTCTTTGTACTCATGGGAGATTTCCCGGGAAAGGGCATAACGCTGATAGCGGAGCCTGACCCGTATGGTATTGAGTTGAAGTTGAAAATTGCCATAGGCGGTTTTGCCGGTGGTTTCCTCGTAGGCGCTGGTGACATTTTTGGACGATTCCCGGCTGGTTACCCGCCAGTGGTAGGAGACGGTGCTGCTGTACTGCCCCTGCCCTTCCTCCTGTCCCGCCGTGATTTCATCCTTGATCAACTCCATGATGTTCGGCAGGGCGGTGCTCAGCGCGGCCTGGGCGGCAATGCGGTCTTCCGTCCGGGCCGCGGTGTGAAAAATAAGGGTGCTGACCGCAAGGGTGGCGAAAAGGATGAGGGCCGCAATCAGGATTTCAACCAGGGTGAAGCCATTGTCGTTATGAAACATGGAGTGTCTTTTCCCGGCCGGCAGCGAAATACCTGATGACGGTTGCCGAGGCGAAGCCGTTGGCATTGAAAGTAATGCTGGCGGCGGGGAAGCTGATATAGGTAAAGGTGAAGAGTGTTTTTTCATCGTTTCTTGCCACGCTCAGGCGGCGGTCCGCCAGCTGTACGGTGTATTCAACCTGGCGGAGGAAGGCTTTCATCTGCAGGCTCCCCACGACCTGCCGGAGCTTTTGTTCTTCGGCCGCCGCCCTGATTTTTTCGTAGGCGGAGAACAGCCGGGGACTGGTGAGGCTGACGGTGATGCCGACGATCAGCATGACCAGGAGAATTTCAACCAGGGTAAAACCCGGGGCGAAGCGCCCGGGACGGCATGGTTTTTCCGGCAGGGCAAGGAGCCGCCGCCGGGGGTATGCCGGTGCCCCCGGGCGGCCCGGGGCTGGATGGTTCTGGATGAAACATTTGCGGATGTTCATGGACACAGTGAATCTTTGCCTGGACGGCCTGTCGTTTAGGTGGTGCCGCCACCGACCCGGGGGCAGCACGTGCGCTTCCCGGTTGCAGTTCTCGCGATGATCGTGACGAGGCTATTTCTAGCATAGTCATGCCCTTCTTGGCAATATCTTAACTGTAACGGCTTCGTAACCGGGCCGTCTGCTTCAACATTTTCCCCCGGTGCCGTTCCGCCGCTGATTGATGGTGTTGGTAAACAGTTACATTTCTGGAATGTATTTCCTTTGTTTGTGTCGCGGAAATTCTCGCTTGGCACCAATTCGGCCTTTTCGGGTTCTTCCCGCGGCGGGGATTTTTACATGAATGTTTTTTAATTATTTTGCTATCCTATTATAATTACTGCTTGTTTTGAGCTGTCAGGGCAATCGAGGCGGGTTGGCATCCCAGGCACCCATGCGCTGGTATGCGGTTTGCAAGCCAATTCGTAGTGGAAATAGGCAGTAACGCTGAAGTCAAAGGCAAACCACTCGTGAGGATGGGACGCAAAGCTACAGGTCTCCAGGGGGAGATGGCTGGGTTGCCGAGCAGGGTGGTCATGGGTATGAATGAAAAACAAAAAGATATTGAAATGCTGGAACGAAGCGATTTTCCCGGGATTCGGGTGAAAAGCAGGAAACTTTCGGGGGTGCTGGCTCTCGTCCTGTTTGTTTTTTTGTGCTGCAGTTCCCTCGCCGGCGCCGCCGTGGTGACCTTGACCTGGCAACCCAATACGGAGCCGGACCTGGCTGGCTACAAGATTTATTACGGCAGCCAATCACGCTCCTATGATCATGTCCTTGATGTAGGAAAGACCAACAGCTATTCATTGTCCCTTCCTGATCTTTCCCACTCTCAGTACGTTGCCTTGACGGCTTATGACCAGGCCCGCAATGAAAGTGCCTATTCCCAGGAAATCGTTATCTCTGCCGACTCGAACGATGACGATAATAATGATGGTAATGAAGGTAATGAAGAAAATCCTCCCGGCGATGAAATTGATGGCAAGCTGACCTTCAACGGTGACGATGAGGCGCTGGCCGCTGAAAAGGCCAGCAATGATACCTATCCCCGGTTTACCGCGGACGTCAACGGCGATGGCGGCGATGACCTGGTGTTTTTCGGTCATGACGGCGTGTATGTCGCCTTGTTGAACGGCAATAACTATGATGATCCGGTTTTGTGGATCAAGGGTCTTG
>MUKC01000045.1 GCA_002049795.1 Desulfobacca sp. 4484_104 | reverse complement strand
TTCGATACCCTCAGTGGCCATGAGTGCCTGGTACTGTTTGACCAGGGCATTTTCCGGTTCGGTCAGGATGCGCTCAAACTCCTCCTGCCCCAAAGACTGCAACTCTACCCGGATCGGGAACCGCCCCTGCATCTCGGGGATCAGGTCGGAGGGCTTGGCGATATGGAAAGCCCCGGAAGCTATGAATAGAATGTGATCGGTCCGCACCATGCCGTGTTTGGTGGTGACGGTGGAGCCTTCGACAATGGGCAACAGGTCGCGTTGCACCCCTTCCCGCGACACATCCGGCCCGCGGCTATGGTCGCGGCCGACGATTTTGTCGATTTCATCGAGAAAAATGATGCCGCTCTGTTCCACCTTACGGCGGGCCTGCTCGATCACCCGGTCCATGTCAATAAGCCGCTGGGCCTCCTCTTGCACCAAAATTTCCCGGGCTTCACAGATCTTGACCTTGCGCCGCTTGGTTTGGGCCGGGAACAGATTGCCAAACATCTCCTTGAAATTGATGTCCATTTCCTCCAGCCCGGCGCTGGAGAAGATCTCCACGATCGGCATGGTCCGCTGCGAGACCTCTAGATCGACAAAACGATCATCCAAGCGCCCAGCGCGGAGCAACCGCCTAAGTTTCTCCCGCGTCTGATCAGCGTCCTCCGGTTTGGGAACCTGGGTTTCGGTTTCGGTTTCGGAACGCCGGGGGCTGGCAGGCAGCAACAGGTCGAGCAGGCGTTCTTCGGCTACTTCCTGGGCCTTGACCTTGACCTTTTCGCGCTCCTCGGCCTTGACCATATTGACCGCCAGTTCCATGAGGTCGCGGATCATTGACTCGACATCACGGCCTACATAGCCGACCTCAGTGAACTTGCTGGCCTCGATCTTCAGAAACGGCGACTGCGCCAGCTTGGCCAGACGCCGGGCGATTTCGGTCTTGCCGACCCCGGTGGGGCCGATCATGATGATGTTTTTGGGGGCTACCTCATCGCGCAAACCCTCGGGTATTTGCTGCCGTCGCCAGCGGTTGCGCAAGGCAATGGCCACCGAACGTTTGGCGTCGGCCTGGCCGATAATGTATTTGTCCAGTTCGGACACGATCTCCCGCGGCGTCAGATGGTCGCCGCGGATCCGTAATGGTCGTCTCATCAATTCCATAATAAAATGTTAAGCGCCAATTATCGCTTATCCTCTCTAAACTTTTACTTTTGCTAAACCTGGCAAATTCTAAGAGCCCGAAGGCCAACTAAAGTTCTTCAATGACAATCTCGGCATTGGTATAAATACAGCACGAGGCGGCAATGGCCAGGGCCTCCTGGCAGATTTGCCGGGGCTCCAATTCGGTATATTTAAACAAGGCGCGGGCCGCGGCCAGGGCATAAGGTCCGCCCGAGCCGATGGCCATCAGGCCGTCATCGGGTTCAATAACATCGCCGTTGCCGGAAATTAGAAAAGTGTTGTCGGCGTCCACCACCAGGAGCAGGGCCTCCAAGCGGCGCAGGATGCGATCGGTGCGCCAATCCTTGGCTAGTTCCACCACGGCCCGGGTCATATTGCCCTGGTGTTTGTCCAATTTGCCCTCGAAGCGTTCAAACAGACTGAGGGCATCCGCGGTGGCTCCGGCAAAACCGACGATAATCTTACCATGATAGATTTTACGGACCTTTTTGGCGCGATGCTTCATCACCATCTCGCCCAAGGTCACCTGGCCGTCACCGGCCACCGCTACCTGGCCGCCGCGCCGCACTGCTAATATCGTTGTTCCCTGAAACGGCTTACTTGCCTCGGGGATGGGCACGATCATACACCTCCATCAGGTAGTCAAGATTAATATGGAGATACCTTTGGGTACTGGATAGCTGGGCATGGCCCAACAGTTCCTGAACCGCGCGCAAATCAGCCTTGCCTTCCAGCAAATGAGTGGCAAAGGTATGCCGCAGACCATGTGGCGTCAGGGGTTGCAGCAACCCGGCCTGCCTGGCCCATTTTTCCACCAAGCGGGCTACACTGCGGGTGGTCAGCCGTCCGCCCCGATAATTCAAAAATACCGCCGGCGGCTCAGATTCACCTGGCTGTTTGAGATACAGTTCCGGGCGGCGCTCCAGATAGGCGACCAGCGCCCGCCGGGCCGGTTCGCCCAGGACGGCCAACCGTTCCTTGCCGCCTTTGCCCCTGACCCGGACCCGGCGATGCTCTAAATCCACCTCAGCCAGATTTAGGTTGACTAGTTCGGAGACCCGCAAGCCGCCGGAATAAAATACCTCCAAGATGGCCCGATCACGCAGCTCCAGGACCGTGGCCCCGGAGACCTCCTCGAGCAGATGAAAGACTTCATCAATAGTCAAAAAACGAGGCAGATGATTGTCTAACTTGGGACCCGGGGCCAGAGCCGCCAGGTTTTGGGATAAGACCCCCTGTCGCACCAGGTACTTGCAAAACGTGCGGAGCGCCGCCAGTTTGCGGGCTACTGAGACTTTTTGATTGAGGCGATGACGATGCGCCAGAAAAGCTCGCAAGTCCTGATAAGTCAAATTCGCCAAGGTCCGGGGCGGCTTCATGCTGTCCAGGAACTCCAGAAATTGTCTCAGATCGCTTTGGTAATTACGGATGGTATGGGGCGACAGGTGACGTTCGATATTCAAATGACGGATAAAATCTTCCAAATAGGCCCACATTTAACCTGACTCCGACCGGTTGATCACGAAAAATAAAAATTTTATATTATATTATCATACTTAAAAAATCAAATTTTAAAAGCGCCAACTTGTCTAATTCAGCCTGAAGCTGCTGACGTTCTGGATTATGGTGCCAGGCCTCCCAGTCGGAGGGGTTTTCCCAGGAACTGATCACCAGATAATAGTTGGGGTCATCGAGGGCGTGTAAGGTTTCCCCAGAAATATAACCCGGTTGCTGCATGGCCTTGACCCGCAACATCCTTAATAACCTGACTATTTCCGAGACATTTTTCCCCTTAATGCTCCGTTCCATGAACACCTTAATCATTAGCCCGCCCTCCCCATGGAAGATGATTAACGACAATCAGAGACCTATAAATCAAGGATAAGGACTGTCAGACCGGGCGTCAAGCAAAATCTGGGGCCGCGGCGAAATCTCTTGTTGGCCGGCCGGCACCTGTGGTAAAATGCTTCTGGAGTATGATTTTTATGATCGATTTACAGGAATTACGGGCCGAATTGGAGCGCCAGGAAGACGCCTGGCTGTCGGCTTACGCCACTCGCAGCCGACAGGCTAGCCGTCGGCAATATGAAGAACGGATTGATTATGGCCACCGGCAAAATTTTGCGGTAGACACTGATCGCATCCTGCATTCCCGGGCTTACACCCGTTATATTGATAAAACCCAGGTATTTTACCTGATTGATCATGAGCAGATCAGTCACCGGGTCCTGCACGTGCAATTATTGTCTAAGATTGCCCGGACGATCGGTAAATTTTTACGTCTCAACGAGGATCTGCTGGAGGCCATTGCTTTGGGTCATGACATCGGCCACCCGCCTTTTGGCCATGATGGTGAAGCTATTCTCAGCCAGCTGTGCCAGGCCCACGGCATTGGTAGTTTTGTCCATAGTGTCCAGGGGGTGCGCTTCCTGGATCAGGTAGAAAAAGGAGGACGGGGGCTCAACCTCACCTTGCAGGTGCTGGACGGTATTCTCTGTCACGATGGAGAAACGCATGTGGAACGGCTGGCGCCGGATCGGGAAAAGACCTTTGCGCACCTGCAGCGCGAAATCGAACTGAAACTGGCCGATCCCAAGGTAAATCTCAAGCCCATGACCCTGGAGGGCTGCGTCGTGCGTCTGGCCGACACTATCAGTTATATCGGCCGCGATCTGGAAGACGCCATCCTGTTGAACCTGGTCCAGCGCCAGCAATTACCGCCGCTGGTGCAGGCCCGGCTGGGCCAGACCAATGGGACTATAGTTTATACCCTGGTTGCCGATCTGATCAGTAACAGTTTTAATAAAAATTATGTGTGTTACAGTCCCGAAGTCGGGGAGGCGCTGCGCCAGCTCAAGGAATTCAATTACCAGCGGATTTACAATAATCCCCGCATCAAGGCCGAGACCGGTAAGATTGAAGAGCTGTCGAAGGCTCTGTTTGAGCGATTTTTGCAAGACCTGGAGCAGGAGTATCAAGAGTCACCGATCTGGGCGGATTTTCTGGCCCCCATGGCCCCTGGCTATCTAAAAGCCAGCAGCCCGGCGGAGATCGTGCGCGACTATCTGGCCTCCATGACCGATGCCTATTTCCTCAGGCAATGTCAAGAACTCTTTTTCCCGCAGCCCCTGCCGGCGCGTTTTGCCTGAAGCGTCCGGGTGCTCGGAGTATAATTGATGCGGGTCATGACCTTTAATTTGCGCTTTGAAACGGCTCAGGACGGGCCGTATCAATGGAAGTATCGCAAAGAACTGGTGTTGGAAACCATTTGGGCCTATCAGCCGGACCTGCTGGCCACCCAGGAATGCACGGTGCCGCAGTTGGAGTACCTGACTACCTCTCTGACCGGCTATGTGCCCTTTATCAGTCATCGACAGATCGACCCGACCTGTCAATATCCCACTATTTTCTATCGGCCGCGGAAGATAGTGCCCGGTCCGGGGCGGGAGTTTTGGTTATCTAAAACTCCCGAGGCGCATCGCAGTAAAGACTGGGGCAGTGCTTTCCCCCGGATGGTAACTTTTGGCCAGTTTCGGGTAATTGATCGGGAACAGTGGTTTTATTTTGCCGATACTCACCTGGACCATATCTCCGAACTCGCCCGGCTGATGGGGGCGCAGATCATCCGGGAGCATTTTGCCCGGCTGGGGCAGCCGACGATTTTGGCGGGGGATTTCAATGACAGGCCCGGGTCCGAGGTGCATCGGCTGCTGGTGTCGGACGGCAGTCCCTTTGCCGACACCTGGATGTTACTGAAACGTTCCGAAGCCGGGGTTACCACCCAACATACCTTTGGCGGCGAACGGTTCGGCCACCGGATCGATTGGGTGCTGATTACGCCACCTTTCCGGGTCCAGGAGGTCATCATTGTCACTTACAATGTCAATGGCCGCTATCCCTCCGATCATTTTCCTTATCTGGTGGATTTAGAATATGATTAAAATGGCACGCAGCTTTTAATTCTGGTTGATATTGGGGGAAGGGTGAAAATAGGCAGAGCTGTTAAATTAATATTTTATTACAATTTTAGTCCGGTTAACGAATAAACCTGATTTGCAAGAGGCTTACGGAGCTATTAAGTCTATTCTAACCTGATCGGCTATTGCCACCGGATGCGGATCAAAGCATCCACTGATTGACCGGGGTTTCGGGAAAATAGAGGTCTGCTGGATATAACCAAGGCGGACAGCTAGGGGGGGAAATGACCCGCCGCTTTAAACAGAGCTGTTTATTAATCTGTTTTTTGTTGGCCTGGGGAGGGCTTGTGGAGCCGGCTCGGGGGGGCCTTGAGGCCCTGCCGGTCTATCAACAAATCACCGGGGGGACCGAGGAATATCTGGTCAAAAAAGGAGATCGATTACCCCGGATCGCCCTGATGACCGGGGTGCCGCGGCGGGTCCTGGCCCGGCAAAATAATTTAACTCAAAAACACCGGCTGCGCCCCGGAATGACCTTGACCATCACCAATACGCGCATTTTACCCGCGGAAATAGACCATGGCCTGATCATCAACATACCGGAAATGCGGCTTTATCATTTTGATCAGGGGGTATTTAAACGGCATTACGCCCTGGCCGTAGGGAAGCGAACCTGGGAAACGCCTACCGGTGATTTCGAAATAATCAACAAGGTCCGGAATCCGACCTGGCTGGTGCCGCCTTCCATTCAGCGGGAAATGGAGGAAAGTGGGCAGATGGTGTTGACTTCCGTGCCGCCGGGACCGAAAAATCCCCTGGGACCGTTCTGGATGGCCACCTCGGCCCCGGGAGTGGGAATTCACGCGACCCCCCGGCCCTGGACGGTGGGCCGTTCGGTCTCGCATGGCTGCATCCGGATGCTGGTCGAAGAAATTGGCGAACTGTTTGAGCAAGTGGAAGTCGGTACCCCGGTAAAAATCATCTACCAGCCCTTCAAAATCGCCGTGACCCCGGATCACCGGGTCTATCTAGAAGTACACTCGGATATCTATCGCAAAGGCATAGATCCGATTTCCGGGGTGGAAAACCTACTCAAAACCTATCAACTCGGCTCTTTGGTGGACTGGAAGCGCGTCTATGAAGTCATCAGAGATCGAGAGGGAATAGCCGTGGAGATCACCAAATTACCCCCAGACACTACGGTGGTCGGCCAAAACGTTCCTCTGGGCAAGAAAAAAACTCCGGTTTCGAACTTGCCA
Source organism: Desulfobacca sp. 4484_104 (assembly GCA_002049795.1). Lineage (GTDB taxonomy): Bacteria > Desulfobacterota > Desulfobaccia > Desulfobaccales > Desulfobaccaceae > Desulfobacca_B. The sequence continues at coordinate 31,593 of MUKC01000045.1, read as the reverse complement.
GGATCTTGAAAAAACGATAGCATTAGTAATAGGTGAGTGCTTAGAGTGACTGCTCCTGACCAGCATCCTGGCTGGGGAGGCATTTCGGGCCACTCCGTGGTTGCCAAATAAGCGGCTACCATGTTGATAAAGTATAATTATTTACTGGAAGTTAAAAGCTTATGACTTCAACCCCGGCGGAAATCAAGGAAGAGAATCGCAGACTGGCCTATCTGCGATTTTTGGTCGACCAGGCCTTGCAACTGATCCGCTCGGGTGAAGTTAGCCGTGAGCAGGCCGTAAAAATGGTGACCAACATCAGACGCCAAGCCCTAATCCTGTTTCCGGGCAAAGAAGCCGTCTTTGAGCTGGTCTATCAGCCCCGGTTCCAACGAGCCATTACCGAAACCTTCCGATTGCATTAAGAATCTTTCAGAATTAAGGAGTGTCAATAATGATCCCCCAGTTTAAGATGTTAAAGATTATGGGAGTCGTATTGCTGGCCCTGGTTCTGCTAGGGGTCCCCGAGGCCGTTGCCCAAAGCACGCCCCGAGCAGATCATGCCCAGCTTTATCAGCGTGCCGTGTCGCTCTTGGATAAGGCCCAGAAGAAGTTAGACGGCAATTTTACCGCGGAAGCCAAGGCTATGGCCAAGGAAGCCAACTCTCTTTTCGCCACTTTGCAGAAAGAAACTCCGGGGGAGCTGTTGAAACAGGTCTTAAGCCCCCGAGAAATGGAGCAAGAAGCCCTCAACCGGAAGCTGGCCGCTGATTCTTATGCCCAGGGTGATCAATTAATGCAGTCGGCCCAGGAGAAAGAAGCCCAGAGCAAGGCCTTGGAACAGCAGGGACGGGAGGATGAATCCGTCCAAAAACTCTCCCAAGCCAAACGGGAATATGATCAGGCCCATAAGATGTATGTTAAATCCCAAATCTATAATCTGCGGAATCAACAAATAGCTTACGGCTTTCTCAAAAAATGAGCTAGCTCAAACACCGGCACAACGCATGTTCCTAAAAGCTATTTGAAATTACAGCCATTTTCTATCCACCCTCAAGGCAACTAACTATAACCTTTTTGAGGATTAAGGAGATCGATGATGGATGCCACCCGAGAGCTAAAGGAGCAGTGGGCACAACTAAGCCCCGTTGTTGACCAGTTAATTATCATGACCGGGACGGCGCGCGACGCCTTTAACCGGCATCACCGGCAGTTGGTGACCGATCTTAATCAACAACACGAGGATGTGGCCCAGAAGATCAACGCCGTCAGCGATCAGCTAGAAGACCTATTGCCCAAAAAATCCGGCAGTGAAAAGTCTGCCTTATTGCAACTGCACAGTATGCTGTCACATCTGAGCGTGATCGGCGATAACCTGGCCCAACTAAGTGAGCCGCTCCAGAAGAAGATCCAGGGGGCGGTGCTGTTCTCCGATAAAGCAGTGGCTCAGACCAATTACCTGTTCGATCACCAGGCGGGAATTTTGCGCTCCCTGGTCGATATTGTCCATACCGATAATGCCTATCTGAAGAAATACGTGGTCGAAGAGGGCCAAAAACTGCTCCAGGCCTGCCTGGAATTCGCCACCGAACACGAGGCCCGGCTGATCGAGGGCCTCTGCCTGCCGCAGGCCGGTCCGATTTTTTTGGCCATTCTCGACCGCATGCGCACCATTACCCAACATGAATTGGAGATCGTCAATATCTTGACAAAGAAATCATAATTGATAGGAGGAATAAACGCAATCCAGCTCAAGTGCGGTGAGTGGTAATTTTTGGAGCGCCGCAGGTTTGAGCCAGCCCGGACCACAAGCTAACTAGCACTTATCCGGAAACCCAAAATTCCCTCGCCCCGCTCGCCTGGAGAGGGTTATGGTAAGGGGTAATTACTATTAATTTCCAAAGCTTATGCACCCTTACGCTGGCCTTCTACCTCATGAGAGAGGGAAAGTTTAAGGTTTCCCGATGAAAGCTGACTAATTTTGCGGCACTAAATCGCTCGGTTCAGGCCGAAGGCCGGCTAACGACTGATGTCCACCGGTGCGCCGGTTTCTTCTTCGATGGCTCTCAGAAAACGGGGCCAATTGATGAGGTGTGCCAGTTGTTGGCGGTTAATCAGTTCCCGGGCGTGCAGCAGCATATCGGGGATCTTATGATAGACATCTTCGTGCACCTCCACAAAGATGCGACCCTGGCGGAAGCCGATTTTTACCGGTTGATAGATGATTTGCACCGGGGTGCCCACCGGGGTCAGTTTGAATAATTCGGCAATGTCCTCGGGGTAACAGCGGATACAGCCGTGACTGACCAGGCGGCCAACGCCGTGCGGATAACAGGTACCATGGATGCCGTAATGTGACAACCCCAGCCAATGGCTGCCGACCGGATTTTCATCCCCCGGCGGCATATAGGACATGCCGTATTTTTTCCGGAGGGAAACGGGGATGCGCCAGCCGGGATTTTTGGACTTCGAGGTCACCCTGAATTTTTGGAAGGGAGTCTTAAAGTCCATGACCCCGATGCCGATCGGATAGGTTCTTACCTGACCCTGGTCCGGGAAAAACCGGTAAAGCCGCAATTCCGCGGCGTTAATGATAATGCCCTGGGGAGCATTTACCTGGGGAATAATCCAGCGGCTGGGAATCTCGAGGTTCTGATCGTGGGGCAGATACCAATGGTCCAACTCCCGATGGTAGCGGGCTAACTCCCAAAATCCCAGGTCATAGCGCCGGGCAATAAAATACATATTGTCGAATCTGACCAGGGGGTGAGTCTGGTGTTCACCAATTACCGTCCAGGCCTGGGGATCAACCCCTCCTGACGTTTGGGGCAGGCGATAGGGAAATGGCCCGGCTGACCAAACCGGGCCCGCAGTCCAAAGGGTGCCCAATAACACGGTCAAGAGGGTGAGTAGCTTGAGGAGGCTCATCAAACGTCCTTAAACAATCCGCGTCCCTTCAATATAAGCTAAAGTGGACCGGCCTCAAAGAGAAAAATATGAAACGCCAACGGCGAATCCATAAACCAGCGACGCCCCAGAGTGAATCAATACCTGACCTCTTGGTCCTGCCTATAGAAGACTGCCTTGATCTGCATACCTTTCGCCCCGCCGAAATCGGCGAGCTAATCCCGGAATATTTAGAACTTTGCCAGCAACACGGCTTATTAGAGGTAAAAATTATCCATGGCAAAGGCACCGGGGCCTTAAAGGCTGGGGTCCGGGCTATTCTGAAGCGACATCCCTTGGTAGCCGATTTTATCGACGCGGAGCAGCGGTCCGGCGGTTGGGGGGCCACCTTAGTCTATCTCAGCTCGGAGTCTAAAACATGATCCTGGACGCGCATACCCATATGTTTCCGGACCCGGTTATCCGCCACCGGGAAGATTTTTTTGCTGATGAACCAGCCTTTCGCTGGCTATATGAATCCCCTCGCGCGCGTTTGATCAGTGCCGCCGAACTGGTGGCGGCGATGGCCGACGAAGGTGTAGAGCGCTCGGTCACCTTCGGCTTTCCCTGGCGGCAAGAGCGTCTCTGGCGTCTGCAGAATGATGCGGTGCTGGAGGCTATGCACCGTTACCCCCAACAACTAATCGGCTTCTGTTGTGTCAATCCGCTGGAGTCCGGGGCGGCACGGGAGGTCGAACGCTGTCTGGCCGCAGGTTGTCGCGGCGTCGGCGAATTGGCCTTTTATATCGAGGCCCCTGGCTCGGAGATCGTCTCCGCCCTGGCCCCGATTGCCGACCTCTGCCAGGGGTATCACGTTCCCCTGATGCTTCATACCAATGAACCTATCGGCTACTCCTACCCGGGCAAAAGTCCGGTGGGCCTGGAAGAGATTTATGCTGTGGTCCGGGCCTTTCCGGAGCTGGAGCTGATTCTGGCCCACTGGGGGGGCGGCCTGCTGTTCTTTGGGCTGCTCAAAAAAGAGGTGTTGGAAGCCTTTAACAACGTCTATTTTGACACTGCTGCCTCTCCATATCTTTACCGTCCCTTAATTTACCGGTTAGCCGCGGAGATTGTCGGACCGGAAAAGATTCTGTTCGGTAGCGATTATCCCTTGCTGCCGCCTTCGCGCTATCTGGCCGAAATGCAACAAGCCGGGGTTAGCGCCGAAGTTCAGGCCATGATTACCCGCCAGAATCTGGAGCGTTTATTAGGGCCCTGAGGGCTAGCCATTAAGGCTTTTTCGGTAAATTTATCTATAAGATAGATAGTTTGAGTTGAAATATCTTAAAAATTGTTTTAGTTATGTTAATCGTAATGATAGATAATGGATCTGAGGCACCGGAATTTTAATAGCTTTAAGATTCCTCGCAGACTATGATTCCGATGATCGGAACTTGTTTTTGCTCCGGCTTAGCGCGATGATTTAGCGAAATATTTTTTAGGATTGGGTAAGGATTAAATAATGCAATACCGATCTGACTTCCTGGTCATCGGTTCGGGTCTGGCAGGTTTGAGTTATGCCCTGAAAGTCGCGCCCCATGGCACGGTCAACCTGGTAACCAAACGGGGGATTATGGATACCAGCACCCGTCAGGCGCAGGGCGGCATTGCCGCGGTGTTGAGTCCGGAAGATAGTTTTGATCTACATGTTAAGGATACCCTGGAGGCCGGGGATGGGTTATGTCATCCCGATATTGTCGAACTGGTAGTCCACCAGGGACCGGAACGGATCCGCGAACTGATTGAGATGGGCGCCCATTTTGATCTGCGCAGCATGAGCGCCGATAGTTACGATCTGACCCGGGAGGGCGGGCATTCCAAACGCCGTATTATTCATGCCCACGATATGACCGGCGAAGAAGTGGAGCGCATCCTGGTCAATCGGGTCTTAGAGCATCCCAACATCAAGGTTTTTGAAAATCATATCGCGGTTGATCTGATCACTCGTCATAAGCTGCTGCGGCGGGGCGCGGTAGTTACTAATGCCGAGGAATCATGCCTGGGCGCTTATGTCTTAAACATTGACCGCGGCGAAGTCGAAACCTATGTGGCCCCGATCATTTTACTGGCCACCGGCGGGGCCAGCAAGGTCTATATCTACACCAGCAACCCGGATATTGCCACCGGGGACGGGGTCGCCATTGCTTATCGGGCCGGGGCGCTGATCGGTAACATGGAGTTTGTGCAATTCCATCCCACCTGTCTTTATCATCCCCTGGCCAAGAACTTTTTGATCTCCGAAGCCGTGCGCGGCGAAGGCGGGATCCTGATCGATAAGCGGGGCATCCCCTTCATGGAGAAATATCACCCTCTAAAAGACCTGGCCTTTCGGGATGTAGTCGCCCGGGCCATCGACACAGAATTAAAAAAGACTGGTGATGACTGCGTTTTTCTCGATATCAGTCATAAACCGGCGGATTTTTTGCGCTCCCGCTTCCCCGGCATCTATCAGAAGTGTCTGGACCTGGGCATTGATATGACCAAAGAACCCATCCCGGTGGTGCCTGCCGCCCATTATTGTTGCGGCGGCGTAGTTACCGATGCCGTGGGTCGGACTACGATCCACAATCTTTATGCCATCGGTGAAGTCTCCATGACCGGTCTGCACGGGGCCAACCGCCTGGCCAGCAATTCCCTCCTCGAGGCCTTAGTCTTTGCCCATCAGGCCGCCCAGCATTCCATAGAGCTCTTACCCCAGATGCGCCCGCTGGATCTGTCCGAAGTGCTGGATTGGAATCCTTTCGGCGCGGTAGACAGCGATGAAAACGTCGTGGTGTCGCAAAACTGGGAGGAGATTCGCCGCTTCATGTGGAATTATGTGGGGATTGTCCGGACGGATAAGAGGCTGATAAGAGCCAAACACCGGATTGACCTGATCCAGCAGGAAATTGATGAATATTATTGGAATTTTTTGATTACCAGCGACTTGGTGGAACTGCGCAATCTCGCCTTAGTGGCGGAATTGATCATTACCTGTGCCCTGAAACGCAAAGAGAGCCGCGGGTTGCATTACAACCTGGATTATCCCCATAAAGACGAAGCCAATTGGCAGCGCGACACCGTCGTCTCCCTGGCCCGATAAGGTTGCAAAATGACCGCCCACATCCTGTTAGCCGATGATGACCCCCAAATCATTAATGCCTTAGAAGAATATCTTCAGGCGATCGGTTATGAGGTGCGGGCGGTAACCGATGGGAATCAGGCCCTGGCCCAGTTCCAGGCGGAAAAATTCCAGGTTGCCATTTTAGACCTGTTTATGCCCGGCCGGCCCGGCTTGGAAATCATCATTTTTACCGGTTATGCTGATCTGGACAGCGCCATCGAGGCCCTGCGGCGGGGGGCTTATGACTATCTCCTGAAGCCGGTGCCTCGTTTAGAAAGCCTGCATGCCTTGATTGAACGTGCCTTGGAACGACAGCGGCTGACCCAGGCCAACCAGGAGATGATCGCGGAACTTACCGCCGCTCGTGAGGCCTTGGCCCAACAACGGCGGCTGGAACTGAAGCGCATCCGGCAGATCGGCGAAGGTTTGAGTAAGGCCTTGAACCTGGACCAGATCATCGAATTGCTCCTGGATCTGATGTGGGACACGCTGTCCTTAAGCATTGTAGGTCTGAAACTAAGGGGTTGGGATAACCTGCCGGAAAAATTTGCCTGCCGCCTGCAGGAAGGACTGGATGGGGAAATCCAACCCCGGTTTGAGCTCTGGATGCAAGAAGAGCTCCTGGCCGTCGATTGGGAACCGCTCCCATGGAAAGAGAATTCTTCCTCTACCAAGTTGGCGGAGCAACCCATTATATTCCGCTCCGGCATTCTTGACCAGACGATCCCGGCCCTGATCTGGGCCCCGCTCTGGGTTAATCAAAAATTGGTAGGAATTTTGGGTAGTGGCCGGAAATCCATCCTTACCCCGGAAGAGGAAGAAATCTTCAAGATTTTTGTCCTCCAAACCGCTACCGCCTTGAAAAATCTGGCCCTCTTCGAACAGGTTAAAAATCTGGCTTCCAAGGATAGCCTTACCGGGTTGTACAACCGGCGCTATTTTTGGCAGGCCTTGTCAAAAGAAGTTATGCGGTGTCGGCGTTATAGCTGCCCGCTGGCCCTATTATTTCTCGATCTGGATAACTTCAAGACTATCAATGATCGTTATGGCCATACCGTGGGGGATAAGATTTTGCAGGAGCTGAGTGTCCGCTTGCAGGATTTTGTCCGTTCCACGGATTTGATCTGCCGCTACGGCGGAGAAGAATTCATTATTATGTTAATCCAAACTTCTAAAGACAAGGCCGCCATTTTGGCGGAGCGCCTGCGACAGAAGATTTCGCAATCCCCGCTGAAAATCAATGACCTGGAAATCCCCTTAACCATGAGTATCGGCGTCGCTGGTCTGACAGACCAGATGGAACCCGAGGAATTGGTAAAAAGAGCGGATAGTGCAATGTACTGCGCCAAGCAGAGCGGGCGGAACCGGGTAATGGTGGGCTAACTGAGCAACTCTAACACTTGGTGCCCATGCTCTTTTAAACTTTTGATAATCGGTTCCAGGTCACATTTATCCAGCCGGAAGGAATAGGTGTCTTGCTGACAGCCTTCCACTCCCAGCCCGACATTGATCACCTTGCCCCCGGCCTGCTGAATGAGCTGACAGGCCTCCTCAAAAGCCCCCGGACGATCAGCCAAGACTAGGTCAAGACGGGAACTGCGCCGCAACACGTCCAGCATATATAAAAAAGCGGATAACAGATCGGATACGGTTAGGACCCCGACCAGCTTTCCCTTTTCCAACACCGGCACGCCGCCGATCTTATAATCGTGCATCAGATGGGCTGCTTCATCCACTCCGGTCAGGGGGGTAACAGTAAGCGGAGCCGCTACCATGACGTCCCGCACCGTGATCTTCTCAATCATGGCCGCCAACAATATCTGTTGCAGATCGCGCGCCGTGACCCAGCCCACAAATTTTTCTCCCTCTACCACCGGCAGGTGGCGGATGGAATGTTGCTGCATTAATTTCAGGGCTTGGTGGACGCTGCTGTCCGGTGCCACGGTAATCGGTTTGCTGATCATTATTCTGCCCACCCGCATGATTTTCCTCCCTCGCTCGAGCTCTGGAGCCAAAGTCAATAAACCGCTCTTAACTTTAGTAGCAGAAAATTCCTCAGTTAGTAGCCAACACCGTTTGTAAGGTAGAGACGTAATGCTCAGCCTCGCCGATATAAGTCGCCAGGTTGGCCCGATGGTTGGCCAAGATGCCGTCTTTGGCGGCATTGGTAATCAACCAGGGGTGCAATTGGCAGCTGGCGTGCAGGGCATGCACCGCCTCCTCCAGGAGCTTGTGAGAATTTTTTTTCAGCAACTCCCGGCTGAAATCTTCCCGGACCGCCTCCAACACCTCGGACATGCCTAAAGCTACCCCTTGGGAATAATAAAAGTAATTGTCACAAGCAAACCAGGATACCGTACTGCCGTCGGCTTCTTTATCCTTAATCAAGTTATGGAAACAACTGCCCAAAATGTCTTTGTAAGCCATCATCAGGGCGATAAGATTATCGACTCGCGGATAGAATTTGCTGCGCTTGTTTTTTAGGTCTTCAATATACTTCCGAAGATCTTGGATGGCTTCGCGATATTTTCCCGAGGCGGAGGGAAACCAGTATTTATCAGTACTTACCATGAGATAGTTCATGGCCTCATTGAGATGGGGGTTATAGGCCTCGGTTAAGGCAAAGCGGCTCATATTCTCATTCAAGATGACGGTGGTCCGCCGGGCTACTTCCAACACCCCGATCTGGAGGTTGTTAACATTGTCGGTTAGGCGCAGCATGCCAAACAGGATGGCATTGGGCCGCCAGCCCAGCCAGGTCTGATTGACCTGATCGTCCATAATTTTGATCACCGCGCTGGTAAAAGCCTCGCCGATCACCGGCTCGACGCGGGGCGGGACGGGAAACGGGGACTGGACCGGCGGATGCCCGGAAGGAGGGATCGCCTTTTCAGTAGGCCCGGTGGTCGGCGGCGCTGGTTCGGCCACGGCTTCCGGGACTGGGGCAATTTCCGTTTCCGGAGTGAGGGCGACTTGAGGTTTTTCTACTTTAGCATCAGGAGGGAGGACCTGCTCAGAAGTCAATGGTGTGGAGCGTTTCATCTCGGAAATAGAAAATATTGCGGCCAGAAAAGCAACAATGATCAACACCACGATCAGAAAGCGTTTTTCTTTGAGCCAGTTTAACCAGGGTGGCGGCGGCTTAGGGGCTCCAGCCGGGGTGGTAACCGGGAGCCGGGTGTCCTCAGGTGCAGGATCAGGGGGCATAAGTATCTCACCTCAAAGCTAGGTTGGCGGCGGCATCGCAAGCTGGCCGTCATCTAGTCCTACTCAGGCTTTAAAAAATCTCGGCACTGAAAATATAGATCTGGGTATCCGCTTCCTTCCAGGCCTCAGAAGGTAAACCAGCCTTACGGCAAGTCTCGCGCAGAAAAGTTTCCCGATTCCAGTGGTATTGGGTGGCTACCTGCGGGAGCAATAGTCCGGCATAGGGCCTCTTGACGATATACAATCCGTGTTTGCCCACCTCAATGGCTTCGGGGGTTTTAATCTCCTGAAGCGGGGAGAGCACCGAGATCTCGATGTCCACCTCTGGAAATTCTTGGGAAGATAAGGGCGGAAAACGGGGATCCCGAAAGGCCGCGGCCACCGCCATCTCCTGGACGGTCTGAAGCAGCGGTTTAATCGGTTCGATCAGGCCGATACAACCCCGCAGTTGGCCCCGCAGGTGCAAAGTAACGAATGCACCCCGTTTCTCCTGCAGGACCGCGGAAGTCGGAGGCAGGCAGGGCAGGGGCTGGCCTTGCAAAGCCGCCCAGATCGCCTCCCGCGCGATTTGATGTAAGGTCTGTTTGTCCTGCGGGCTGAGTGCCATGTCTTTCTCCTTAGCCGGCGTTGGATAAGTTGACACTGCCAAACTTATCACTCCCCATAAGCCCAACAATAACCACAGGTAACGGCCTGATGGCATGATGTGCCTCATGAAAACAGTGGAACAGAAGTAAATCGCCTTCCGAGATTATCCCGAGGTTGCCATAAGCCGCATGATTACAAGGTTTGGAGAATCATCGAGTCCCACGCCGGTTAACTTTAGGAAATTGCTGGTGGGCTTCTTAGGTAAACGCCAAAAGCTGCGGCGAAGCTCCAGAAGATAGTCTCAGCTTCCCTTAAGTGTCCATCATCGCGAATATTTTTTAGGGCTGTCAACCGGAAAACCGCGCCTCCAGGCCGCTACCCGTTTCCAGGCTTACCGGCCGTCTGCGTCAAGATTTGCCTGACCCGGGCCGGTATTTCAATGGCCTGCCATTGCCGATTGATGGCTACCAGATTGGCGGTGCCGCGGGCCAGCAAATCCTGCCCCCCAGTCGGGAAAAACTCAAAGGCAAAGATCAACGCCCGGGGCCGTAATTCCTGAATTCGAGTTTCGACAACCAGCAGGTCGCCATAGCGCGCCGGCCGCAAGAAGCGGCATTGCGCCTCTACAATCGGTAGGCCAAAGCCTTCCCCCACATTACGAAAGGTCTCTTCCGGCTTAAGCCCCAGGGCCCTCAAATATTCTTCGATGGCGCGATGGCAATAGCGGAAATAACTGACAAAATAGACGATACCATAGGGATCTGTATCGCCAAACCGGACCCGGACCTCTGTGCGATGCACAAACTGTTGCCCAACCATCTAGTACCCTACCTTTGCTGGGTCAGGGAGGCATGCTACCCTGATGGTAAAATAGTATTTTCCCGGCTATTGTATCACCCCTACGGCACTCTTTTCAATCTAGAGATCGGGGCCTGGAAAATATTTTCCGCTCAGATGATTTTCTGAGTTTAAATTCCCTTGACAATCTAGTATAAATTATTGATTGATTAATAAATCTTGGGAGTGGCTGAGCACGCTAACCAAACCCGGCCAGCAACTTAGATGCGGCAAGCGCTGCCAAAGGTGCTGTGACCGAGATAAATAAATATAGGGCTAACTAAAAGGCATTATTAAGATAATCTGAATTTTGTTCTAATTTTGAAGCCGAGCAAGGTCAGAATCAGGCACGGGCCCCGGGGGTGATTAACCCTTGGCAGCCTCATATTGCTTAATGGGAAAGGAGTTTAAATTATGAAAGCCGTGGCTGAGCGGATCGCCGAACTCCAGGCCAAAGAGGCCGAAATCAAGGCCATGGGGGGACCCAAGGCGATAGAAAAACAGCACCAGACCGGTAAGCTCACAGCCCGGGAGCGTCTGGATCAATTCTTTGATCCGGGCACCTTCCGGGAATTGGATATGATGGTGGAGCACCGCTGTGCCCATTTTGGCATGGATAAAATGAAAATCCCGGCCGACGGAGTGATCACCGGATTCGGGCAGGTAAACGGTCGTCCGGTCTTTGCCTTTGCCCAGGACTTTACCTCGCGGGCCGGGACCTTGGGAGAGATGCATTCCCGTAAGATCTGCAAGGTCATGGACCTGGCCCTGAAGGCCGGGGTCCCCTTTGTGGGGTTCAATGACTCCGGCGGGGCACGCATCCAGGAAGGGGTGGACTCCCTGGCCGCCTACGGGCAGATCTTCTATCGTAATGCCATTGCCTCCGGGGTCATTCCGCAAATTTCCGGGATTATGGGTCCCTGCGCCGGAGGGGCGGTCTATTCTCCGGCCATGACCGATTTTGTCGTCATGGTCAAAAATACCAGCTACATGTTCATCACCGGGCCGGATGTTATCAAAAGCGTCACCGGAGAGGAAATTACCTTTGAGGATCTGGGCGGGGCTATGTCCCATAATGTTAAAAGCGGGGTGGCGCATTTTGCTGCGGAATCCGATAGCGATGCCATCAACCAGATCAAGCGCCTGCTCAGTTTTTTGCCCAACAACAACATGGAGGATCCCCCCATCCAGCCCTGCAGCGACCCGGTCAACCGTCAGGATCCGGCCCTGGATGCCATCGTCCCGGACAACCCGCGGGCCAGCTATGACATGAAAGACGTTATCCGGGCCATCGTTGATGATGGCGATTTCTTTGAGCCCCATGCCCTGTTTGCTCAGAATATGGTGGTGGGGTTTGCCCGACTCGATGGCCGGCCGATCGGCATTGTCGCCAATCAACCGTTGGTGCTGGCCGGTTGCCTGGATGTCAATGCCTCCGACAAGGCAACCCGGTTCATCCGGTTCTGTGATGCCTTTAATATTCCGCTGTTGACCATTGCCGATGTGCCCGGCTATTTGCCCGGTAGCGACCAGGAATGGAATGGCATCATCCGGCACGGGGCCAAGCTCCTCTGGTGTTATTCGGAAGCTACCGTCCCCAAGCTCACCCTGATCACCCGTAAGGACTATGGCGGCTCTTATCTGGCCATGTGTTCCCGGGACCTGGGGGCCGATATGGTCATTGCCTGGCCTACCGCGGAGATCGCGGTTATGGGGGCCGAAGGCGCGGCCAACATCATTTTCCGGCGTGATATTCAAGGGGCCGAGGATCCCGAAGCCAAACGCCAAGAGAAGGTTGAGCTATACCGGGAATTGCTCTACAATCCCTATATTGCCGCGTCGCGGGGTTATATCGATCAGGTCATCGTACCCCGGGAAACCCGCCCCCGGCTGATTGAGGCCCTGGAAATCCTGTGTACCAAGAAAGAAAATCTGCCGCCCAAGAAACACGGCAATATTCCGATGTAACGAAAGAGGTCAGTATGGCTCGCCGAGACAAAGTGCTGGCGGCGGTTGCCGCGGCCATTCAGGCATATATTCAGGATGAAGAGGCTATCTTAAGGGCCCAGGCCGCGGCTCCCGTGGCGGCTCCGGCTCAGGTTCCGGCCACCCTGCACAATCTGTGGGGACTGGCGGGCCGACAAGCGGCCATGCAATGGCGCGTCATGTTGCAGCGGCGCAGTTTAAGATAGGCTCTTAGTACTGGCTAAGTCTTAAAAAATTTATGAAAATATTTTAGGAGACTAGAAATGGCAGGTAAAAACCCCATCAATTTTACTGATACTACCTTTCGGGATGGTCATCAATCCTCCCTGGCTACCCGTATGCGGACCGAAGACATGCTGGATATGGCGGAACGTATGGACAATATGGGCTTCTGGTCCATGGAGGTCTGGGGCGGCGCTACCTTTGATGTCACCCATCGGTTCTTGGCGGAAGATCCCTGGGAACGCATCCGCACTCTGAAAAAGTATATCAAGAAGACACCCTTCATGATGCTGTTGCGGGGCCAGAACCTGGTGGGCTATCGGCATTACCCCGACGATGTAGTGGAACCCTTTGTGAAATACGCCGCCGAGTGCGGCATCAATATCTTCCGGGTCTTCGATGCCTTGAACGACATGCGTAATTTTGAGACCTCCTTCAAAGCCATTCAGGACTGTAAAAAAGCCGGAATGGATGTCCATATCCAGGCGGCGGTGTGCTACTCGCTGACCCAGCGCCGCATGGGCGGGGAAGTCTACACCAAGGAATATTATGTGGATTTTGCCAAACGCTCGGTTGATATGGGGGCGGACTCCTTCTGTGTCAAAGATATGGCCGGCATGATCTCTCCTTATGACGCCTACGATCTGATCAAGACCCTCAAGGAAACCATCGACATCCCCATTGAATTGCATACCCACTATACCAGCGGCCAGGCTTCCATGGCTTATCTCAAGGCCATTGAAGCCGGAGTGGATATTGTTGATACCTGTCTGTCGCCCTTTGGCCTGCGGACCTCGCAGCCGGCGATCGAGCCGATTCTGGTCTCAGTGGAAAAAACTGACCGGGAATCGCCGCTGGATCTGGCTAACCTGATCGAGTTAGTGCAGGATCTGGAGAAAGTGGCGCCCAAGTACCGGGATTTCTTGGACACCAGCAAGATGGCGGTGATTGATACCGGCGTGCTGCTCCACCAGATTCCGGGGGGCATGTATTCCAACCTGGTGTCGCAACTCAAACAGGCCGACGCCCTGGATCGCATCCTGGAGGTGATGCATGATTTGCCTCAGACCCGGAAGGAATTGGGGTATCCGCCCCTGGTCACCCCGACCAGTCAGATCGTCGGCATCCAGGCCGTGCAAAATGTCCTCTTCGGACGCTACCAGATGATCTCCGGCCAGGTCAAGGATCTGGCCTATGGATTATATGGCAAAACTCCGGCCCCAATGGATCCGGAAGTGCAAAAGCTGATCCTTAAAGGTTACGAGCGGGGCGAAGAGCCCATTACCTGCCGGGCCGCCGATGTCCTCGAGCCGGAATTGGAAAGGGCCGAGGAGGCCACCAAAGGCCTGGCCAAAAATATCGGCGACGTCCTGATTTATGCCCTCTACCCGACTACCGGCTTACGATTCTTGAAGTGGAAATATGGGCTAGAACCGATCCCTGAGGACGTCAAGCCCATTACCATGGCACAGATTAAACTGGAAGATGAAGTTATCAATAAAATCAAGCAGAAAAATCTCTTCCAAAAGGTCAAAGACTATCTCGACGGTCTGGACCGAGCCGCCCCGGAAAAGGGCGAAGGGATACGGACCTTCAACGTCTTTGTCGATGGCGAATATTTTGAGGTAGAGGTGGAATGCACTTCCGGGGCACCAGTAATTACCGCCGCGGCCGCCAAGCCTCAACCGGTGGCGGCACCCCAGCCCGCCGCGGTGGCCCCTAAACCGGCCCCGAGTACGGCTCCGCCTAAACCGGCTCCGGTTACGGGAGTGGCTGCCGGCGAAGTACCTTTACGTTCACCCATGCCCGGCATGGTGATCAGCTACAGTGTCGGCGTCGGCGATCAGGTCAAGGTCGGCGACCCCATCTGCATCCTGGAAGCAATGAAGATGCAGAATAATTTGCCGTCTCCAGCCAGCGGCACAGTCAAGACCATCAATTACGAACCCGGCGCTTCGGTGGCCAAGGACGCCATTTTGCTGGTGATCGCTACCTAACCGGACACGCCTGGCCTCAGGCCGGGTTGCCCAAGGCTGCTGTCGCCTCCCGAGGATTCCCCCCGCGGGCCTCGGGAGGCGCAGGCTCCAAGATCTCGATCTTAGTAATTTTTTCCTCGCCATCTACCGCCAGCCGGAGGTCTCTTTCCAGCACCTGCCCAGATTGGTCAATAATCCTTTGCTTGGGAAAGAAATAAAATGATTCCGCCATCCCGGCTTCCTTATTAGTGGGCGGCCCGAGCCGGGCGATCGCCTTGGCCAAGGGATCACCGACGTCCAGAAAATCCTCGGGATACATAATCCGTTGCATACGATGACATTCCAGCTGATACTGCTTTAATTCATTGCTCTGGACGGCACTGCGAACCAAAGAGGTGCACAGCTTCCCCAACCCCAATCCGAGCTGTAGCGGGGTACAGCCGGTCAGTATCCCGACCAGACTAATTATTAGCATCTGATGATACCACTGGGGCATGAACGCTCCGATCTCCAGGGTTGGGTTGGAATGTTTCATTTAGTGATATTGCAAATTAAGTGCCTGATTAAGAAATTATCTGGTTATCTGTCTAACCTATTGATTATTATTAAAAATAAGCTTGCATTCAAGCAAATACCTGATAAAGGGGGTAAACTAACCATGAGCTGGATAAAACGTTTGGCAGTGGTTATGCTCATAAGCTTATTCCTGGCGGGCTGCGCCGGTCAGAATCCTTATACTTATCAAGGGGCCGGGATCGGCGGGGCCTTGGGCGCGGGCACGGGAGCCTTGATTGACAGTAACAATCGTTGGCGGGGAGCTATGATCGGTGGGTTGGGGGGTGCAGCCCTGGGCGGCGCGGTTACCGAAATCAGCCGCCGGGCTGCGGAAGATTCCATGCAGCGTCAGAACTATTATGACAACCAGTATCAGAGCCAGTATTACCGATAAATCGCTGGCATACTGGCTGATGGTTGGGTGTTGTTGATGTCTGACGCAGGCTCGCCGGTATGGAGCTATCAAGAGCTGGCGCTGGCCGCGATAGATCTTACCGATCGTAGTTTTGTAGTTAGCTATGGGTTTGAGCTTGACTCCCTGGTGGACTCGATCCGCCAGGTAGGGCTACTTTACCCGCCCTTAGTACGCCTGCAGGCAGATGGCCGCGGGCAGGTGGTCTGCGGTTTAAAACGCCTTCTGGCCCTGGACCGCTTAGGCCGTAAGCGAATCTCTGTCCGGGTATGGCCAAAGACCACCTCCCCAGCCGTCTGTCTGTTGGCGGCCTTGCACGACAATGTCTGGAGCCGGGGGTTTAATCTGGTGGAGCGGGGCGAAATGATTAACCGCTTACTGCGCTATTGGGATCGGGATACCGTCACCCGGAAGTTTTTGCCCCGGCTAAATGTGCCTCCGGCGGCCAAATACCTGGAGCAGTATCAGCAACTGGTCAGCCTGGAAGAGCCGTTCCGAGAACTGGCCGCCCAAGACCGGCTCGGTCTGGGGGTCGCGTCTAGCCTTAGTCACTGGACTGCCGTCGATCGCTTGGCCCTGCTGCCGTGGCTGGCGCTGGCTCCCTTAAGTTACAGTAAGCAGGTGGAGATGGTGGAGCACCTTAACACCCTCAGCCGCCGAGAAGGGCTTAGTCCCCAGGCCATTCTGTCCCGGCCAGCCATTTCCGGACTGTTGGCCGACCCTGGTCTCCGGCCCGCGGAAAAGATCAGCCGGGTTCGAGAGCAGTTACGGCAATGGTGTTTCCCGCGCTTTAGTGCGGCCCAACAACAATTTGACACCTACCTTAAAGCCCTCGGTCTTTACCAGCAATCAGATCTGCGGCTCCAGCCCAGCCCGGCCTTTGAAGGAAATACCTTCAGCTTGGAACTGCAGTTTGACCATCCCCAGCATCTGGCTGAGCGTCTGCGCCAATTATTAGAACTCACCGAGCGCGAGGAGTTTCAAGCCTTAACCCGCCTGTAATATGCCAAAGTAATATGCCAAAATAAATGGCAGATGGAAAACTCTCCCCCGACATAAATATTGACAATTGAAAAATAGTAACCAATAATATAAATATACTATTTGGCCTACCTGAAGATAAAACAACTAGGTCTTGGGATCCAAATTGTTGGGGAGCACCACCTAAGTCTAATAGCTATTTGGTCCGCCTGAAATTAAGGGCAGGGGAGCTCGACAGCCGCCTTCGGGTAAGGTGGACCGAATCTGAAATATTAGTTTTGCCTAATCCTAGTGCGTTTTTACCGTTAACCTCACAACCTACCATCTCTATTATTGACTTATGTATGGTAAAAAGCGCTAGCCAGGGGAAGGAACTGCATGGATAACGATAGGGTCCCCAACCGCCTCCTCCATGAAAGTAGTCCTTATCTAAAACAACATGCATATAATCCGGTAGACTGGTATGCCTGGGGACCTGAGGCTCTGGAGCGGGCTCGCCGGGAAGATCGTCCCATCCTGCTCAGTATTGGCTATTCTACCTGCCATTTGTGCCATGTCATGGCCCACGAGTGTTTTGAGAACCCGCAAATTGCAAAAATAATGAACGAGCGCTTTGTGAACATCAAGGTCGATCGGGAAGAACGTCCGGACCTGGATGAAGTCTATATGAACGCCGTTCAACTGTTGACCGGTCGGGGGGGCTGGCCCCTGACCGTGTTTTTGACCCCAGAGCTTAAACCTTTTTATGGGGGCACCTATTTCCCCCCCGAGGACAGGGGCGGCCTGCCGGGGTTTACCTGGTTGCTCACCGCGCTCAGCGACGCCTATCAAGGTAAAAAAACAGATATTAATGTTGCGGCTGAGAGTTTGAGTCAAAAGATCAATATCATCGGGGAGATTAGAGAAGCCAGCCAGGAACCGACCCTTGAGGCCTTGGAGGCCGCTTATCAGAAAATGATTCAAGATTTTGACGACATTCATGGCGGTTTCGGCTCGGCCCCGAAATTCCCCCCATCTCTGGACCTGGACTTCCTGGAACGCTACTACTACCGCACCGGTGACCAAGCTTGCCGGGACAAAATTGCCCTGACCCTGACCCGGATGGCCCGGGGTGGTCTTTATGATCAGCTGCGCGGCGGTTTCCATCGCTATACCGTTGACCGCGTCTGGTTGCTCCCCCATTTTGAAAAAATGTTGTATGATAATGCCCTGCTGGCCCGGCGTTATCTGGAGGCCTTCAAAATTACCGGCGACCTCTGGTTCGCTCAGATTGGCCGGGAAACTTTAGATTATGTCCTGGCGGAAATGACGGCCCCGGATGGCGGCTTCTATGCGGCCCAAGACGCGGATAGCGAAGGGGAAGAGGGCAAATTTTTTGTCTGGACGCCGGCGGAGGTCAAACAGGCGGTAGGCCCTGAGTATGCCCCCTTGGTAATGGCAGCCTATGGGGTAACCCCAGACGGCAACTTTGAACACGGCACCAGCGTTTTGCATCAACCATTATGCCGGGCCGAATTAGCCCGGCAATTCTCGGTATCGGAGGAAGAACTTGACGATATCCTGGCGCATTGCCGGAGGCAAATGTTAGATTTGCGGGAGACCCGGGTCCGGCCACACCGCGATGACAAGATCATCACGGCCTGGAATGGCCTGATGATCTCAGCGATGGCTTACGGCGCTCAGGTCTTGGGAGATAAACGTTACCGCTGCGCCGCAAGTAAAAGTGCCAACTTCATCCTGGATAAACTTTTACAAGAGGAAAACTTAAAGCGCATCTGGGCCGCGGGTCGGGCCCGACAACCAGGCTTTTTGGATGATTACGCCTGCCTGGTAGCCGGTTTGTTGGACCTGTTTGAGACTGATTTCAATCCAGACTGGCTGTTGCCGGCAATTTTATTAGCCGGCCTGATGGACGAGCGCTTTTACGATGCGGAGCGGAAATATTTTTTCTATAATGCCCATGATAACGAGCAATTGATTACCCGCCCGCGCAACTTTTTTGATCAGGCCCTGCCCTCCGGGAACTCGATGGCGGTCCATAATCTGATCCGCCTTTACCGGCTTACCGAGAATCTGACCTATCAAGAACAGGCTGGGGATGTCCTCTCGCGGTTTCAAGGCGCAATCGCTGATAATCCCCGCGCCTTGGCTTATCTGTTATCAGCCCAGGAGTCTTATCTGGCCCCGACCCTGGCTCTGACCCTGGTGGGCGATGCCGCCGATGAAACCATAACTCAGATGTTGGGCGTGATCTACCAGCGTTATCTCCCGCATCGCCGCCTGGTGCTAAAAAGCCCGCACAATTGCACCGCCCTGGCCGGACTGGTGGCCGCGGTCAAGGAGTATGAAGCCCTGGAGGGCAAGCCTACCGCCTTTGTCTGCCATGGATTTACCTGTCTGGCCCCGGTGCACACGGCCGCCGAACTTGAGGCCCACCTGGATAACTTGCCCCGACCGTAAGATCAGGTTGGCGGGTGCAGTTCTTCTTAATTCTTCTTTATTTACAATATTACAGTCAAATATCGGGGCTATCCTAGCGGTCGCGCCGCGCCCCGCGCGGTTAATCCACCTCACCCAATTTCTAGCTAGGGTCCATCCGCAAACCCAATCCCCCCTCAGGGGAGGGGAAGTTTCCGATTGAATAATACCTAGGTGCCGGGTTTCAGCCTCCCAAAGCCTTGATAATGGCCTGACAGAAGGCTGGCAAGTCTTCAGGTTTGCGGGAAGTGATGAGATTGCCATCCACTGCCACTTCGGCATCGATAAAATTGGCTCCGGCATGCACCAGGTCGTCTTTGATGGCAAAAAAGGCGGTTACGGTTTTGCCCTGGACCACTTCCGCGGAGGCCAACATCCACCCGCCATGGCAGATCGCGGCCACCACTTTTTCCTGGTCGGCCATATCTTTAACCAGGCGGACCATCGCCGGATAGCGGCGCATAATATCCGGGGCATAGCCTCCGGGAATGATCACCGCATCGTAATCCGCGGCCTTAACCGCGTCGGCGAATTGATCTACGGCCACGGGATAGCCGAGTTTGCTGGTGTGTTCGGTGGCACTGCCGGAGCCGACCACCACCACCTGGGCCCCCGCTTCCCGAAAGCGCAATAAAGGATACCAGACTTCCAGTTCCTGATAGAGGTTTTCGGCGAGGATAGCGATTTTCTTCCCTGACAGACTCATAGCACCTCCTCTGCGTGGTTTCAGGTTTCGACTACCAACTAAAACTAGCAACTCAGAAATTAACCACCTTGCGAATGGCCCGACTGATGCGAAAGGCGTCGGGCAGATAATGCTCTTCCAACTTTAAGAGCGGAAATATGGTATCAAAGCCGGTAACCCGTTCGATGGGCGCGGCCAGCGACAGAAAGGCCTTTTCATTGACGCGGGCAATGATTTCCGCGCCCAGTCCTGCGGTCCGACAGGCCTCATGGACTACCACCCCCCGGCCGGTTTTCTGGATCGAGGCCACCACGGTGGCGTCGTCCATGGGCGATATCGTCCTAAGATCAATCACTTCCACGCTGACGCCTTCTTCGGCGACTGCCTCGGCAGCCCTCAGGGTTTCCCGGACCATGGACCCCCAGGCTACGGCCGTGACCTGGTCGCCGGGCCGGACAATCTGGGCCTGTCCCAGGGGCACGGTGAACTCCCCGGCCGGGACCTCTTCACGGATGGCCCGGTAGATGCGCTTCGGTTCCAAAAAAATCACTGGGTCCGGATCCCGCAGGGCTGAGATCAACAGACCCTTGGCATCGTAGGGGGTAGCGGGGATCGCTACCTTGATACCGGGGATATGAGCTAAGAGGGCTTCGGTGCTCTCCGAGT
Organism: Desulfobacca sp. 4484_104; assembly: GCA_002049795.1. Lineage (GTDB taxonomy): Bacteria > Desulfobacterota > Desulfobaccia > Desulfobaccales > Desulfobaccaceae > Desulfobacca_B. The sequence continues at coordinate 10,972 of MUKC01000045.1, read as the reverse complement.
GGTGCTCCGGGGCGTGGATGCCGCCGCCGTAAGGCATGCGGATCACCAGCGGCACGGAGTAACGGCCTCGGGTGCGGTTGCGATAGCGGGAGATATGGGAGATGATCTGGTCCAGGGCCGGATATAAAAAGCCCATAAACTGGAGTTCGGCTACCGGCTTAAAGCCCCCTACGGCTAGCCCCAGCGAGGTCCCGACAATCGCCGCCTCAGCTAAGGGAGTATCGATGACCCGCTTAGGGCCAAACTGAGCCTGCAAGCCGTCGCTGACCCGAAACACGCCGCCCAACTGCCCGACATCTTCGCCCAGTAAGATAATCTGAGGATCCCGGGCCATTTCTTCGGCCAGGGCCAGATTGAGGGCCTCCACCATATTAAGCTTGGCCATGGGCAGACTCTCCCTTGGCGGCCAGGAACCGCTGACAATAGGCCTTCTGTTCGGCCAGGTACGGGGGTAGCTCAGCAAAGTGGTAATCGAAAATCTCATCCGGGTTATACGAAATCGCGGCTTCGGCTTCCCGGGCCTGCTCCTGGGCCCATTTAAGATGTTGTGCTTCCCGCGTCGCTTCGGTCTCTGGGTTTACCAACCCCCGGTTTTCCAAGTACAGGCGGACTCGCAACAAAGGATCAAAACGCTCCTGTGTTTTCAGTTCGGCCTCCGAGCGATAGCGGGTCGGGTCATCCGCGGTAGTATGCGGCCCCATGCGATAGGTTTGGGCTTCGATCAGGCAAGGCCCCTGACCGGCCCGGGCCCGGGCCACGGCCTCCCGAGTCGCCAGATAAACTGCCATGAGGTCATTACCGTCCACCTGAATGCCGGGAAAACCATAGGCAATAGCCTTCTGGGCCAGGGTGGCGGAGGCCGTCTGCCGGGTCCGGGGCACGGAAATGGCAAACTGGTTATTCTGGATAAAGAACACCGTCGGCGTCTGAAAAGTTCCGGCAAAATTCATGGCTTCGTGGAAGTCGCCCTTGGAGGTGCCGCCGTCTCCCAGATAAATCAGCGTCACCCAGTTTTCGCCCTTAAGCTGAGCGGCCCAGCTCAAGCCCACGCCATGCAAGGTCTGGGTGCTGACCGGCGCACAGATGGGCAGTACCCGCACCTCCTCGGGAAAATGACTGCCCCACTCACAACCCATCCAGTAGAGATAAATCAGTTTCAAGGACACGCCTTTGAGCAGCATGGCCCCGGTTTCCCGGAAAGAAGGCACCAGCCAGTCCTCGGCTTGCAGCAGGGCGGCGCTGCCGATATTGGCGGCTTCCTGTCCCAGGGTCGGGGCATAGGTGCCCATTCGTCCGGCCCGCTGCAAGTTCAGAGCCAGTAAATCGGCCTGCCGTAGGGCCACCATGCGATCATAAAGGTGGAGCAGAGCCTCGTCGTCCAGTTCAGAGGGGCGCCATCCCTCATCCATCTGCCCCTCCGGCGATAGTATGGCTAAACGGCGATTGGCCAAAGGATCATATTCCGCCCAGAGCATTTCCACTCCTTTCCACAAGCAGAACTTTGCCTAATCATAGCAGTTCTTTGGGGTCAGATCAACCGCGGCCATCCGGACGGACATTGGCTAAGGGGCCAATGTTACCTTTATATCGACCGGCTTAGTTAATATTCCGGTTGATAAATTTCATTACCTATGGTATCCAAAACTTAAGGGCTGGAAAAATGACGGCGGACGGACCAGTGAAGTCGTCAGATCCGGACGCCGAGCTTCCTTACTCTAAGTTCCTTTACATATCAAATGATTATTGCCAACAGGGCAGTCAGACCGAGCAGGGAGGTCAGAGTCTTAAGGATTGTATTTTAACACGAGGCCCCGGTTATGAAACTTACTAAAGGTCTGGGATTTATGATTTTATCCCTGGTGGTCGGGTTGATCGCCACTTTGCTGATCCACCGTTATATAACCCTGAAAACCGAGCGCAAGATCGTGGTTAAACCTACGGCGCGGGTATTGATTGCCGAAACCGATATCAGTGCCGGCACGCCCCTAAGTGCGCGATTGGTCAAGGAAGTCTCCTGGCCCCAAGAAATCATCCCTCCGAAAGCCGTCAGTTCCTTTAATCAGGTCAAAAATCGGGTATTATTGATCCCCATGAGTAAAGGTGAGCCGTTGTTAATGGCCAAACTCGCACCTGAGGGAACCGCCGCGGGGTTGCCAGGCATTTTGCCTGCCGACCGACTGGCGGTAACCGTGCGGACCGACGATGTCTCGGGGGTGGCAGGTTTCATTTATCCGGGCAGTCATGTGGACGTCCTGGTCTGCGTAAAAACCTCAGATGAGCACAAGGAAGAGTTCTCCAAAATTATCCTACAGAACATCAAGGTGTTGAGCACCGGAAAAATTTGGGGTCAGGTGACAGAGGCCGACAAGGATAAATGTCCGGAAGAGGTGACGCCGAAGGTCCAGACTACCGCCACCTTGGAGGTAACCCCGGATCAGGCGGAAATCTTGAACCTGGCCAGCACGGCCGGGAAGATTCGTCTGGCGCTGCGTAATAATCTCAATGTAGCCGAGGTGGCGACCCCGGGAGTAGCCACTTCTGATCTGATCCACAAGCGCCAGGCCGCGCCTACCAAGGGGGTAACGGTGATCAAAGGGGTAAAGGTGTCTTTCGTCAATCTCTAGCCCCTCACCCCGACCCGCTCCGAGCAGGGTTAAGGGGATAAAGAGAACGAGTGGGGGTGAGAGAGATTTTTTCGAATAATCTGAGGCCGGGCAAGAAACAAGCAAGTTGGAACACCGGGTAATTTTGATTAACGAAACCTACCCAAAACGCCGATTAACTAGTAGGGAATAGGGGGAGAAGGTGGCTAGACGGGGGGCTATCTGGATAGTGGGGGTGATAATCTTCGTTCTGGCCCTGGGGGCAACCGCGGCTGGAGACGAGCTGCTGGAGCGGATACAAGATCAAGAAATTACTCAAACGCTACGGCTGCGAGTCGGACGGTCCAAAGTAATACGCTGTCCGTTCCCGATAACCAGGATCTCGGTAGCGAATCCGGCTTATGCCGATATTGTTCTGAACTCGGAACGGGAGATCTATATCATTGGCCTGGCGCCGGGGGTAACCAATCTAAATCTCTGGGGGCGGGGGAAAGCTCAATTTACCACGGTCACGGTGACGGTGGAGGCGGATGTAACGGCCCTCAAAGAGATGCTGCACCGGGTGTTACCCCAGGAAAAGATCGGAGTCCAGGCCGCAGGGAATTCCATTGTGCTGTCGGGTGAGGTTTCCAGCCCGCAGGTTCAGGAAACCGCCATGGCCCTGGCGGTTGCGTTTGCCGGGGGCAAAAAAGGGGGTGGTGGAGGATCAGGCGGGGCTGAGACCACTAGCGTCTCCGGCGGGGTGCAGTCGACCAACGTCTCGACGGGGGCCCGAGATGTGGTCAAACCCGGAGAAAAAACCGCCGAGCGGGCCAGCCAGGAAGAAAAAATTATTAATTTAATGCACGTCGGCGGGGTCCAACAGGTGATGGTCGAAGTGCGCGTGGCCGAGATCAACCGCTCGGTGGGCAAACGCATCGGTATCAACTTCTCGGGCATTTCCGGAAGCGGTAATTTCGGCGTGAGTCTGCTGGATAGTCTTACCGGCATTAGCGATCTAATCCGTACCTTTGGCTCTACCTCCTGGAAGCAGGGCATCGGAGCTGATATTAATGCCATCGGCGGGTTTACCGGGGGCGGCATCCTGTGGACCATGTTCTTTTCGATTTTAAAAGAGAAGGGATTGGGGCGAATCCTGGCTGAACCCAACCTGATCACTACTAGTGGCCAGACGGCCTCTTTTCTGGCCGGGGGCGAGTTTCCCATTCCGGTGGCGCAGGAATACGGGAGAACGACCATAGAATACAAAAAGTATGGGGTTAAATTGGCGTTCACTCCTACCGTGCTCGATGATGGCAAGATTGCCATGCGGGTTACCCCGGAGGTCTCCGAGATTGACGATGCCTTGGAACCACTACAGATTTCCGGGCTTCTGATTCCAGGTCTGAGAGTGCGGCGGACTGATACGCATATCGAGCTTAAGGATGGTCAGACTTTTGCCCTGGCCGGGTTGCTATCGGAAAACAGTCGGACCTCCCATAGCAAATTCCCTATTCTCGGGGATCTCCCCATCCTGGGGACGCTGTTCCGCTCCAGCCATTTCCAGAAGAACGAGACCGAGTTGGTGGTGTTGGCGACCCCGCATCTGGTCAAACCCTTGCCGACCAAAGAAGTCCGGTTGCCAACGGATAGCTATATCGAACCCGATGACCTGGAATTCTATCTGTTGGGCGCGCTGGAAGGTCGACGCCGGAAGCAACCAGCCAGGCCCAATTCCTCCCCCAAACCGAGTCTGCCGGAGGGTTTCGGTCATCAGTCCATTGAATAAGGGGGGAACCATGCCAAGGTGCGGTCCAAGGCTACGTAACTTATCCTCGCTAGGAGTTTGGCTTATCCTGGCAATAGTCGCGGTTGGGTTTAGCGGTTGTACCTATCCCAGTGCGGTGGAACAAAATTACGGCCGGGCAGTGGCCTCGAATAAGGTCAATCAATTGGTAAACCCCAAAGCCGGCCTCTACCAGGCCACCGCCTCGGTAGGATTGCCTCCTCAAGTCGGGGTCAAGGTGAATGCCCAGTATACTGATAGCTTTCAGAAAAAGGAAGAAGAGCACAAACCGATCTTTTTATTTCAAGAACGCTAATAGTGCATTAATCCGCTGGACATTGAGCAATATCAATCTTTGAGATTATAAAACAGTATGAACCATGAAGACTTGTTGCTCGCGGTGTTGTATGAGAGCAGTTCCCAGGAACCGGTCGCACCCGAGCTGTTTAAAGATATGCCGCAGGTGCGGGTTGTGGAGCCTCGGATCGCTCCTGAGGCTTTCTTGTCTCAGCCTCAGGGAGTCCGGCCCCATGTGGTTCTGGTCATCCTGAAAGGAGAGAATGCGATCCCCGATTGGCTGGATGAACTATTAAAGTCTTACCCCCCGGGTGCGGTCATCGTCAGCTCGGCGTGTCGGCATCCGGATTTTTTAATCCGCATCATGCAGCTCGGGGTCCGGGAGTTTTTGCCGTTCCCCTTGCAGCCCTTAGAATTAAAGAACGCCCTGGCCCGAGCCCGGGTGGCCGTCAAGGAGGAGCGGTTCCCAGAGAGTAGGCGAGGTCGGATCTTAGTGGTTACCGGTCATAAGGGCGGGGTCGGGACTACGGCCATTGCCATCAACCTATCAGTGGCATTAGCGGAATTATATCCTGATCAGGTAGTGCTGGTCGATTTGGGACGGCCGTTTCCGGATGTAAGCCATTTTCTAAATTTGAAAGGCACCTACAGCATTAAAGATCTACTCCAGAACGTCAACCAGCTTGATCCGATTTTCGTTAATAAGGTTATTCAACGCCATGAAAGCCATTTATCCATCATTTCCGGCAGTCCCGATTTTAATGGACAACAAATCCTCGAACCCGAACGCCTGGAACCGATTTTAGGCTTTTTGCGTACCCTCTACGACTGGATCGTGGTAGATTTAAGTAGCTGGATAGATTATATTTTTATTAATTTAATCGAAGAAGCCGATCAGGTCTTGCTGCTAACCGAACTCTCCATCCCCGATCTGCGGAATCTAAAAAAACTGTGGGACCTGTTATATCATCGCAATCTGTCGCTGCAGAAGGTGAAGGTGCTGGTCAACCGCTATTACAAAGATAGCCCCTTGGAATTAAAGGACGTGGAACGGCTGCTGGAACAGCCCGTGTCTTACACCTTAACCAGCGATTATCCGGCGTTGATTGCCGCCATTGATCAAGGGACCTCCTTGTCGGTGGTAGCTCCCCGCTCCCGGTTATGGCGTGACTTGCAAAATTTAGCCCAGGATTTGGCTAAACGAGAGCGGTTAGCGTCAGAAGAAGAGACCGCAGGCAAAACGAATTGGCTGCGGCGCTTATTATTTAGAAGGTGAACACATAAATGGCCTGGATACCCAATAACCCTAAAGGCCTCGAGTCGAGCAATGGCGTTCAGTCCGCAAACCCGGATCTGGCTTTATCGGCCCGGAGATCGGCTACCGACCGGGAAAATCGCCTGCATGAACTAAAAAACCGGGTACATCGCCGTCTGGTAGAGCGCCTGAATGTGGCGCAACTGGAGACCCTCGAGGCCTCCCGGATGGCCGAGGAGATCCGCCGGGCCGTGCTCATGCTCTTAGAAGAGGAGCCGATCCCTTTAAACCTGGAGGAGCGGGCCAATCTGGTGCAGGAATTGGAGTTCGAGGTCTTAGGGCTGGGGCCATTGGAGACCCTGATGCGGGATCCCACCATCTCGGATATCCTGGTTAACCGCAGCGACCTGATCTATATTGAACGGGCCGGTCGATTAGAGCGGACTGAGGTGCGTTTCCGTGACAACGCCCATTTAATGAGAATTATTAATAAAATCGTCAGCAATGTCGGACGTCGGATCGATGAGTCCTCCCCCATGGTGGATGCCCGGTTGCAGGATGGTTCCCGGGTTAATGCCATCATTCCACCTTTGGCCCTGGACGGGCCGATGCTCTCCATCCGTCGGTTTGCGGTGCAACGCCCCACCCTGGAGGATTTAATCAGCAAGGGCTCTTTGACCGCGGAAATCGGCGAGGTTTTAAAAGCCATCGTCAAGGCCAGGCTGAGTATCCTGATCTCCGGAGGCACCGGGGCCGGGAAAACCACGTTGCTCAATATCCTCTCCGGTTTTATTCCCGCCACCGAGAGGATCATAACCATTGAAGACTCGGCCGAATTGCAGTTACAGCAGGAACATGTCTGCCGACTGGAAACCCGGCCGGCCAATGTCGAAGGCAAGGGAGAAATAACTGCCCGCGACTTAGTCCGCAACAGCTTAAGAATGCGACCGGACCGCATCATAGTCGGAGAGGTGCGGGGGGCCGAGGTCATGGATATGCTCCAGGCCATGAATACCGGCCACGAAGGTTCTATGACCACCGTCCACGCCAACAGCCCGCGGGAGGCGCTGATCCGCTTGGAGACCATGATTTCCCTGTCCGGATTTAACATCATGGAAAAGGCTATGCGGCAATTAATCAGTTCCTCTCTGAATGTGATTATCCAAGCGGCCCGGCAAAGCGATGGCACCCGTCGAGTAACCCACCTGGCCGAAGTTACCGGCATGGAAAGCGGAGTGATCAGCCTTCAGGACATCTTTGTCTTTGAGCGCCAGGGGGTAGATGACTCGGGGCGGGTCTTGGGTCAGTTCAAAGCCACCGGAGTCAGACCGCGCTTCGCCGAGCGCTGCAAGATCTTTGGGGTCCCAATTCCGGATGACATCTTCGCTCCCCCGTCTGCTACAGGCGGACTTTGGGGAAAACCGTCTAAACGTTGGTAACCAATCGTTGAACCATTGAAAAACATCCTTAATATGACCTGGTGAAACCGGGGGTCTAATAACCCTTTATAACACAGCAGAGAACACCAGCGATGCGTGAATGGAGAACTCATTGGGGGCTGGCGATTTTGGGGGCTGTATTCCTGTTCCTGGCCCTGTCATTACCCAGTGGCGCTAAACCCCAGGCCATGTCCGAGGAGATATTTACCCGGTTGATTAACGGCTACGCTTTCATGCAAGGCGGTCGATATGATGCTGCCCAACTGGAATTTGAAAAAGTCATTAAAGCCGAGGTCCATAATCCTTTTGCCAATAATAACCTGGCCGTGATCATGGAACGACAAGGCAAAATGCCGGAAGCCTTGGCTTACCTGAAACAGGGCGCGGTTCATGCCGAAGATTATTATAATCAGCTTCAGCAGATATGCTTTCCAGGCGGTCTCTGCCATGCGGTGCGGCCTATAAAAGAATTAGGCCAAAAAAGCGCCGTCGCACCAATTATTAGAGAAAATATCAACCGCCTAGAAGCCCAGATAGCTTCGCAACCGGCCGATACCACAGGCCGGACTTCTCTGCTTAAATCGATTCTAGCTGAATTTACGGTCCGGGATCTGGCTTACATCCTGGGGCTATCTGGGATATTTGTCGGCATCATCATGTTTGGTGCTGCGGTTTACTATCTGATTGTGGACCCTGTGCGCCTGAGGCGACAAGTGGTGCAGCGCCTGCAGGCCAGTCAAAAAACCTATGAATATCAAGCTAAACTGTTCAGAGAGGAGCAACAGGCCAAAGAAACCCCGATAATGAGTTTCCTGGAAAAAGCCGTTGGCAAAGTTATGCGGGCCAACATCCAACGCTATCTGCTCCAGGCCGATATCTTTTGGACCCCGGGTAAGTTTTTAACCCTGGCGGCCTTTCTGGGGACTATTGGTTTTATCCTGGGCTTTATTTGGAATCAGAACTGGCTCTGGGGGCTGGGGTTGGCCCTGATTATTGAATTGGGGGTATTCCTATACCTGCGGCAGCAACGGAATCGGAAATCCACTATGTTTGAAGCGCAAATGCCGGACGCCATGCAATTATTGGCCCGGTCCCTACGGGCGGGACATACTTTGCCCTCGGCCATTGAGCTACTGAGCCAAGAAGGGTCACCGCCGTTGGCCAATGAGATGCGCATCGCCTTCGACCAGCAACGTTTTGGCTTGAGTATGGCCGAGGCCTTAATCCAGATGACCGATCGGGTCAATAGTCGAGACCTGCAATACTTTGTCACCGCGGTGCTCATTCAGGCTGAAACCGGCGGTAATCTCACCGAAGTCATGGAAAAGATCGGCCAACTCATACGAGATCGCTTGAATTTCAAAGCCAAGGTCAAGGGGCTTACCGCAGAAGGACGCTTCTCGGCGCTGATATTAGTGATTCTGCCCATAGTCATGTTCTTTGTTATACTACTGATCAATCCTGATTATGGAATGGCTCTGGTACAAGAAGAATTGGGACATAAGTTATTGCTGGCGGGCTGTATCAGCATGCTGTTAGGCTGTTTTGCGATGTATAAACTAATTAAATCGGTTGAGACCTAGCCCTTAAGGAAATATTCTGATGCAGTTGCTTATTATGACAGCCTTAATCATCACTTTTACGCTGTTTACTTATGGCCTCCTGATTTATTGGGACGGTCGGCGAAAAATAAAAAAAAGGGTTGAGCTTCCCGAGACCGGTCTCACTATCCCCAACTTCCGCCAACTTCAGGAAGGCAGTCCCACCAAAAAAAGATTCTTGGATTTACTCACATTCTCCGGCCAATGGGCATTGAAAGACCAGAAGGAAATTTCTAAGTTACGGACTAGCCTGATAAACGCTGGTTACCGCCACCCCAATGCCCCGGCCATTTACTTCGGGCTGCGTATTCTGAGCGCTTTAGTATTGCCGATACCCTTTTTGGCCTACTGTGTCTTACAAGGAAAGCTCAACTCGTTAAATTTAATTTTTGCCTTCTGGTTCTCGGGGATCGGTTTCTTCCTTCCGACTTATGGGTTGCGGGTCAGACTGCGGAAGCGCCAAAATAAGATTGACAAGTCCCTACCCGATGTCCTAGACTTGATTATTATCTGTATGGAAGCGGGATTATCCCTGGGTGCCACGCTGGTCCGGGTGGCCGAGGAGATCCGCGGCGTTTATAAAGATTTCTATCTAGAATTGCACCTCACCAACCTGGAGCTCCGCACCGGCATAGCATGGAGCGAAGCTCTAAATAATCTGGGCAAGCGTACCGGCGTCCAAAGCGTTAAGTCTTTGGTAGCGCTGATGATTCAGTCAGAGCGCTTAGGTGCCAGTATAGCCCATGCCCTTCGGACTCATGCCGATTTCGTACGGGCCCAGCGGGCCCTGAAGGCGGAAGAGAAGGCCGCCAAACTGGCCGTGAAACTGTTGTTTCCTTTATTGTTCTTTATTTTTCCAGCTATGTTTATTGTTATCCTGGGACCGGCGGTTATCCGTCTCGGAGAAATCTTTTCGTCGGGTTTAAGATGAATAATTCAGCCAGAGGCGCTCAAGGCCTAAAACCTCATTCCAGACCGGATATTAATCTGAATTTTGTCAATAATGTAAAAAAGTCCGTTAAACTAGCCATAATCTTGTTGCTGGGCCTCACTTTGGGGGACGGCTGCGGTACTCGCTTGCCTCACGATGCCAGTTTAAAAGATTTTTCTGCCCAGGTGCGTCCTTATTCCCGAAATCTCGACCGTCATCAACAAAATGCCCATTACTTAAAACTGATCGGTAAACCAGAGTTGGCTATCCAGGAATTAGAAGCCGCCCTGCAGCAAGCCCCCGATAATCTCAAAATATTAAATAACTTGGCCCGCACCTACGATGAGGTGGGAGAATTTGCGCGGGCCCAGGCACTTTATCAACGGGGTCTGGATCAGCACGGCGTGAATCCGGCTTTATTAAATAACTTAGGCTTTTCTTATTATCTAAGTGGCAATTATCAACAGGCCGAATCCTGCTTTCGCCAGGCCCTGGCCCAACAGCCGAAAGATACATTAGCCCGAAACAATCTTGGACTAACCTTATGTCGACAAGGTCGCCTGGACGAAGCGCGTCAATTATGGGAAGAACGAGAAGGGCCAGCCCAGGCGCAAAAAAAGTTGCAGGAGGTTTTAACCGCCCTGGGGATGCCGGTGCCTCAACATTATGCCCAACCGGCACTAGCGCGGCAGGTTTCTAGACCCATTTTCAACGAACCCCTGGCGGCATCCCAAAGCATCTGCCCCAAAACTATGGCTCAGAAAACCGCTGAGCCGGTAAGCCCGGAGTCAGAAAAGCCAAGAAGTCCGGCCCCAGAGCCCGCCAAGGTGGCCGAGACGAACAACCTTCCCCAAGCAGTTGCCGCGCTGCCTTGTAAACCAAAAATGGAAAGCCAAAAGTCTCCGGTGCCGCTATTGACCGCGTCCGAGCTTATCGAAACCGCCATCGACATCCGTAATGGCAGCGGCATCCCTAATATAGCCCGCAACTCGCGCACCCTGCTGTCCCTAGAAGGCTTTAATGTGGTGTCCATTGCTAACCACATAGATTTTGGCAAGCAAAAGACCACGATATACTACCG
>MUKC01000044.1 GCA_002049795.1 Desulfobacca sp. 4484_104 | reverse complement strand
TAGGAATACATGCCAATGGCCCCGGCCGGAAGGTTGGCAAAGTCCTTGCCGAACTGTTCCTTGAGCTGGGCCCCGACGGCAAACAGACTCAGATAGCCGTCGGCCATGTCCTTGCCTTCCCGGGCCATCTTGGCCGCCATTAATTTGCCATGGGTTTTGGCTACCATGGCTGCGGTCATGATCGCCCGGCCCAAACAGATGGCCTTGACATAAGGGGCGCCCAGGGCCAGGGCCTTGAAAATATGATCTTCCAGGGATAACCCCCCGGCAATGGCGATCGGCGGAATGTAGGCGCCTTTGGCCCGCAGACGTTCACACATGCGGTAGGTGAGACACTCCAGCTCCAGGGTCGGAATGCCCCATTCATTCATCATCCGCCAGGGGCTCATGCCGGTACCGCCGCCGGCGCCGTCAATGGTCAACATATCAATGCGGGCTTCGGAGGAAAATCTGAGCGCCCGGGCCAGGTCCGCGGGCCGGTAGGCGCCGGTCTTTAAAGTTACATATTTGGCGCCGATGCGACGCAGGCGTTCTACTTCCTTATAAAAGCCTTCTTCTTCCACCATGCCTAAACGGGAATGGCGTTCAAATTCACTGATGCCGCCATGTTTGAAGGCATCCTGGGAGACGGGATCGGTCGGGTCCGGCAGCACGATATAACCCCGCTCCTTTAACTGCAGGGCGCGCTCCAGGCTGGGCAATTTAACCTCGCCGCCGATATCTTTAGCGCCTTGCCCCCATTTCAGCTCCAGAATTTCGACCCCTAATTTGTCGATGACATATTCGGGGACTCCCAGTTTGGCATCTTCGACATTGGCCTGGATAATAATGCCACCTTTGCCGTTATACCACTGCCGATAAGAACTGATCCGGCGCTCCATTTCTGGAGAACGCACGATCCGATGGTTTTTGATCTCCGCCTGCGGGTCCATGGCACAGATGTTTTCGCCGGCGACCACAATGACCCCGGAGATTGCCGCTCCCACGGCCAGCTCTTCCCAATTGACCCGGGCGATTTCGGTCGAACCGACCGCTCCGGTAAATACTGGAAAATCCAAGAGAATAGTGTTTTCCGCCCCCACGCTGGTGCTACAGTCCACTACCGGAAAGAGCGCCTGGTCCGAATCAGCTTCAATACCCACGGCCCCGACACAGGTCCCCTGGATATTAAAATGGGAGAAATCAATGGGATAATCTTTTTCCGACCCCGCGGTAATCTTGCCGAAAGGCTGAGGATAGATCATCTCCCGGCCCTTCAGCGCCGAACGGCCGATCTCACACGGCCCTTCGCAACCATCCAGGCAGGTGACGCAGATTCCGGAAACCGGGGAGGGATGGACCCGGTTGCTGGTAATTGTCGCAGCACTGCGATTTGGCTTACTCAAAGTCATTAAGGTGTCCTCCTACTTCCTGGTTAGATTATCAGAGTGTTCAACTGGCCCATTAGGCCGAGCTGTTTATGGACAAACCGTAACCTACTTATATAATTAATAATTAACCTAAAACAGCTTCATGCTCGAAACGCTGCATTTTACAAACTTGTAAATTTTAATGATCACTCGAAATGCTAAAGCAATTTTCCCTCATATTTATAAGTTCCGTAAATCATTGTCTAAATTATAGCGGCGGCAATTTACTGAAATTCTGCCCAGCCCACCCGAATCAAGTAAGATATACTGCAATTATTAAATCAAAACAAATCATTATCTTGGTGGCGGTTGGATACTCCTTGATTAATTACAAATTTGTTAAACAATCCTGGATAAATCACAAAAATGGTGGAATATTAAGGAAAATATCTGTTCTCCAGTTCTCCCTCTGACCATAAAATCAACGATTTTTTCTTAAAACCAGACCTGCTTCAGATCTCCCGCCACGGTCGAACCATACCCCTCACTTTAATAACTTGCTGATATCAAAAGGGTTTGGGTGAGATCAGTAAAGACCCCCATTGCCGACCCCGGCAGTCAGGCGGGCAATCGTCGCCGCTCGCATAATTAGTTTCACTGCAAAAAGCGGTCCATTAATTAGTGTTACTAATAACGCCGATAAACCATAGGGAAGTGGCGAGGGCGGGTGGGTGGAGTCATTGCTGCCGATATTGGCGGGCATCCAGGCCATAGCGTTTTATTTTATAGCCCAAAATGCGCAAACTGGTATCTAAAAAGCCGGCGGCCTGGCTCTGATTGCCTTTGGTAGCCCGTAAGGCCTCAATAATCATCATTTTTTCCAGGTTTTCGACCGCGCTTGCCAACGACGGGCTTTTCTGTCCCGGCGGGCGATTCTGGATCTGGAGGCTGGAGGGGAGGTGAATACTGCGGATGGTATCTTCATCACAGACCAGCACGGCCCGCTCGATGATATTTTCCAATTCCCGCACATTGCCGGGCCAGTGATACTGCATCAGCAGATTCATGGTCAGGGTCGATAACCGTTTTACCGGCTTGTGATGCTCGTCCGCCGCCTTCGTCAAGAAATGCTCGGCCAGCAGGGGAATATCGGCCTGCCGTTCCCGCAGCGGCGGTAGATAAATGGGAAAGACATTGAGGCGGTAATATAGATCTTCCCGAAAATTACCGTCGGCCAAGGCTCTTTCCAGATCCCGATGAGTGGCGGCAATGATCCGCACCTCGGCCTTCAGGGTATGGGTGCCACCCAGGCGCATAAACTCCCGTTCCTGGATTACCCGGAGCAGCTTGAGTTGCACGTTGGCACTTAAGTCGCCGATTTCATCCAGGAAAATAGTCCCGCCGGCGGCCAGCTCAAAACAGCCCTGTTTGCGGTTCAAAGCGCCGGTAAAGGAGCCGCGTTCATGGCCGAAAAGTTCGCTTTCCACCAGGGTCTCGGGCAGCGCCGCCAGGTTAACCTTGAAGAAGGGTTTGGCGGCCCTAAGACTGTTGTAATGGATGGCGTTGGCCACGAGTTCCTTGCCGGTGCCGCTTTCCCCACGGATCAGGACGGTAGCATTACTTTTGGCCACCCGGTTGATCATTTCAAACACCTGGCGCATCTTGCTGGAATTACCGACCAGATTCCCGAGCTGATATCTCTCCTGCAATCGCCCCTGTAGCTCCAGGTTCTGGATGCGCAACTGTTGTTTTTCCCGGTCGATGAGCATCAGGTTGTTGACTGCCTGGGCAATGATCGAGGCGATAATGGTGATAAATTGCAGATCGTGATCCAGATGGGTGTCGTCGCCGGAAAGTCGGTCGACACTCAAAGCGCCGATGGTCTGCGGGCCGATCTTGATGGGCACACAGATAAAGGCAATATCCTGTTTTCTCAGATCTCCCCGCGAACGGGTCCGGTTCAGGAACAGGGGTTCCTGGCTGACCCGGGGCACCACGGCTGGTTCCCCGTTTTCGACTACCCGGCCGGTAATCCCTTCCCCTAATTTATAGCGTCCCCGCAGGCGAGCTTCAGCGGTCAGACCATGGGCAATTTCGATCTGCAGCTCTTGATTTTCCGGATTTAAAATGGTGATCGTACCGCGGTTCATACCCAGCCGTTGGGCCAGAATGGACAGCACCTTTTGCAGCCCGCGCTTCAGAGAACCGGTGACATTGAGGGCCACGGTGATTTCATAAAGGCACGCTAACGCCTCACTTTGGACCATCTATAATAATTTCCCCATTCTTGGCTAGCCTTAATTTTTAATTGACTTTAACAAATTTGTCAGATCTGCGGCCAGAATGCAAGTCATTATCGCTGATAAGCAGGGTACGAGCCATTCATATTATTTCGTTCCCAAGTACAACTTGGGAACGAGTTGAACAACGGTAATCCAGCTCACTTCCTTTCAGATATTACCCTTCACTGATTACGCTCGATTTAACTCCTGACCCCGCAAATTAAGACGCAACCTGCCTATTCGACACACCCGCACCTGATCCAGGCGTTCGCCGGGTAGGGGGGTCCAGATGGCAACTTGCGAGCGGTCCCAGGGGGACGGCAGCAGCAGACCCAGGGCCAGGACCGCCAAGTTGCCGTCCAGAAGCCCTACCAAACGCATTTCTAAGCTGGCCGACGCCAACCAGCAGACCTTGGGCACGCCTAACAGTTCTGCCAGTGCTGTTTTGTCTAAGGTTTCCGGTAAACCTGGCAAAATCAGCACTGCGCCCGAGGGGCTGATTTCTCCATAAAGCACCGGGGTATCTAAATATGCTCCTAACTGCTGCCGTTGGGCCAGACTTAGAGTTTCCCCCCGGCCCAGGGGCAGGCCCTGCCAGGCTAAGCGGCTCATGGAGAAAAGATGCCGCGTGGCCTCCCGAAAATAGCCGTGAAAGCGCACCTCCCGATATTGTCGCCGATACTCCCAGGATTTGGACACCGCCCGTTGTGACCGGGGCAGGCGCATCATGGGGGCCTGCCGCCGCCTGAGGGGGATTAAAATAGGTTCTAATTCTTGGGTCTTTTCCAGGGCCAGAATCAGTTGGGGGGCCAGCAATTCCAACTGGGCCCATTTCAGCTGCAGGGCGCCCGGCCCCTGGATAAAGCCACAGGTATTAACCACTATCCGACTAATCCCCTGGTCTTGGGCCTGATCGGCCAACCGGCGGGTGCCGACCACCACCTCCAGCACCTGGCCCACCGGTGAGGTCTGCCCGATAAAGTACAGGGCTTCGGGAAACAGGCTGTCATCGCCGGGCAGGCGCGGCGGATAAAGCCCTAAACCCAGCGTCGCCGGGGGACCCAGGTGAGACTGACCCAGATCACAGTCAATCAGGGCCACCCGCTGACCCGCCACATAGGCGCGATAGACCAAATAGCGGCACAGAGTGCTCTTCCCGCTATCAGTGCCGCCCAGCACCAGGGTCAGACCCTCGGTCTCCAGAAATCGGCCGACCGCCTGCTCCCAGGCCGGGGATAAATCCAGCCCGGCCAGCCGCGGGAAGCTCTCAAGGCTCTGGTCGCAACTCATGCCGAAGTCTTAAACCTGAAAGCATCTCTTAATTTTCTATCCAGGTCATAAATTCCGCCAGGTCATCTCGCCAGGATTTATACTGATTAATCGGGAAAGCGGGGTCGGGAACCCCGACGGCGATGCTTAAGACAATGTTGACACTTTCCGGCAACCGTAATTCCTCCCGGATTACCTCATCATATTTAAGGACCATGCCGATCGGACAGGTCCCCAGCCCCAGGGCATGAGCTTTCAGGACCAGGTTCTGGGCCGCCATTCCCAGATCTATGAGGCGGGCAGGCGGTAATTGCTGATCCATGGTAAGCAAGATCACCGCTGGCGCGCCATGAAAGTTAAAGCTGCTGGTCGCTAAATCAAATCCCGGCGTCTGCTGGCCAAAAGGGGCCAATTCCTGGCCGAAACGCTGGCTGCGGGCTTGAAAGGGAGCAGGAAATTCCGGCCAGCCGAGCTTACCCTGAGCCTCTTGCTGGTGACGGTTTACCAGTTTCTGGGCCAATCGCTCTCGGGCCGGACCGGTTACCACGATAAATTGCCAGGGCTGAATATTTCGGGCTGAAGGTGCCTGGTGAGCGGCTCCCAATAAACGCATCAGGGTCTTTTTGGGGACCGGCTCCGGTTTAAAGCCCCGGGTACATTTCCGGCTATAGATCGCTTCCGCCAAATCCATAAGTACCTCCTGTCGATGCGAGTTCAAGGCCTTTACGTCCTATTTACCCTTTACAACGACCTAACTCTGACTAGTGACTAAGAGTTAAGAAGTTGAATATATTTTACAAGAGTATTCCGTTATGGTATTTTAACTTATCATGTCTGTAGGGCGTTGTATTTAGGATTATTAAAGTTTTTTCGAACTTTACCACCAGTGAAGATTAGACTTGCCAATCTCTAGCACTATTTGTTTAAAGCTAAAGCAATATTAAGCTGGCCAGCGGCTCGTAGATTGCCACTGCTAAGGTAAACATCTGATCAGGAGTCCCAATGACAATTGAGTCCGAGATTGTTGAGCGCCTGCCTGTGGCTATTATTCTGGTAGATCAGGAAGATCGCATAAGCTACTTTAACCCTTGTGCAGCAGAGCTTTTTGGTATGACCAGAGATGAGGCGGCAGAGAAAAATTGCTTTGAATTTTTAAGCGCTTATTTAAAAGACCCTGGATCGGCAGCAGTCACCCAGATCGAAGCTGACTGCAAACAGGCCATGATAACCGGTCAGACCTGGGAAACAATCCTGGAGGGGAAGGATGGCAAATTTCTTCATCTCCGCCGGGTTCCTTTCCGTGTATCAGAAATCCCCACCGCCGGGTCGATTTTAGTCCTGGAAGATGTCACCAACTACCAAATGATGGCTAATGACCAATTAGAACAGGAACTCCTGACCCAGATCAGCCGCACCGCTCATCAACTCAATCAACCTTTACAAATAATACTGGGTTATATTAGTCTGATGTTGATGGATTTGACCTCAGAGCAACCGCAATATTCGTTTCTCCACAAAATTTTGGAGCAGATAGAAGAGGCCCAGAAAATAACCAAAGAATTGAGCAATATCGTCGCCGGACGTTGACCTCCGGGGCAGAAGAGCCAGACTTATCCTTCGCCGCTTTTCACCAAAAGGGGCTTCAGCAGCCCAGAGAGTCTAAAGTCAATGGCGCTCCCTTTGGCTAGCCGGCTCAAGTAGCCAGATCTTCCGCTCCTGGTTGCGGACGAGTTGCAGGCCAGCCGCAGCGGTTTCCGGGCTGGCCTTGCGGGTTAGCCGAACAATAATTTGGTGCCCACACAGCTCACCAAAAAACTCTCTGGAAAGCTGGCCGATAGGGCCGCGAGGGCGCGGAAGCCGGTACAATGACCGGCAAAAATCAGCGCCGGGTTGATCTCCTTTAAACCCGCAATAGTATTATTGATCAATTCATCGCCCCCGGCGGTAAGATGGAAACCGCCAATGACCGCGGCGACGCGCTCCACGCCCGTCAATTTCTGGGCATATCTCACCATATTAACGATGCCTGGGTGGGAACAGGCGCCGATCACTACCAGACCTTGGCCCGCCACCTTAAGCACCAGAGCCTGCTCATCGACAAAATTATCGTGTTCTTCTTTTCCGGCAATAACCCGTTTGGCCCCCGGCAGTGGGGTTTCATAAGGCACGGTGGGCTCCACTGAGCCGGTGATCAGCGCCATGCCGTTAATCAGCGCCGGGCCGGTATTTTCGTGTAATTCAGCCCCGGCCGCCACCAGCTTGTCGCGCTCCAGAGTCCAGGGACCGATCCGGCCCCGGGGAGTGATGAGCAATTTAGGATAATAACAGTCCGGATGCAGATAGACCGTTGTCGGTTTCTGACGCCGAGCTAATAATTCCAGCAGCCCGCCATAATGATCCGGATGGCCATGACTTATAAAAATGGCATCGAGTTCATCCACCGCCAGTCCTAAGGCCTCTAAATTATTAAATAATACCAGGGGTGAATTGGCAGTGTCCATCAAGATCCGGGTCTCTTGGTCATCCTGACGTAAGGTGATCAACAAGGACAGACCATGAGCGGCCATGACCGGTTTTTTGAGGCGGCCCAGGATAACTCGTTCAACCTGGCCGGGTCGCGAAATTTCAAACACATCAATGAAATTATCGACGATGATGTCAATGTTAACTGCGGTGAGCTCCGGAACCTCCATTACTTCCCCTCCTTTCGCCAACCTGGCAATTGCCTGGATTAACCCGCTGAAATCAGGCTACCCGCTCGTCACCCACTTGTCAAGGAATAAGCCTCGGCATGAGGCGGGAAAGACAGCCCAGGGTTAAATTTACCAGGATTAATCTGAACTTGTCGGACGGTTGGTTTTTGATCCCCCATGGTATATTAAGGCTTGGCTCACCCCCGCGGTCAATGCACTCCCTGGCTCAGATTCAGTCCGATGATGCCGATAACCACCAGTCCGAGTGACACCATCTTAACCAGGCTGACCGGTTCCCTAAACCAGACAATGCCCGCCGCAGCGATTAGCGCCGTGCCCAACCCCGACCAGACCGCATAGGCTATACTGAGCTCGATTTTTTTGAGGGCTAAGGTCAGGGAAGCCAGACTGAAGGCATAAAATATAAACATGCTAACCGCGGGCCAGAATTTGGTGAACCCTTGTGACAGTTTCATGGAAATCGTGCCGCTCACTTCTAAAACAATGGCTAACATCAGAAAGCACCAGGTCATTGTCTCTCCTTTCGGGTTCGGACAAAGGGAAAATATCGCTGACTTCCGGCAAAAATTGCCTAATTAAACCTCTTGGTCAATAAATTAATCAATATTATCTGTAAGTTGTTTCTGGCACCATTGTTGCTAAAATAATAGCCAACAACAATGAGGAGGAGCAGCAATGGAAATCACTGCTTATAATTCATACTGGGTATCCAGCGCCGAAGTCAATCCGGAAGAAATTTCCACCCCCAATCAAAGTGCCAACCAGAATGAGGATCAGACCCTGGCCGTGGGCCATGACCGGGTTGACGTGGTCCAAACCCAGAATCTGGCCGCCAGCGAAACCGAGGCTTTGGATCTGGACTCGGCCTGGGGTTTGCTAGAGCAATTACAGCAAGAATTGCCCCGGTTGCAGGACCAGGAGCTGGCTCAATTATACCGTTATGAGCATTTACGGACCAGTTTTGCGGGCTAAGCGGCCAAACGGTCTATTCCAGATAATTAGCTGATAAATTAAGCAAATATTCGAGAGCAAAATGAAAATCGAAGATTTACTGGCGCTGGGCCAGACTATTTCCCGACCAGAACCGCAATCGCGGACTGAGCAAGGGGAAAAATTTGCCGATATTCTTCAGGCCGCCCAGGAAAAAACTAACCCTTCGACCGTAGCGACATCTGCCGGAGTATTGCCCTCGGCGACTCCGGTGGAAATTATTGCCAATTCTGCTTTATTAACAGATAGCCTCAAGGCCGTGGAAGAAGGCCTATGCCGATTGGAGGCCTATCAACGGGGCCTGAGTTCCGGCGAGGTATCTTTAAAAAGCCTGGCCCCGCTGGCCACCGCCCTGGAACAGGATAGCCGCCGACTCCAAGACCTGGCAGCCCAGTTGCCCCCTGACTCGCCGTTGAAATCAGTCGCCGAGGAGGTGGCGGCGTTGTCCTGGGTGGAGAGTTTTAAGTTCCAACGCGGCGATTATGTTTAAGCCGAGAAACTTGCCGGAGTAGAACCATCCCAGGGTTAAGACCATCCGGTTACGGTAATCGCCCTATGCAAGCAGAAAACTGCCTGGCTGGCCGGGGAACGGCAGTTTTTTCTGGGGAAACACGCCCCCAAGGCTTATTCCCTGATGGCTAGGATTCAATCCCCTCCCGAGCTAAAACGCCGTCCTGGTAATAATGTTTCAAGCTCTTCATCTCGGTGACCAAATCCGCGGCGGCGATGATTTCCGGGGGGGCATAGCGTCCGGTTAATACCAACTCCACCTGAGGGTGGCGGGACTTGATCAGATCGAGCACCTCGGCCACGTCCAACAGCTTAAAATACAGGGCAATATTAATTTCATCCAGAATAACCAGGTCATATGCTCCGCTTTTGATACTCTGTTGGGCCAGGGCCAGGGCGGCGTGGGCCTCGGCTACGTCCTCGGCATCGGGTTTAGCGCGGCGGATAAAGCCGCAGCGTCCGAAGTGTCGGATGGTAAACTCGGGGGCCAGCCGCGGGGCCGCTAAGCGTTCGCCGCTTTCTTCGCCTTTCAAGAACTGTATCATTAAAACCTGGAACCCGCGTCCCACCGCCCGCAGCGCCAGTCCCAAAGCCGCGGTGGTTTTACCTTTGCCATCGCCGGTGTAAACCTGCACCAGACCTGCCGTCAATTTTTTGGTCATGGGATTTTCCTCTCCATACAGTCGCTCATGAACCTGCGAATCTAGGTAGCCATAGCCCCCCAGAATCTGCACGCCTTCCAGCGCGGCCCGCATCGCCGCGTCGGTGGCAAACAGCTTGGCCATGGCCGCGGCGGTGTCATAAGGCAAGCCCTGATCTTTACGCCAGGCGGCCTTGATGGTCAAAAGTTCTGCGGCCTCGACCTCAGTGGCGATATCTGCCAGTTTCCACTGAATTGTCTGGAACTGAGCAATAGGTTGTCCGAACTGCTGCCGCTGGCGAGCATAGGCCAACGATTCGGTTAATATGGCCCGACCCAGACCCACTGCTTGGGCGGCAGTGCCGATCCGGCCGTCGTCCAAGGCCCGCAACATCACCTTCAACCCTTGATTTTCTTGGCCCAAGAGATTTTCGGCGGGGATGCGGAGCTGATCGAAAGTCAGATCTACGGTGCCGGTAGCCTTCAGCCCCAATTTATCCTGCAGAGGGCCGATAGTAACGCCAGCAGCGTTCTCTAAATCCACAATAAAGGCACTGATGCCTTTGGCACCGAGCTCCGGCGCGGTGCTGGCCGCCACCAGACCAAAGCTGGCCACCTGGCCGCTGGTGACGAATTTCTTGGTGCCGGTCAAGATATAATCCTGGCCCTGGCGCACCGCCGTGCATTGCACCCGGCTGACGTCGGAGCCGGCTTCGGCTTCGGTAAGTGCAAAACAGGCCATTTTCTGACCGCCGGCCACCGGCACCAGATATCGCTGTTTCTGGGCTTCAGTTCCAAAACTTCGGCGGGATGTCGAGCCTGCCGATCTAATGCCGCGGCCTGGGGTTTTATCCGGTCCTGGGCCAGCTGCCGGGCCCGGGCCTGGATTTCTTGTTGGGAAGCGCTTAAGGTAAAGTCCATGGCGATCACTCCTTTAATATGACAAATTATGGTCAACCGGGCTGAGGAAAGTTAAGATCAAGGGTGAAAATATTATTGAATTTCATTACATTCAAATTTACGTCCTTCTCCCCCTCTCCCCCCAATCCCCTTCTACACACTATACACCCAGGGTAAGGTTTTTTTAATAGGTTGCTGATTATCTAATGCGCAAAGCCCGATTTATGTCAAGTTGTTATCAAAAACTAATATTTTGATGATAGGAGCTTGAGTTAGCAAGCCCCTATGGTTAAGGCAACTTGATATCAACGGCTTTTTTCTGTTGCATTTAATAATTAATAATAGTTATAAAATAATAAAAGTTACACGAATTATCCGATTGCGAGGCCAATTTGACCGCCGCTCGTTCCGCCAAAGGAATGGAGGCCGCCTTACGGGCCGCCGGTTACCGGCTGACCCCGCACATCAACCTGATCTGTAACCGGTGTGGCAAAATCCAGGACCTGGCCGAGCCGCTGCCCCTCAGCCCCGAGTACCTGGCGGCTAAGGAAGGCTTTCAGGTCATGGACTACCGGATGGAATATTATGGCCTCTGCCCCGCCTGTCAGGGCAGAATAAAAAATCAGCATTCGGCAACCAACCCTAAAAAAGGAGATCAACATGAGCAGCCATGAACAAAAAGCCAAGGCAGGGCAACCTAACCTGACCACCGCCTCGGGTATTCCAGTGGCGGATAACCAGAATTCCTTAACCGCGGGAGCGCGCGGCCTCCTATTGGTGCAAGATTTCGTCCTGTTTGAGAAGATGGCCCACTTCAACCGCGAGCGCATTCCGGAGCGGGTGGTGCACGCCAAGGGCGCCGGCGCGCATGGCATTTTTACCGTGTCCAAGGACATCAGCCGCTATACCAAAGCCCAAATCTTCTCCTCGGTCGGCAAGCAGACCAAGATGCTGGCCCGCTTCTCCACCGTGGCCGGAGAACGCGGCTCCGCGGATACGGTGCGCGACGTGCGCGGCTTTGCCCTAAAATTTTATACCGAAGAGGGCAACTGGGACCTGGTGGGCAACAACACACCGGTGTTCTTCGTGCGCGATCCCATGAAATTCATGGACTTCATTCACACCCAAAAGCGCATGCCGCAGACCAATCTACGCTCCACCACCATGTGGTGGGATTTCTGGTCGCTGGTGCCGGAAAGCCTGCATCAGGTCACCATCCTGTTTTCCGACCGCGGCATCCCCAAGGGCTTCCGCCATATGAACGGCTATAGCAGCCATACCTACAGTATGATCAATGCTGATAACGAGCGCTTCTGGGTCAAGTTCCACTTCAAGACCCTGCAGGGCATCGACAACTTCCGGCAGGAAGAGGCGGACCGCTTGGTCAGCCAGGACCCCGACTGGGCCACGCGCGATCTCTTCGAGGCCATCGAACGCGGCGACAACCCCAAGTGGCGCCTGGAAATTCAGGTTATGCCCGAGGCCGAAGCCGAGACCTACCGCTGGAACCCCTTTGATCTGACCAAGGTCTGGCCGCACGGCGATTATCCAGTAATGGAAGTAGGAATCATGGAGCTGAACCGCAACCCGATGAATTATTTTGCCGAAGTCGAGCAGGCCGCGTTCGAGCCCGCCAACATCGTCCCCGGCCTGTCCTTTTCCCCGGATAAGATGCTGCAGGCCCGGATTTTCTCCTATGCCGACGCCCACCGCTACCGCCTGGGGGTCAATTACGCCCTGCTGCCCATCAACCGCCCCCGCGCTATCCAGGCCCACAATTATCAGCGCGACGGCTTCATGCGCTGCGATGACAACGGCGGCAATAGCCCGGTTTATGAGCCCAACAGCTTCGGCGGCCCCCAGGAAAATCCGGCATATAAAGAGCCGCCCTTAAAGATCTCGGGCGATGCCGATCGCTATGGCCAACCGCTGGTCGATGAAGACTATATTCAACCCGGCAATCTTTACCGGCTGATGCCCCCGGACGCCCAGGCCCGACTCATCGACAATCTAGTCAACAGCCTCAAGACCGTGCCCCAATTTATCCAGGAGCGCATGGTCCAACATTTTTATAAAGCCGACCCGGCCTATGGCCAGGGCGTGGCCCAGGGTCTGGGCCTGCCCTTGCCCTAACGGTTAGGCTGCTGTTTGTTTAATATCCTGAACGGGCCCACGGGTCACCCCGACAACCGGGGCGGGGTGACCCGGCCCCTACAGAAATACCTGACCCCGGGAGTGGGGGCGCTATTCATTGCCCCGCAAAACCTTGACCCTGACAATCGCGGCGATCCGCACCTGGGGGCCATAATCTATTAACACCCAACCCCGGGTGATTTTGCGCACCCGGCCCGAGATGCCACTGACCCGGCCGTCCTGCTCCCATTCCAGATAACAATACTTCCCCAAAAACTGGGCCAGCTCCGCTTCGGTCATGAAGGACGTTAACCTCCTGGATTATTTTACCAGATCTAACCAGCGCGGCTGAACCATCCATAAATTTGCTAAAAAGCTTGCTCTTATTAATACTCAATAGTTCTTTCCGGCCCCATTAAATTCTTTTTAAATAGGACAACATTCTTTGATCACGGCCATTTCAGACGGTCTGCGGGGGCCAACCAGGCCAAAACCAGGTTCGGAAATATTAACAATAAATTATTAAAAAATCAGGAAAAAAAACTATAAGCCGCTAATTTAAGGTGCGAGTGCCTGGGCCAGGAAAAAATTAAAGTCTGGAATCAAGGATGCCGATAATAAATACAGAAAAATTGAAATTACCGACAAAGGCAAACTACTCCGAAAGGGTAGGACGCAAAGTCACCGACCTACAGCCTCTGGGCCAGGGTAGCGGGATTACCGAAGTAATCATAAACCGCCCAGGCCCGAATCATCGGGCCTTTACTTTTGGGGGCCAGTTTTTTGAGCCCCGAAGGTAAAAAAATATTCTTCTCCTATTATAGGAGGTGCCCCATGAGTAGGCTGTTAAGAGATCGGCAGGGCAATATCTCCTTGGAATTTGCCCTGGTGCTCCCCATTTTATTGGCCCTGTTGGCCGGCATCATCGATTTTGGCCATGCCTATTGGGTTAAACATGTCCTGAGTGCCGGAGTCCGTGAAGGCGCCCGGGTCGGCTCGCGCTACCCGGCTTCAAATCCCCATTTAAACTTGGTTAAAAATAAAGTCCGGGAGTATGTCCTGGGCGGTGGGGTGGATACCACCAACCTGACGGTAACTGCTGAAGTGGTTACCACTACCGGCCCGAACGGTTGGAATGACAAGCGCATCGAAGTTACCGCCAGTCTGCCCTTTAAGTTTCTTATGGTTCCCAATGCCGTGGCCGGTTTAATCAGCGACCCTGAGGATCCGGAAAATCCGACCATTCCTTCGGAGACCACCTTAACCGCCACGGCCAAGATGCTGTATGAACGCTTAGGGGATGAGCCAGAGGAATAGTCATGAAGCGTCTACGCCGATTCATCACTGACGACCGAGGCAGCGTCGCCGCCATGACGGCCGTTAGCTTATTGTTTATCCTGGTACTGGCGGCCCTGGCGGTGGACTATGGCCATTGGCAGGATACCATCGTCAAGATGCAGACCGCGGCCGACGCCGGGGCTACCGCCGGGGCGGCCCGGCTGTTGACCGTTAAAGAGAACGGCCAGGGGTTTAAGGTGGAGGTCAACGGCAGTATCCGGGACGTGGTCCGAGAGATCGCCACCCAAAATCCCATACCCTTAGACGAAGGCAAAACCGTGGTCGAGCTTCCGGATGTGGACATCAAGTTCGGCAAATGGGACTTCGACAATAACTGCTTTGCCTCCACGGTCGAACCCAACGCCGATACCAACCCCGATGCCATCGATACCTGTGAGGTCACCATCCGCAAGAATCAAGAGATCAATGGCCGCCTAGTCAATTTCTTCTGGGGAGCTCCCCTGTCCCTGGCGGTGACCAGCCGGGCCTATCTGGGCTGGGCCGGGAAATTCTGGTGAGGCCAGGTCTTTCCCCTGGCCGTGTGCCGGGATGCCTTTGATTGGGTCAATTACGGAACCGAAGTTAATTTTGATTTATCCACTCAGCCTGCTCCTAACGACAACTGTGGCTGGACCACCTTCTTTAACCAGGGCGGCGGGTCAAATCTGGTGTTCAATTACGCCAAGTATTATGCCGGTGAAGGCGGGACGCCTTCCCCCGATGTCATGGCCGGACATAAGATCAAGCTGTACAACGGCAACATGTCCGGGAACATGTGGCATTGGTTGGCGGATAAGGCCGCGCAGCCGGGCGGCTTTTCGGTCATCGTGCCGGTGATCGCGAAAATGTCAACGCCAAGGAGGCCAAGGGGCAATTGGGGCTGTTCGGCATCCGCCTCAGCAACGCGGCCCTGATTCCCTGATGGGTTAAAATAATCCCCCTCATCCTAGCCCTCTCCCGCAAGGGGGAGAGATGATTTAAGGTAGCAAAGTTTAATAGCCTACAGGTCGAAAAAAAAGTAGTTGTAGGCAGAAAAGGTGGCAAAGATCAAAAACTTCCTTAGAGATGAGTCGGGGGTGAGCAGCGTGGAATACGTGATCATGGCAGCCCTAGCCACTGTCTTGGTCCTGGCGGGAATAGAGACCTTCTGCGCCAGCCTCACCGGGTTGTATGCCGCCCTGGGAGACAGTTTCCAGGAATTAATATCATAATGGTCTGTACGTAATACCAAGTTCTT
>MUKC01000043.1 GCA_002049795.1 Desulfobacca sp. 4484_104 | reverse complement strand
TTTTTTTTTGATGCAGCACCTGGATAACCGGTTCGGGAGGAACAGGTGGACAACTGGGCCGTATTACATGATTTTGCTTATGTCCTGATCTTTTTGTTAGTCGCCGTGGTCTTTGCCCTGGGACCGCTAATCATTGCTCATCTGCTGGCACCGCGCAGTTTTGGTCCTGCCCGTAATCAAACCTATGAGTGCGGCATCCCGGCCCAGGGTAGCGCCTGGGTTCAGGTAGCGATTATTTACTATCTTTTTGCCTTAATCTTCTTGGCTTTTGACGTCGACGTGCTTTTCCTGTTTCCTGTCTTGTTGGCCTTTGGAGAAGGCTACGTCTGGCGTGACCTGATTGAGATTGCCATTTTTGTCAGCATCATATCCCTGGTGATTGTTTACGCCTGGTGTAGGGGGGTCTTCTGGTGGAAAAGAAAACCGGAGAGCCGCTGATCCATTTCGGAGTGCTTGATGAGGTGTTAGACCTCTGCCGGGCCAATTCCCTGTGGCCTCTGACCTTTGGGTTGGCATGTTGTGCCATCGAGATGATGGCGGCGGGTGCAGCTCGCTTTGATCTGGACCGCTTTGGGGCCGGGGTTTTTCGGCCATCGCCGCGGCAGTCTGATCTGATGATTGTCGCGGGTACCATATCGCGGAAAATGGCTCCAGCCATTGTGCGCCTTTATGATCAGATGGCAGCCCCCAAGTGGGTAATTGCCATGGGAAATTGCGCCATATCGGGGGGGCCGTTTTATTATGAGGGCCAATATGCCATTGTCCCCGGGGCTGACTTGATCATCCCGGTCGATGTATATGTACCGGGTTGTCCACCCCGCCCCGAGGGCTTGATCGAGGGTATTTTGCAGTTGGAAGAAAAGATTACTCACCGCGGCCGGTTAAGGAAATTTAGATAATGTTAGCCGAGCAGATCAGAAACAGCCTGGAAAAGCTGGAGTTGGAGAAGGTCGCGGCCGGTGATTATGGCCGCACCGGTTACCATGTCGAAGTGGCGGCTAAACCAGAGCAAATCACCGCCATTGCTCAGGTCATGTTAGAACAGCAATGTTTCTTAGAATCCTTGACCGCTTTGGATTTAATCGAGTCTTTTGAAGTGGTCTATCATTTTGCCTGTTTTAGGGAATTATGTCGGACGGTAGTACATGTCCCCTTGATCAAGGGTAAAACTGCTCCCACCCTCAGCAGCGTTTATCCTGCCGCGGATTGGTTTGAACGGGAGGTCTTTGATTTGTTTGGCATCGTATTTGCGGGGCATCCGAACTTAAAGCGCTTGATACTTCCAGAAGATGCCGATTTCCATCCCTTATTGAAAGATTTTGTGGCGAGTAGTTGAGATGATGCTGGAACCGGGTATCGAAGAAAAAACTTTTTATCTGAATCTGGGCCCCCAACATCCCAGCACGCATGGTGTGTTGCGCATCCTGCTGGAGATGGACGGCGAATTTATTGCCAATTCCGAGCCGGTTATTGGCTATGGACACCGGGCTCACGAAAAGATGGCAGAATTGCGGACCTATCAACAATATCTGCCCAACATGGGCCGAGTGGATTATTTGCATGCCCTGGCCTATAATCATGGTTATTGCCTGGCCGTGGAAAGGCTGGCGGGGATTGAAGTGCCGGAACGGGCTGAATTCATCCGGGTGATAACCAGCGAGCTCAACCGGATTGCCAGCCATCTGCTCTGGTTCGGAGCCTACCTCCTCGACCTCGGCGCTTTTACCCCCTTTCTCTATTGTTTCGATGATCGGGAGAACGTAGTCGATATTTTAGACCGGGTGACCGGCTCCAGATTGACCTACTGTTACTTCCGCTTCGGTGGCGTGCGGGACGATATTGACGACGAATTCATTGCCGGCTGTCGGGCCTTTATTACCAGGTTGCGGAGTCGCTGGCAGGATTATGACGACCTGGTCACCAAAAACGTCATCTTTATTAATCGCACCCGCGACGTTGGTATTATCACTCCGGAACAGGCCTTGAAATATGGGGTTACCGGCCCTTGTTTGCGGGGTAGTGGCATACCCTATGATATTCGTCGCAGTGAGCCCTACTCCGTCTATCCACTGTTCGATTTCGAGATTCCCATTGGCGAGCGCGGGGACATTATGGACCGCTATGTGGTACGCCTGCGCGAAATGGAGCAAAGCCTAAGAATCATCGAACAGGCCCTGGACAAACTACCTAACGGGCCGATCATGGCTGAAAAGGTTCCCAAACGTTTGAAACCCGCCGAAGGCGAAGTCTATGCCGCGGTCGAATCGGGGCGCGGCGAGTTTGGCACGTATATTGTCAGCAAAGGGGACACTAAGCCCTACCGGATCAAATTACGGGTGCCGTCTTTTTCAAACCTCAGTATTATCTCCGAATTAATCAAAGATACCCTGGTCGCCGATATGGTGGCGATTTTGGGTTCGCTTGACCTGGTAATTCCGGAGGTCGACCGCTAGATTCGGGTCAGAAAGAAGCTGGCTCCCAGCCTGTGGAAAGCCCCGGCCCCGGCCAGGGCGGCAAGGTGGATATGAGATGGAAATGTTATATCAGATAGGGGGATCAGAGGCCGTTCGGATGATTGTGGCACTCATCGGGGTAATTGCCCTGGTCTCGGTTAACGCCTTGTTCTTAATCTGGATGGAGCGCAAGGTGGCGGCGCATATCCAGTTGCGGCCCGGACCCATGGAGGTCGGTTTTCACGGCGCTTTACAGACGGTCGCCGATGCCATCAAACTGATAGGCAAGGAGCTGATTACCCCCGAAGAGGTGGACCGACCCATATATCTCCTAGCCCCCATTGTAATTTTTCTCCCTGTATTGGTACTCTTTTTAGTCATTCCGTTTGCGCCCAATTTAATCATCCGTGATCTCAACGTCGGCATCTTATTGATCTTTGCCTTTTCTAGCCTAACGGTGTTATCCATCCTGATGGCCGGCTGGAGTTCCAATAATAAGTATTCAGTATTTGGAGCCATTCGGTCCATAGCCCAGAACATCGCTTATGAGATTCCTTTATTGATTACCGCGATGAGCATTATTCTGATGGTGGGCTCCTTTAAATTATCCGCTATCGTCGCGGCTCAGGATAAAGTCTGGTTCGTGGTTATTCAGCCGCTAGCCTTTTTGCTTTATATTATCTGCGCTACCGCCGAAACCAACCGCGCCCCCTTTGATATTCCCGAGGCGGAGTCAGAACTGGTCGCCGGTTTTCATACTGAATATAGCGGCATGCGCTTTGGCCTATTTTTCTTGGCAGAATATACCAACATGTTCGTAGTTTCCGCGGTGGCCACCGTGCTTTTTTTAGGAGGCTGGCGGGGTTGGATTTTACCGCCGGTGGTCTGGTTCCTGATCAAAGTTTACGCCATCATCTTTTTAATCATGTGGTTTAGGTGGACTTTCCCGCGGCTGCGCTTCGATCAACTGATTAGCTTTGCCTGGAAAGTCTTAATTCCCCTGGCATTCGTCAATCTATTGGTCACTGCCTTGGCTATCAAATTGTTTTGAATGAAAAGCTAAGCTGGTAATTAATCTCAAGGTTCAGATCAAATGGTTGCCTATTTTAGAGAAATGTTTGTCGGGCTGTGGAGCTTAGTGGCCGGAATGGCAGTCACCATTCGTTATTTTGTCCGGCCCATTGTGACGGTCCAGTACCCGCGCCAAAAACTCACGATGACGCCTAAATATCGGGGTCATATTGAATTAATTATGGACCCGGAAACCAACACCCATAGGTGTACGGCCTGTGGCATGTGTGTCCGCACCTGCCCCTCTAGCCTGATTACCGTCGAAGGGGTCAAAGTTAAGAAGAAAAAGCTGCCGGTGAAACACGTTATTGATTACTCCTATTGCAGCCTATGCGGTCTCTGCGTGGAAGTCTGTCCTACCAAGGCCTTAAAATTTTCCAATGAGTATCGGTTGGCCGGTTACCAGCGACAGGATATGGTGATCGATCTGATGGCCCGCCTGGATGCCGAGCGCGCCACGGTGGGATTGCCACCTTTGCCGATACCCACCCCAGAATCAGAGGAAGAAACTACTTCTGCGGAGGAAAAAGCATGAAATTCATGATGGACCTGTTCTCCGCCGAAGGGATGGCCACACTCAGTTTTTTGGGAGTAGTCGGCCTCACCTTTATCGGTGCCCTGATCGCCGTCGGGGCTCGCAACATATTCCATAATGTTTTAGGATTGGCCTTAGCTCTGTTTGGGGTAGCTGGCCTTTTCGTTTATTTAAATAGCCCCTTTGTAGCCATGATGGAGATTCTAATTTACGTGGGGGCCATCTGTATTGCTATCTGCTTTGCGATCATGCTCTCGGAACCCCTCTATTTGCCAAAGCCCCCACGTAAGCCCATTAAACTTTTAGGCGCTGGACTAGCCAGCGGTTTGATTTTCGCCATGCTGGGGCTGTTGATGAAGAAAACTACCTGGGTGGCGGCCCCGGAGCGCAGCACTGATTGGTCGATAACTACCTTAGGGCATTTCCTGTTGACCAAATATGCCTTGATTTTTGAGGTAATTTCCCTGGTGCTGTTGGTAGCCATGTTAGGGGCGATTGTCACCGCCCGGGATGGCCGCGGGGAGACCTGAAAATAAGAATTTAGGCTGGTGATAGTGATTATGGCCTTTGCCCCAAGCGGGGAGGAACTATGATAAATAATATCGAAACCTATCTTTATATTGCGGTGTTTCTGTTTGCCATCGGGCTTTATGGAGTATTGGCGCGGCGCTCCCTGATCGCGGTACTGATCTCGGTGGAACTAATGCTCAATGCTGCGATGATCAATTTTATGGCCTTCAATCGCTTCCTGGCCCCTCATCCCGCCGTGGGTCAGATCTGCGCCCTGTTTATCATGGCCGTGGCGGCTGCCGAAGCCGCTATTGGCTTAAGTATCATCGTCGCCATCTATCGCAAGATGAAAACCATTAACGTGGAACACGCTACCGAACTTCGAGGTTAATTATGTCCGCCTGGTTTTCGGACCTGACCTTATTAGGCTGCTTTCTGTGCATGGTCTTGCCCATAGCCAGCTTTGGGCTGATTATGATCTTTACCCGGAACAATCACAAGCTGTCTTTGGCCATTTCACTGTTGTGCTCCACCATACCATTAATAATTGCCTGGAGCCTGCTCTATAAATATTGGGACATTGCTGAGCCCATTGTCTATAACTATGATTGGATTCTTTCCGATTTTATCAAGATTCCCTTCGGGTTTTTGCTTGATCCCACCAGCCTGCTGATGCTCACCATTGTGGCCACTATTAGTTGGCTGGTACAGATATACTCTATCGGCTATATGGAGGGCGACCCTGGTTTTGGCAATTATTATGCCTTCCTGTCGTTGTTTGCCTTATCCATGTTGGGGGTCAGCATTTCCAGCGGCTTGTTACAATTGTATATCTGTTGGGAATTAGTCGGGGTTTCGTCCTACCTATTAATCGGTTTCTGGTACGAAAAATTTTCGGCTTCCGAGGCCGGGAAGAAGGCCTTTGTGGTCACTCGTTTCGGCGATGTCGGGTTTTTTATGGGACTGGCCATCCTGACCATTTTTTATGGCAACCTGGAAATCGCCAATATTAACTCGGCCGCGGTGGCCCAAAGCATGCCCCCTTGGCTGATTTCTACCGCTGCCTTGCTGATCTTTTGCGGGGTGATGGGCAAAAGCGCCCAGTTCCCCCTGCATGTCTGGTTGCCCGATGCCATGGAAGGTCCGACGCCGGTTAGCGCCCTGTTGCACTCGGCTACCATGGTGGCCGCCGGAGTCTTCCTGATTGCCCGGATTTATCCCTTTTTCAGCGCCTCCCCGGAAGCAATGGCCGTGGCCCTGGCGATTGGAACCATAACCTTGTTACTCTCTTCCACTATAGGCATGGTGGCCACCGATATTAAACAGGTTTGGGCCTATTCCACTGTCAGTCAGCTCGGTTTTATGATCATGGGTCTGGCCGCCGGGAGTTACTTTGCCGGTTACTTTCATCTCACCACCCACGCCGGTTTTAAGGCCCTCCTGTTTTTATGTTCCGGGGTATTTATCCATCATTTTGGCACCAACGATTTCTTTGTGATGGCCGCTAAGGGCGGAAGAAAATTAATAATTCCCATGGTTACCATTACCATTGCGGCCCTGGCCCTCTCAGGCATTTTCCCTTTTTCGGGATTCTTCAGTAAAGAAGCGATCTTAGGGGCTTTATATCATCATCCCAATAAAATATGGTTTCTCATGGGGTTATTGGGGGCCTTCTTGACTGCTTACTATACTTTCCGGGTGATTTTTGTGATGCTCTTTCCTAAAAACCCGGCGCCCGAGGAACAACATGGCCATGATGAGCCTCATGAAGAGCATTATGGGGTGCCCTGGGTGATGTCTATTCCCTTATTGGTGCTGGCTACCTTTACCCTGATCTTAGGTTTTTGCCAGGGTTACTTGGAACGTTTCCTGTTAGGCCATACCTTGCACCATGAGCATAATTACCTATTATTGGTGAGCGCCGTCGTAGCTGCTTTATCCGGCATTGGCCTGGCCTGGATAGATTGGGGCTCCAAAAAGGCTAAATGTGTCGGCTTTATCTCCTACGTTCCCGCCTTAGAAAATTTCTTTAAGGAAAAATGGTACATGGATCATTTCTGGCGCTGGTTTTTAAACGTCTTTATCTATGGCACCTTCTCCCGTTTGTTTACCTATAACGATCGGCGGGTGGTGGACGGCGGGGTTGATACTGTAGCCTTTTCAACCATTGGTAGTGGGCGGTTGCTCTCCTTTTTCCAGACTGCCTTGCTGCAACTAAACCTGTTATTCATGGTCGTGGTAGTAGCCGGAGTCGGGCTCTATCTGTTAATAGGTCGATAACCGCTTAAACCTTAAATTTATTTAGTCTAGCTTAGGATGGCTTTATGGTGGAGCACGTTGCCGACTTTCCGTATCTGACCTGCATGCTGTTGGCCCCCGTGGTGGGCCTGACCATCATCTTGTTCCTCAAAGAGGAATGGCATTTCCTGATCCGGGTGGTCAGCCTTAGCGCCGCAGCCATCGCCTTGGGTTTATCCATTTATACCTTTGTCAATTATGATACGGCCTTGGGGGGCCTGCAATTCGTTGAAAAATACGAGTGGGTAAAATCCTTTGGCATATATTTCTATGTTGGGGTGGATGGAATAAACGCTCCCTTGCTCCTGCTGACTGGCATCGTCATCTTCACCGGGGTGCTTACCATGTGGGAGCTGGAAAATCGGGTCAAAGAATATTTTGCTTTTATGCTGGCTCTGGTTACCGGCGTTTTTGGCGTTTTCATGTCCATGGATATGTTTGTTTTCTTCCTGTTCTATGAAATCGCCGTGGTCCCCATGTATATCCTCATCTTGATCTGGGGTTCCACCCGCAAGATCTATGCGGCCATGAAATTAACCCTCTACCTGATGGCGGGCAGCGGTTTAATCATCCCCGGGATCCTGCTACTTTACGCCACCTCCGGTATCAATACTTTTGATATGATTCAACTCCACGGGGTGCATTTCGCCCCTTGGGTGCAGAAAACTGCTTTTGTGCTGTTATATTTCGGCTTCGGTGTGTTAGCGGCGGTCTGGCCGTTCCACACTTGGTCGCCGGTAGGTCATGTGGCGGCACCCACCGCGGTCAGTATGCTCCATGCCGGGGTGTTGATGAAGCTCGGGGCTTATGGCATCTTGCGGGTGGCCATGTTTCTGTGCCCTGATGGCTTCCAATATTGGGCCCAACTAATGGCTTTGCTGGCCGCGGTTGGCATTGTTTATGGCGTCTTTGTGGGTCTGGCGCAAACCGACCTCAAATACGTTATCGGATATTCCTCGGTATCCCATATGGGCATCGTTGGGCTGGGGTTGGCTACTGGGACCATCGACGGCATCAACGGCTCGGTGTTCCAGATGTTCGCCCATGGGGTTATGACCGCCCTCTTCTTCTCGGCGGTCGGTTATATTTACGATCGCACCCATACCCGGATGATTTATGAATTGGGCGGATTTTCCAAGATTATGCCGGTAGCCTCGGGTTATTTTATCATCGCCGCCCTATGTGGGGCTGGGGTGCCAGGATTTGCCAGCTTCTGGGCTGAGCTGCTGGTATTCATCTCGGCGGTCAAGGTCTTTCCGGTGCGGGGTTTACTGGCCCTGGCTTCCATCGTCATCGGTGCCTTGTTTGCCCTGCGGGTGGTGCAAAAGACTTTCTATAATGAACCTAATCCTAAATTTATCCATTATAAGGATGTCAGTCCATTTTTAGGGTTGCCCCGGGCCATCCTGGTGGCCACTATGGTCCTCTTTGGGATCTTCCCCCGGTTGATGCTGGATCTCATCAAGTCCGCGGTAGTTCCCTTTGTTAACGGGTTATAAATTATGAAAGTGCTGCTCTTTGGTCCTGAACTCTATTTTCTCGGTATGGCCCTGGTCCTGTTTATTCTTTCTCTCAGGCGACAGGTAAACATCCGCATTGACCATCAGGTGGCCCTGGGCTTTGCCGCCGGCGGCGTAGTTGTGGCGTCGGCCTGTCTGTTCCAACAGGGAGAGTTGTTCTTTGCCGCCTATCGGGTAGATCTATTCAGCCAAATTTTTAAAGTGGCCCTGGCCTTGGGGCTGTTCTTGGTGCTGATGATCTCCCATAATCTGGCCCATATTGATGACCGCTACCACGCGGAATTCTACCTATTCTTGACCACCTGCACCCTGGGCCTGATGATGCTGGTCAGCGCCGTCGAACTTTTGACCATCTATGTGTCTTTGGAATTATCCTCTTATTCGCTCTATATTCTGGTACCGCTGCGGCGCGGGGATGACATGGACATCGAAGCCGGCGTCAAATACCTGTTTATCGGCGCGGTGTCCTCGTGTTTCATGTTGTTTGGACTAAGCTATATATTTGGTGCCACCCACAGCACCTATGTTAATGAAGTTATGGCCAAGATGCCTGAGTTAGTGCAAAGTCCGATCGGGATCATGGGCCTGCTTCTCACCCTGGCCGGATTCTTCTTCAAACTATCGGTCTTCCCATTCCATTTCTGGGCTCCGGATGTCTACCAGGGGGCGGCTAATCAAGTGACTACCTTTATCGCCACTGTGTCAAAGGCCGCCGCAGTGGCGGTTTTGCTGCGCCTGGTGGCTTTAGGGGAGGTTTACGGCTTTGGCTTTACCCAGGCCTTGTGGATCTTATCGATCGTCTCCATGACCCTGGGCAACCTGGTGGCCATCGTCCAGAAAGACTTTAAACGGATGCTGGCCTACTCTTCCATCGCTCACGCCGGGTACGTGCTCATGGGCATCCTGACCCTGAGTGAGGCCGGGTACACCGCGGCCATCTATTATGCCGTCGCTTACCTGATCATGAACTTTACCTGTTTTATGGTTATCTCCGAAGTGGCCAACGATGGTCGCAATTTGCAGATTGTCGAATTGGCCGGTTTGTATCACCGCAACCCCTTGCTGGGGTTGGCTTTGATGCTGGGCCTGTTTGCCCTGGCCGGGGTGCCGCCCTCCATCGGCTTTACCGGAAAATTACTGGTTTTCACGTCCGCCATGAAGGAAGGCTATTTCTGGTTGGTCCTGGTCGGGGCCGTTAATGGCACAATTTCTTTGTATTACTATTTAAAGGTGGTTTACGCCGCTTATTTCCTGGAGGGCAAGGAATTGCCCGCCGTCCACATCGGTCTTTCAACTCGGGCCTTGAGCTATGCCTTGATCTTAATCATTATCGGCTTCGGGGTATTCCCGGATCGGGTAGTCGAATTGGCCCGGGTGGCAGTGAAAGGCGTCCTGCTTTAAGTTATAATGTCTTCATAATACATGCTTTTCGTTATTGAACCGGTTAGTCCCCTAACCAGTGCTTTCCCCCCGATTACGGCCCATATCGTGGCCCTGCCTTCAGGTGCGCCTGCCGGTTTTTCCCGAGGTCTGTTATCGCGTTTATCCTCTGCAAAGGTTTAAAATAACTAACAGTATGTTTAGAGTATAAAACAAAAAATTAGGCTGAGGGGCCAATTCAATTAATAAATACCCAGAAAATACAATAAGATAAAAATGTTAATCGAGGTACAAATAAGGCAGCAATAATCGCGCTCCTTACCCCTGAAGGCAGGGCCGCTCCCGGTCCTGCCTTCTGTTTAAAACATCTCTGCCTTAAGGCTGTGTTAGTTGCGATAATTATCTACTTGAATATTATAATGCCGTAACCAGCGATAAATGGTCTTAGTACAGACATTGAGTCGGCGGGATAAAGCGGAAACATTGCCCTGGGCGGACCGCAGCAGGTTTTCTAACTCCGCCGCTGAGGGTCGGGTGGGCAACGTCGTAACCGAGGAATTGGCATCCGGTGTGGGGGCCTCAGAAGGATGGGGTTCAGGGTCAAGATCCAGTTCTTTGACGATCGACCCCTGGCATAACAAAACCGCACGGGTGACTACATTCTTGAGTTCGCGGATATTTCCCGGCCAGGCATAGTTGAGCATCTCTTTTTCGATGGCGGCCGAGAAGCGCACCATGCCTTTGTTGTAATTTTTGGCCGCGTTCCAGACATAATAGTTGGCCAGCAAAAGGATATCACCCCGCCGTTCGCGCAACGGCGGCAGATGGATCAGCAGGGTGGCCAAGCGATCATACAAATCCCGGCGAAATTTACCCTGGGATTCCATGTGGCGTAGGTTCTGATTTGTGGCGGCCAGCAAACGGACGTTTACCTTTAGCGGCCCTTCGCTACCTATGGGCTCCACCTCTCCCTGCTCTACCGCCCTTAACAGGCGCGGTTGCAAGGATAACGGCAGGTCGCCGATCTCATCAAAAAACAGGGTTCCCTGATGCGCCAGCTCAAATTTACCCCGTTTTTTGCGCAAGGCATTGGTGAAGGCTCCGGGCAAATGTCCGAATAACTCGCTGTTGGCCAGCGATTCCGAAATCGACGCACAATTGATTTTCAATAATGGCTGGGCCCGCCGCAGACTTAAGGCCCATAAGGCTTCGGCCACCAGTTCCTTGCCGGTGCCGGGTTCTCCGGTGATCAATACCGGTAAATCAGTGCGGGCATAAAGGGGAATGCGATCCAGAACATTCTGGAAGGCCGGGTCCTGGGTATAAATCCAGCTCCGTTTTACCGGCCCCGGCTTTTTTCTGGTTTCCTCTCTCTTCCTTGGCGGTCTATCCAGGGGCGTTGTTACCCCTATCGGACCCCGATCCCTTATTTCCAAACTCCGGCGATCAATCCTAATCATTTTAATCGCGCCTCCCTGTGCGACCGTGTTAAAAAATGATGGATCAGAACCAGGTTAAAAATATTGATCTGGATTGCGATTATATTAAAATTAATAGGCAGTTATTGTCAAGCTATTAGTATTAAATGCATTATTAAAAACCGCTAATTAACAATATAATCAATGACATGGCATGGTTAAAAAAAATTGGTTTCCCTTAGGTGCCCCCTCAAGATTTCTGGTCAGACCGGGGTGGCTTGGGTTTTCCGGTTTTCTTGACGGCCTCCCAGATGGCGTCCATTTCCTCTAAGGTCGCAGTTTCCGGGGTTTTGCCCTGCTTGAGCAGACCGCGTTCCACCATATGGAAGCGTTTGATGAATTTGTGGATGGTCCGCCGTAAGGCCCCTTCGCTGTTGATGTGCAGAAACCGCGCCACATTGACCACGGCAAAGAGCAGGTCCCCTAGTTCCTCTTCCTGGGCGGCCAGATCATTTTGGCTCAAGCTCTGGCGAAATTCCTGCCATTCCTCTTCTACCTTGGCTAAGACCCCTTCGATAGTGGGCCAATCAAAGCCGATCCGGGCCGCGGCTTCGCCCAGGCGTTGGGCCTGGACCAGGGCCGGTTGCCGGGAGGAGACCTCGCTAAACCGGGGCGTTGCCGGCTGCTTGCCTTCCGCGGCCTTGGCCTTTTCCCAAATCGCCCGCAAATCTTCAAGGGTCTCTACCTTGGCATCGTCAAACACGTGCGGGTGCCGGTGGACCATCTTGGCGCTGATCCCCTCGATTACCTCGGTTAAGGAAAAGCACTGCCGTTCCCGAAAAATCTCACTCAAAAACACGATATGCAACAGCAGATCGCCTAATTCCTCGCGGATCTCCTCGGGCTGGCGAGATTCCAGGGCCTCCACCAGTTCATAAGCCTCTTCTAAAACATAGGTCTTGAGGGTGTCCGGGGTCTGACGGGCATCCCAGGGACAGCCGCCCGGACCGCGCAGACGGCGGATAATAGTAAGAAAGTGGTTAAGCGCCGAGACTGGATCGCCGGCGCTTGCGGTAGGGCTGATGACATTAGTTTTCATTTTTGCAGTTTTTTATTATGTGGCGCCTGCGACGCGTCCTATTAATAGGGTGCGTCCTACGCACCATTGGCCAGCTACTCCTCACCAGGATCCGCCTCGCGCATTGGCTGGCCCCATTGCCTTTCTAATTGGCGGGCTTGCTGCACCAGTCCTTGTTTGAAATCGGCCGGTAATAAATTAATGGCCTGGCGGAAAAAACTTCTCAGATAGGGTGTAGTCCGCGACTCTTGCAACAGCCTGGTATCCTTGGGAATTACTAACTGGATGGCGGTAAGCAGAAACCCCATAATGATCATGCCCTTGGCCAGTCCGAACAGGCAGCCCAACCAGCGGTCTAGCCCTTCCAGATACAGGTGGACCGAGGCGCGCTGCAGTATCAGACCACCGAAGCGAATCAGCCAATAAACCGCCGTCAGGACGATGATAAAACCCAACACCCGGCAATACAGAGGGTTGTTGATCCAGCGGCTGAGAAGCGGGACCAGCCGCGGATAAAGATGCGCGGCCGCCAAAACCCCGACTACAAGTCCGGCAATCACCGACAGTTCCTGGAACAGCCCCCGATAATAACTGCGCAGGCCGACCAGGAATAAGACGATTAAAATTCCCAGGTCTAATAAATTCATCCGGCTGGCAAGATTATCATATTTATCTATCCTCAACTAACAGAAAAACCGCCCTTCGTCAATCAAAAATCAGGGTTTTGGCTCATTCCCAACCGGGATTCTACTGTCCCCCTTATTACCAGGGCGGGGGAGTTTCTGGGTAAAAATTACTTAAGACACGGCCATTACCCTCCACTCCAACTGCTGGCCGCCAACGGCTGGATGTTAATGGTATGGAAGGTCAATTTAACGGCAGCAAGCTTGCCGGGTCAATAAAGATCACCCCGGCAGTGGAGTTAAATTACTCTAAGCCCCAGCGCCGCAGCTTCCCAAGGGGTCGATTAAAGTCTATAATTTATTATGGACAAAAGAAGCATGATCAGCAGCCGCCGGATTCTGGCATGATCCGTATCGGCCCGGCGGGCTGGGATTATCCCGATTGGCAGGGGGTGGTCTATCCCCCCAAACTAAAGGGCACCGAGCGCCTGGTGTTTCTAAGCCAATTTTTCCCGGTCGTCGAAATCAATGTGACTTTTTACCGGCCCCTGTCGCCAGTGGTAGCGGGGCGCTGGCTGGAGGCGGTGGCGGAACGGCCCGATTTCCGCTTTACCGCCAAGCTCTTGCAGGTCTTCAGCCATGACCGCAGCGCCGCGGTCTGGGCCGAGGCAGTCCCGGTCAAAGCCGGTCTGGAACCGTTGCTCCGGCACGGCCGTCTGGGCGCGTTGCTGGCCCAATTTCCATATTCATTTCATAATACCAGCGAAAACCGCGCCTATTTGCTAACGCTTAAGGAGCATTTCGCCGACTACCCGCTGGCCGTCGAGGTCCGCCATCGTTCCTGGCAGCGCCCGGAGGTACGGCAATTTTTACAGGAGCAGCGCCTGGAGTTCTGCAATATTGATCAGCCCCAGGTGTCCTATGCCCTGGGAGCGACCGATTGGGTCACCGGCCAGGTAGGTTATCTGCGCCTGCATGGCCGCAACCGCCGGGCCTGGTTCGGAAAGCTCGATGACCCGCATGCCCGTTATGATTATCTCTATGAGCCCCAGGAGTTAGTTGAGCTCAGTCAACGGGCACAAAAACTGGCCGCGCAGGTCCCGGAGACCTATCTGATTTTTAACAATCACCCGCACGGTCAGGCGGTGGCCAATGCCCTGGAAATGG
Source organism: Desulfobacca sp. 4484_104 (assembly GCA_002049795.1). Classification (GTDB taxonomy): domain Bacteria; phylum Desulfobacterota; class Desulfobaccia; order Desulfobaccales; family Desulfobaccaceae; genus Desulfobacca_B. The sequence continues at coordinate 5,911 of MUKC01000043.1, read as the reverse complement.
TCCAACTGCTGTGCCCCACCCGCCTGGTCCTGCCCGCGGGCTTAAAGGCCGCCTTTCCCCGGCTGATTAATCTTGATGCCACTGAACGGGTTAAACAGCAAGGCTCCCTGCCCTTTCCCGAGAACTGAGGTTGATCAGTTGACCGGTGAGTGGTAAAGTGTAGGTAAAAGAATAGATCAATTGGAGCCACAATTTATGGATATTGTTGAACAGATCCGACAAGGCGATGTTCGCACCAGCGCCCGTCTGATAAGGGATATCGACGATGGCGTGCCCGAAGCCCGGACCGTCCTGAAGGCCTTGTATCCTTACACCGGTCGGGCCCACATCATTGGCATCACCGGCGCCCCCGGCGTCGGCAAGAGCACCCTGACCGATAAAATGATTCAATATTTGCGCCAACAGCACCAAACCGTCGGGGTAGTGGCGGTGGATCCTACCAGCCCCTTTTCCGGTGGCGCCATTCTAGGAGATCGGGTCCGCATGCAGCGCCATGCTACCGATGAGGGGGTGTTTATCCGCTCCCTGGCCACCCGCGGGCACTTTGGCGGCCTGACCGTCTCGGCCCGGGCAGTGGTGGCGGTCTTAGATGCCATGGGCAAGGATTATATTCTGGTAGAAACCGTGGGCGTCGGTCAGGATGAGGTGGAAATCGTCAGCACCGCGCATACCACCCTGGTGGTCACCGTCCCCGGCATGGGCGATGATATCCAGGCCATTAAGGCCGGGATTCTCGAAGTCGGCAATCTGTTCGTAATCAATAAGGCCGACCGCGAAGGTGCGGAGCGCACCTATCAGGACCTGGTTACCATGCTGGAGATGCGGGCCGCTACCCGCGACGCCGACGGCTGGCAGCCCGGCGTTTATCTTACCGAAGCCCCGCGCAATATCGGCATCGAAGAACTGATGCAGGGGATTTTGGCGCACCAAAAGTTTCTGCAACAAGACGGCGGTAAGTACTGGCAGAAAGCCTTATATCAGCGCACCCGGGCCGAATTAGTCGACCTGATCAAGGCGGGCGTGATCCGGCGCCTCATGCGGTCCCTGACCGCCAACGACCGCCTCGAAGAGCTGATCAGCGACATACTGGCCAAAAAGACCGATCCCTATACCGTCAGCGAGGATATAGTCGCCCGGACCTTAAAGAAGTGCGAATTTTAGCTTTCTCAGCGCTGTCTAAGGCCAGGGTCATTGACTTAAGGCGATTGGAATATAAGACTGGGACTCGGCTTCAAGAAATAATTCGTTATTCTTAGCAGCCCAAGGCGCAGAAGAATTTCATACCTGGTGACGTTGGTGAAGCGTATGCTGGACGCAATCCTACTGGCATAGGCGTGGCCTTCACCGCCCTATTTTTAGGCCTTTCTTTTCCTCACCCAAAAGCGTAAAATTGGCTTAATTCCTACAGGAAAACAATATTAAGAAATTTTAACCAAACATCTATAAAAGTTAACGTATTTTTCTTCAGCCTATTATTCTGATCTTCCCCCTTAAGCTTATTACTTTGTCGCTTGGGATATCATGTCCTCGCGCTCCAGGTCTATTAGAGACGGCAACCCGGCCGTGCGCTGATCAAGATTGACAATGGCCTTAGCTAGATTTAAATTTCTATAATAAAAAATCTAAAGCGGGAGGGATGATGTTGAAGCGTTGTGAACGCTGTCAGGCTGAGGTGGAGGCCGAGGAGTTGCGCGACTACGCCGGACAGCAGTTATGTGAGGATTGTTATCTGGAAGCCATGAGTACAATCCGGGCCTGTGATCCCTGGGCCGTTCACACTGCCAAAAGCATTCTGGCGACGCAAGGACAGCAACTGACTCCTCAACAGCAACAGCTTTATGATCTAGTCCGGGGTGCTCAAGAGATCAGCCTGAGTGAGGCGGCGGAGCAACTGGGCCTGAGTGAAAATGAACTACGCCGAGAATTTGCCACCCTGCGCCATATGGAATTACTGCGCGCCCAACCTCGGCCGCAGGGCATTGTTCTGACCCTGTTTTAAGTATTACCTGTACAGCTATTGGACCCCATTGATCTCGACTATGCCTTGCTGCGCAAAACCGCCAAGGGCGAGACGCGGGCTTTTGCGGAGTTGATGACGCGGCATCAACTCCGGGTTTTTCGGCTGGCCTATCGACTGTTGCGGGATCGCCTGGAAGCCGAAGATGCCACCCAAGAGGTCTTTCTCAAAGTCTATCAGCATGCGGGTAGTTTTAAGCCCACCGGCAGCGTAGCTGGCTGGCTCAGCCGCATTACCGCCAACCACTGCCTGAACCGCTTGCGGTCCCGCGCCGCGCCCGAAATATCCCTAGACGCTCCCTGGCCCGCGTCTGTCGATCTGGCCCCTCTGGAAATCTTGCCTTCCACTGATTCTACGCCCCTCCAAGATTTAGAAGAACAGGAATTGGCCCAGCGTCTCCAGGCGGCTCTCGAGGCCCTGCCGGAAAATCAGCGCCAGGCCCTGGTGCTCAAGCGGTTCGGCGATTTTTCTTATCAGGAGATTGCCGAAATCCTGGGGTTGAGCAGCTCGGCGGTGGATGGCCTGATCAAACGGGCCCGCAATAATCTCAAGAAAGCCCTACAAGATTATCTTGAATAAATTTTTATCCTAAGGGCCGCCGGATTTTTCTCGGAGCGGTGTTATATATAATAAGACTTGGCGGACATCAGCCGCGAGGTTCAATGATGGATGGAAAAGCAATGTTGAATTGTCAGAAAGCTAAAGAACTGCTTTCCGCCTATATGGACGCTGAACTGTCCGAGGCGCAAAGAGAGCTGGTGCAGGCGCATCTGGCCGAGTGTCCGGTCTGTCGGCAGGAATTAGCCCGACTGGAACGCTTATGGCAGACCCTGGCGGCCCTCCCTGGGGTAGCTCCCCCGGCCGACCTGGCAGAGCGGGTCCTGGCTCAGTTGCCGCGGCGGCAAGTGCCCTGGTGGCGTTCTCTGGCCCTGGCCGCCTCTTTGCTGGTGGGGATCATGATGGGCGGCAGCCTGGGGGTAAATCTGCACCAGGGGCTATACCAGACCACCCCTGAGCCGCAACTGGTGGTGTTGGAAGCTTTTGATGAATTTCCTCCAGCCTCATTGGGAACCCTGGTGGCCACTTACCAGATGGATGAGGAAAACGGGGCATGAAGCGTAATTGGCTGGCCTATCTGGTTATCTTCTCGTTGGCCCTCAATCTGGGCACCATCAGCGTAATGGCTTATCTGCACTATCAAAATAAAAAAGAGGAGATGCCGCCGCTTAAAAAACGCCCGCCAAGTCTGGGACAGGTTTTCCGGGAGTTGCATCTGGATCGGAATCAGAAACAGGCTTTGGGGCAGTTGTTTCCGGAGCATCGCCGGGAGGTGGAAAAACTGCGGCGGGAACTAGCCCAGAAACGGCTGAATCTGTTTGAAATGCTAAGAGCTTCGGAGCCGTCCCCGGAAATGATTACGGCTATGATTAAGGAAATCAATACAATCCAGTGCAAACTGGAAAATGAACTGGCCCGTTTCCTGCTGGCCTTGAAAAAATCTTTACGGCCGGAACAGCAGGAAAAACTGCTGGCCGTGATCGGCCAACGCCTGATCCCCCGTCTGGGAAGGATGGGCCTGCAATGTCCACCAAACTATAGGCCGTGGCTTAAAGGGCACCGACCCGGGCCGGGGTTCCACCGCGGCCCCCCAGGGGGAAGGGGGCCAGGATAATCATCCGAAAATCAAATAAGAATCAGTATGATTATGATTTGGTGTAACAAAACCAAATGGAGGTCGAAATTAAATGCGCAAACATCAATGGTTGGCAGGTCTTTCCGCCCTATTAATAGCAGGTAGCTTCGGCTTCGCCGATATGGCCATGGCCCAAGGCAGAGGGCAGGGCCAAAGAGGCGGCCATGGTGGCTGTTCTTACCGGCAGTCGGGCCAGGGCCAAGGGAAAGGCCAGAAATTTAGTAGACAATCCCAGCTATCCCCAGGATCTGGAGCTGGGAGGCAAATGCAGCAACGTCGCCGGGATGGCAGTTGTTTAACGGGTCCAGGCAACACTTCCAAGCCTGCTCCTGCGACCAATCCCGAAGCATCACAATAAACCCCTTATCCCGGTAGCGCCTGGGAGCGCTGGCCGAAAAAATATCCGGGCTGGTTATCAGTTTCCGGAGTGGCAGGAAGAACATGGCAGTCAGAGTCAAGAGTGGTAGTCCCACCAACATCTCCCCAGATATTGAAGAGGCTCACTCGACCAAGGCCAAGCCAACTTACTCCTCTTGCCCCTCCGGAATTACAACCATAAACCCTAACCCCGGGGGGGCGCTTCCAGGCGCTCCCCGGATCCATAGCCGAGTTAGTTATCAGTTTCCGGAGTGGCAGGAAGAACATGGCAGTCAGAGTCAAGAGTGGTAGTCCCACCAACATCTCCCCAGATATTGAAGAGTGTCACTCGACCAAGGCCAAGCCAGCTTACTCCTCTTGCCCCTCCGGAATTACAACCATAAACCCTAACCCCGGGGAGCGCTTCCAGGCGCTCCTTGAATCAGGGCCGTATTGAGTGGCGTAATTTTAGTTGGTACTTTGAATTTGGTAACTCAATTTAGCGCTTAAAGGATTTGTCTTTAAAATGGACGAATCTGGGGCGCGAAGAAAAATTAAAAATAAGGAGTTTATTGATGAAACTTAACAAATTAACCGGGTTATTGATTTTTATCCTGGTGTTGGGATTGACCGGGCCGGTGCTGGCCCAGCAACGCGGAGGTGGAGGCGGCGCCGGTAAGGGCCCCAAGGCCGGCCGGTTTTACGATCTTAAAACCGTAACCACGGTCAAAGGTACCGTTGAAAGCCTGGAAACTTTGCCGAGCATGGGTCGTCGCGGCGGTAAAGGCATGAAGTGGCAGGGATTAGTCCTTAAGACGGATAAAGAAACCATAAATGTCCATTTAGGGCCGGTCGGCTATGCCAGCGAGCAAGGGGTTGAGCCCAAAGTCGGGGATACCATTGAGGTGACCGGTTCTAAAATTACCCAGAACCAGGAAACGGTCCTTTTGGCCGCCGAAGTCAAGGCCAATGACAAGATTTTGAAACTGCGCGACGAACAGGGTCGGCCGCTGTGGCGGGGCTGGCGGTGCGGCGGACCCGGAGCCAGGAAATAGTACTCAAAATATCCCTGAGAATTAACCGTCCCTAGGAAAAACACTTGCCAAAAATATTTGCCCGTGTTAAAAACATCCAGAAAACCAAGGGCGGTTAACTCAGGGGTAGAGTGCCATCTTCACACGGTGGAAGTCGTAGGTTCAAATCCTACACCGCCTACCAGGAATATCAAGGGGTTACGGTTTTAAGCCGTGGCCCCTTTTTCGTTTTTGTGACCATTTTGTGACCGGTAGCTCCAAAAACTGAATTTTCCAGTCTGCAAGCGGCCTCCTGATTGGTGGGTTTCATGAGGTGAGCATAAACGTTCAAGGTGACAGTGGGGCTTGAGTGTCCGAGTTGGGCTTGAATATACTTGATGTTTTCCCCTTGACTAATCATAAGGCTGGCGTAGGTATGGCGTAGATCATGAAACCGAACTCTGGGAAGGTTTGCCGCCTTCAAAGCCGGAAGGAAATGGCGTTGCCCCATGTTGCTGTAGTTTATGGGTTCCCCCGCCTTATTGGGAAAAACCAGGTCAAGTTTGTTTTTTGGGCAAGCTAATTTCCACTTTTTTAAGTCGGTTATGACTTTCGGCCCCAAGTCAATTTTACGCTTAGAGGTTTTGGTCTTGGGAGTGAAAAACCGTCCCTTGTTAAAGGTTCTTTGAACGTGGACTTGGCTATCATGCCAATCAATATCATCCCATTTAGATCCAATACTGTTCACTTAACCTAAATTCTGTGGTATCCTGTGTCAAATAATCACAGGAGGACCGCAGATGGCACGAAAAATTGCAGAACTCCCCAAAG
>MUKC01000042.1 GCA_002049795.1 Desulfobacca sp. 4484_104 | reverse complement strand
AACTTTTCCCGGAAGAATCCCTTAAAGCGGGAAAGCACCATCACCAGAGATGATTTTCTGGAATTCACCAAAAGTGTATGGACCTTTCCGGCCGAGTCGGCCCGGTCGGTGGGCCACCCGGCGCCCTTTCCGGTAGAGCTGCCCTATCGCTGCATCCAATTATACACTTTCAAAGACGAGGTGGTGCTGGACCCCTTCATGGGTAGTGGTCAAACGGCTATGGCCGCAATCAAAGCCGGACGCGGCTATGTCGGTTATGAAATAGAAGAGCGGTATGTTCAACTGGCGAATAGACGGGTTAACGCATTCCGCCTGAAGTGGCAGGCCCCGCGCTTATTTGAGGCTCATGGAGATTAACTACTTGATTTTTTTAAAACTGCTCTAAAACCATTGGAAAAGCTTATGGGGACCGTACAACCGCAAAAGGAACATCAGGAAAGTACAACAAATTTAACCAGTCAGAACTGGATGGAACGCGGGCAGCGGGTCTTGATCCCGACTTACGCCCGCCAGCCCCTGGTGCTGGTCCGGGGTCAAGGAGTGCGGGTGTGGGATGTGGAGGGCCGGGAATATCTGGACTTTATCGCCGGGATCTCGGTATGCAATCTGGGTCATGTGCACCCGCAGGTCAGCGCCGCGCTCAATCGCCAGGTGCAGGAATTGGTCCATGTTTCCAATCTTTACCATATCCCTAACCAGATCGAATTGGCCGAGCGTTTAACCGATCTGAGTTTTGCCGAGCGCGCCTTTTTCTGTAACAGCGGCGCCGAGGCCAACGAAGGGGCGATCAAGCTCTGTCGCCGCTATGCCTACGAGCGCTTCGGGCCGGAGCGCTATCAGCTCATCTGCATGCACAACTCTTTTCATGGCCGGACTCTGGCCACCCTGTCGGCCACCGGCCAGGAAAAATTCTGGCAGGGCTTTGCCCCGCTGCTGCCAGGGTTTGCCTTCGTGCCCTTTAATGATCTGGAAGCAGTGGCCCAGGCCATTAATCCCAGCACCGCGGCCATCCTGGTCGAGCCGATTCAGGGCGAAGGCGGGGTGCAGATGCCGGCTCCAGGTTATCTGGAAGGATTGCGGCAGCTCTGTGACCGGCATGAACTCTTACTGGTGTTCGATGAGGTGCAGACCGGCATGGGCCGTACCGGTAAGCTCTTTGCCTACGAACATTTCGGTATTGCACCGGATATTATGACCCTGGCCAAGGCCTTGGCCAACGGCCTGCCCATCGGGTGTCTGTTGGCCACCGACCAGGTGGCCCAGGTCTTTGGTCCGGGCAGCCATGCCAGCACTTTTGGCGGTGGCCCGGTGGTCACTGCCGCGGCCGGGACCGTGATCGATATTATCTCGCAGCCGACCTTTTTGGCGGAAGTTCGGGAAAAAGGCGAATATTTTAAAACTCGTCTGCAACAACTCCAGGCCCGGCATGACCTGATCAAACAAGTACGGGGGCTGGGGCTGATGTTGGCGATGGAATTAGACCGCGACGGCGGACCGATAGTGCTCGCCTGTCGGGAGCGCGGGGCTTTGATCAATTGTACCCAGGGTAATATTTTACGATTTTTGCCGCCGCTGCTAGTGACCCGAGACGAAATTGATCAATTTCTAACCATATTGGCCGAGGCCTTGAAGGCAGTATGAGATGAAGCGGGATCTGTTAACTATTTTGGATTTAGATAAAGCCGAAATTTTAAATCTGCTCCGGCGGGCGCTGGAGTTGAAAGCAGGGCACCGACAGGGCCATAATCATATGCCGCTCCAAGGCAAAACCCTGGCGATGATCTTCGACAAACCCTCCACCCGTACCCGGGTGTCATTTGAGGCCGGGATGGCCCAGCTCGGGGGGAGCACCATTTACCTCAGCCGGGGGGATACGCAACTGGCCCGGCAGGAACCGATCGCTGATACTGCCAGGGTCTTATCCCGCTACGTCGATGGAGTGGTGATCCGCACCTATGAGCAGCAGATGGTAGCGGATATGGCCCAATATGCTAGTATTCCGGTGATCAATGGCCTTACCGATAACCATCACCCTTGCCAGGTATTGAGCGATCTGATGACCATTCAGGAGCGTTTTGGACGGGTCACCGACCTCAAGGTGGCCTGGCTGGGGGACGGCAATAACATGGCCAATTCCTGGATTACTGCGGCCTTGCGCCTGGATTTTGCCCTGTACCTGGCCTGTCCTCGTGGCTATGAGCCGGATGCGGCGTTGCTGGCCCAGGCTCACAGGCGCGGCCGGGCCGTGTATTTATTGGATGACCCGGACCGGGCGGTCCAGGACGCCGAGGTGATCAATACCGATGTCTGGGCCTCAATGGGTCAGGAAAGCGAAGCCCAGGAACGGCGACAGCAATTCGCCCGCTTCCAGGTCAATGCCGAACGGCTGCAACAGGCCAAGCCCGCGGCCATCGTGCTCCATTGCCTGCCCGCCCACCGCGGTGAAGAGATCACCGACGCGGTACTCGACGGCCCGCAATCGGCCGCCTGGGACCAGGCCGAAAACCGCTTGCATCTCCAGAAGGCGCTGTTGGAATGGCTGCTGGGATCTTGACCATAACAGCCAAAATTTGGCAAGGAATGAATCGAATAAATGACTGAAATCAACAAGATCGTGCTGGCCTATTCCGGGGGTTTGGATACCTCGGTGATTTTAAAGTGGCTAAAGGAAACCTACCAATGCCCGATTATTGCCTTTGCCGCTAATTTGGGTCAGGACGAGAATCTCGAGGAGATGGAGGACAAGGCCCTGCAAACCGGGGCCGCCAAGGTCTATCTGGATGATCTGGTCGAGGAGTTCGTCCGCGACTACGTGTTTCCGGCCTTACGGGCCAACGCCATCTATGAGAGCCAGTATCTGTTGGGAACCTCCTTGGCCCGACCGTTGATCGCCAAACGTCAGGTGGAAATCGCCCACCAGGAGGAGGCCACCGCGGTCAGCCATGGGGCGACCGGCAAGGGCAATGATCAGGTGCGCTTTGAATTGACTTACCAGGCCCTGGCGCCGGAGTTGAAAATCATTGCTCCCTGGCGGCTGTGGCCTTTCCGCTCCCGTTCCGATCTGGTGGAATATGCCCGATGCCACGGCATTGCAGTACCGGTGACCCCGGAAAAGCCCTATTCCATTGATCAGAATCTACTTCATACCAGTTACGAAGGCGGAATTCTGGAAGACCCCTGGGCCGAACCTCCAGCCGGGATGTTTCTTTTAACTACAGCTCCCGAGGACGCGCCGGATCGCCCGCAATATTTGGAGATTGACTTCCAGGCCGGCAACCCGGTGGCAGTAGACGGGGTGCGCTACACTCCGGCCTCGCTGCTGGCCCGCCTGAACCGCCTGGGGGGTGAACACGGCATTGGTAGGGTGGATCTGGTAGAAAATCGCTATGTGGGCATGAAGTCGCGGGGCGTCTATGAAACCCCGGGGGGCACTATTCTCCGGGTGGCGCACCTGGCGGTGGAATCAATTACCCTGGACCGCGAGGTCATGCATCTGAGGGATAGCCTGGTACCGCGTTACGCCGAACTGGTCTATTATGGCTACTGGTTCTCGCCGGAGATGCGGGTCTTGCAGAAACTGATCGACGAAACCCAGGTCGAGGTCACCGGCACCGCTAGGTTGAAATTATACAAAGGCAATGTCACGGTGGTAGGCCGCAAGGCGGAAAAATCACTTTATCGCCCGGAGCTGGCCACTTTTGAGGAAGGGGAAGAATATCAGCAGAGCGACGCCACCGGCTTTATCCGCTTGAACGCCCTGCGTCTGAAGATTCAAGCCTTGCTGGAAAGAAGATAACGATATAAGAACATTTACCAGGAATAAATGCTTTGGTAAAAGGTAATTTTAATGCTTGAAATAAAAGATGTATTGAATCTCTTAGGCAAAGAATTGAAACCCGGTGAACCCGCTGAAAGGTTTAGGCATTTTGTTGAGCAAGATAAATGGGAGACTGAACAACTAAAAAAATGGCTGGATGAATGTATAAGCAAAAGTTCTGGAGCCCATGACCCATATAATCGTGCTTTTCAAGATTTGGTAGTATCCTTGGGTAAAAAATTAGGGTTTGAAATAGAGTATGGTAAATATATGGGAAAGGCTGGAGAAGATAACTATGATGGAATTTGGAAAAGAGAAGATGGAGATACAATAATACTTGAGGTAAAAACTAGTACTTGGCCAATTGCTAGTGTGGGGCAATTAGGTGAATATGTTGAAAAAGTTTCAAAAAAAGAAGGCACCAAAAATATTTTTGGCCTATATGTAATTGGGAAGGGCGATACTAAACCTTTAATAGAGCAGATACTAGGCAGCAAATATAAAGACGTAATGCGATTAATTCTTTATACGGACCTGCTGGAACTATTAGGTTTAAAAAAAGAATTAGAACCAGCCATCGGTGCTAAAGAGGCTATCGCTAAAGTTCAAAATATTCTTTTGCCAATAGAAACCATTGATTTAGGGAATATTTTAAGACTTATACTTGATATAGCCACAACGAAAGCGACTAGTGTAACAGGAGGGGGAGATGTAGAAGTAACTGGAGAAGATAAAGTTGGAGAAGACCCTGATCCATGGACAAAAGCCGAGCTTATCCTGTACCTTAAAGGTGCATCGCCTTATGCAAGATTGCTTTTGGCTGCTCTTTCACAAGCTGATAAGGAACCTACAAGTGGCACGACCGTAACTTTTCTAATGAATGAGATTGCTAAAAGGAGACCTTCGGAAGGGATAAATAAGGAGATAACAGGTAGAGATATTGCTGGAGCAAGAGCTGGTTTGCATATGAGAAGAAAGCCTTTAAAAAAAGAGGATATTATTGAATGTTCATGGAGTTCTGAAGAACAACAATATGTGTATAAAATTAAATCTGAATATAAACAGAATGTAATAGACTGGGTAAAATCTGAAGGGCTATGGATAAAAGAAGAAATTGGATAAAAAATAAAATTCGAAATTTATTTTAATTTCAAGACGTGCGAACGGTTTTAAAGAAAAAACAAAGTTATGTGAAATGGCCTCCTTAGGTTGTGAGGAAAAATTTTGCCCGACCAAGTAAATAAAAAGCCCTGGCAGGGCCGTTTTGCCGCCCTTATATCGCTACGATATTATCGGCTCGCCATCCAGCAGGAGATTGACAGCGGGGCGTTCGTCTTTGACCCGGCCGCCGAAGACATCCATATGGCCATTGAGCAGCGGCTGATCGCCCTGGTCGGGGAGGTGGGCCGTAAACTGCATACCGCCCGCAGCCGCAACGACCAGGTGGCCTTGGATGTGCGGCTCTATCTGCGGGACCAGGTGCAGAGGTTGTTCAGCGACTTGCAAGAGTTAAGGCGCAGCGGAGTCTGTTTGGCGCGGCGCCACCTGGGTCTGATCATGCCGGGCTACACCCACCTGCAGCGGGCTCAGCCCATTTTATTCTCTCATCACCTGCTGGCCTATGACGAGATGTTCCGCCGCGACCAGGCCCGCCTGCAAGATACCTTGGTCCGGATTAATGTTCTGCCGCTGGGAGCCGCGGCCCTGGCCGGCACCACTTTTCCTATTGACCCGGCCTATACCGCACAATTGCTGGATTTTCCGGCCGTAACCCGCAACAGTCTGGACGCGGTCAGCGACCGGGACTTCATCGTCGAATTTCTGGCCAGCGCCGCCTTGGTCATGGTGCATTTGAGTCGGCTGGCCGAAGAGCTAATCCTCTGGTCCAGCGCCGAATTCGGCTTTGTGGAGATTGCCGACGCCTACTGCACCGGCTCATCGATCATGCCCCAGAAAAAGAATCCGGATGTACCGGAATTGATCCGCGCCAAGAGCGGCCGGGTCTTCGGCCACTTGCTGGGTCTGCTGACTACTTTAAAGGGCTTGCCGCTGGCCTATAACCGCGATCTGCAAGAGGACAAAGAACCGTTATTTGACACGGTGGACACGGTGCAGGCCAGCGTGCGGCTCATGGCCGGGGTGTTGGCCAATCTTACCGTACGACCGGAACGCCTGGCCGCGGCGCTGACCGGCGGTTTCCTGACTGCTACCGATATGGCCGACTATTTGGTGACCCGCGGGGTGCCGTTTCGCACCGCCCACGCTCAGGTCGGTCAGACAGTGCGTTTTGCCGAGTCCCAGGGGAAAGACCTGTCCGACTTGACGTTAGCAGAAATTCAACAGTTCGCCCCCCTGGCCGAGGCCGATCTGTTTAAGTCTGATTAGAAAATCTAAACATATACAGATGAGGCCGCCGATCAAGCACCCATTACGTCATTTAGCAATATCATTATTGGTCATTCTGGTCGGAACCGGCATCGCGGCCTGCGGCAAGAAGATGCCGCCCATCCCGCCGGACTCCCTGGTGCCTGGTGCGGTGCAGGATTTTTCCGTGCGCCAGCAGGGGCGCAGCCTGGTACTGCAGTGGCTTATCCCCAAGGTTAATATTGAGGGCCAGCCCTTAAGCGAGATTCAGGGTTTCCGCCTTTTGCGGGTCCATGAGCCGCTGGACCGGCCTCCCAGTCTATGTCCGCCGCCGCTTACTCAACTGGCGGAGATTGATCTGGCCTACCCCCAGGTCGGGGAGGTACGCGGCGAAACCGTGATTTACCAGGATACCGATTTGGAGTTCGGCAACCGCTATTATTACCAAGTGGTGGGCTATGATCGGCAAAAAAACCTGGGAACCGCTTCGTCAATTTTAACCCACAATTGGGATACCTTGCCCCAGACCCCGACAGGTTTGCGGGCTGTGGCCGGAGACCGGCTAGTGACCCTGGACTGGGAGCCGGTGACTCGCCTGGCGGACGGCAAGCCCGTACCGGGAGCGGTCAATTACCGAGTTTATCGGCAGGCCCTCCAGGAAGAATTTTCACTGGCCAACCAGGTATTGCTGACGGCCCCGCATTTCCAAGACATCGCGGTGCAAAACGACGTGGAATACACCTATATGGTGCGAGCCGTGCGCCAAGTAGGAGAGGATTATATAGAGAGCCTGGACTCCCCGGAGCAGCGGGCCCGCCCTCAAGACCTTACCGCCCCGGCGCCGTTGCTGAATCTGGTAGGGGTGCCCAACCCTCAGGGGGTGGAATTGCGCTGGGCCGCAAGTGCGGAACCGGATGTGGCGGGCTACCGGGTTTATCGCCGGGCGGTAACCGAGCCGGAGTTTCGCCAAGTCAGCCCGAAATTACTGACCAAAGCATATTTTGTGGATGCGCCGCTGGAAAAAGGTCGGACATATTATTACTATGTCACCGCGGTGGACAATTCCCCCCGGGCCAATGAAAGCCCGCCCTCGGAAGCCATCGAAATCCTTTATTAAGGATATCATTTAACTTGGTTAACTAACATGCACCATTTCCATTACCAGCACGGGGAGATGTTCTGTGAGCAGGTGGCAGTGCAAAATATTGCCGCTCAGGTCGGCACCCCGTTTTATCTTTACAGTCATGCCACATTGAGCCATCATTTCGGCGTCTTTGACACGGCCTTTGCCGGAATCCCCCACCTGGTCTGTTTCTCGGCCAAGTCCAATTCCAACCTGGCCATTCTGCGTATTTTCATCAACCTGGGGGGCGGGGTCGATATTGTCTCGGGCGGGGAGTTGTACCGGGCCTTGCAGGCTGGGGCCCATCCCGGCAAGATCGTCTATTCCGGGGTGGGAAAACGTCCGGAGGAGCTACGTTATGCCCTGGAGCAGGATATCCTGTTGTTTAACATCGAATCAACCCAAGAGTTACTGGCTCTCAATCAGATTGCCGGGCAAATGGGCAAACCGGCCCGCATTGCTTTAAGGGTTAATCCCGACGTTGACCCGCAGACTCACCCTTATATTTCCACCGGTCTAAAGCGCCATAAATTCGGCATCAACGTCGACCGGGCGGTGGAGGACTATCGGCTGGCCCAGCAGTTGTCCCATCTGGAAGTCGTGGGGGTGGACTGCCACATCGGCTCCCAACTGACCGAATTAGAGCCGTTTATTGAGGCCTTAAGGCGGGTCAAAGAGTTGATCGGCCGTCTGGAGCAGGAAAATATCCATATTCGTTACCTGGATCTCGGCGGCGGCCTGGGCATCCAGTACGATCAAGAGACACCGCCGCATCCACAGGAGTATGGTCAGGCAATTCGGGAAGAATTACAGGGGATGGACTGTACCCTGATCCTGGAGCCGGGGCGGGTAATTGTCGGTAATGCCGGGGTGCTGGTCACCAAGGTGCTCTATACCAAGGAAAGCGAAGAAAAACATTTTATTATAGTCGATGCCGCCATGAACGACCTGGCCCGCCCCAGCCTGTACGGCTCCTACCACGCGGTGCAGCCGGTGGTAGAAAAAACCCGCCCGGAAATAGTGGCCTCGCTGGTCGGGCCGATCTGTGAATCAGGGGATTTTCTGGCCCGGGATCGTCTGATGCCAGCCTTCCAGCCGGGGGAGTTGGTCGCCCTGATGAGCGCCGGGGCCTATGGCTTTACCATGAGTTCGAATTACAATTCCCGACCGCGCCTGCCGGAAATTTTAGTGCATCAAGACGAGTTTTATGTTATCAGGGAACGGGAGACCTATGAGCACCTGATCTGGGGGGAACAGATTCCGCCCTTCCTGGCCGGGCCGGGGCGGTAACTGAGGTATATCTTTAATGGCGCATATCCCGTTCTGGAAGATGCACGGCAGTGGCAACGATTTTGTCCTGATCGATCATCGCCGCCCCGTGGTGGCCGAAGCCGAGCGCTGCGGGTTTGTCCGTGCCGTCTGTGCCCGCAAAATCGGGGTCGGCGCCGATGGCTTGATTTTTATTGAGCCTTCCGCTAAGGTAGATTTCGGGTGGCGGTTTTTCAATGCCGACGGCTCCGAAGCCGAGATGTGTGGCAATGGCGGACGTTGTGCCGCCCGCTTTGCCCTGCTCAATGGCATTGCCCGAGAAAAACTGGCCTTTGAAACCCTGGCCGGCCTGATCCATGCCGAGGTCAAGGGCCGTCAGGTCAAACTGGAAATGGGTGCGCCCCAGGATCTGAAGCTTAATCTGACGATCCCGTTGCCGGGGCAGACCTGGACCGGACATTTTATCAATACCGGGGTGCCCCATATGGTCTTCATGGTGCCGGACCTGGAAGCCGCGCCGGTAGTGGAAGTAGGACGGGCCATCCGCTATCATTCCCTGTTTCAGCCGACCGGCACCAACGTCAATTTCTTTGAACGCCGGGGACCCCAGGAGATTGCCCTGCGCACTTATGAACGGGGGGTGGAAGACGAAACCCTGGCCTGCGGGACCGGCGCGGTGGCCGCGGCCCTGATCGCCGCATACTTGGAGGACCTAAGTTCCCCGGTTATAGTGCGGCCCTGGAGTGGGGAAACCCTGAAGGTCTTCTTTGATCGCCAGGATCACGGTTTTGCCGCGGTCAGCTTAGAAGGAGAGGCCCTGGTGGTTTACCAGGGTGAGCTATGGACTGAAGAATTGCAGTAAGGAGGGAAAGATATGTTTCAAGGGGCTATCGTGGCCATCGTGACGCCGTTCCAAAATGGCCAGTTAGATGAAGAGGCCTACCGGCAACTGATTGAATTCCAGATCGCCAATGGCACCCATGGCATCGTGCCCTGTGGCACTACCGGGGAGTCCGCCACCCTATCCCATGCGGAACATAAACGGGTAGTAGAGATCTGCATCGCCCAGGTGAACAAACGGGTGCCGGTAATCGCCGGTTCCGGCTCCAATAATACCGCCGAAGCCCTGGAATTGACCAAACACGCGCAAACCGCCGGTGCCGACGCGGCCCTGATGATTACTCCTTACTACAATAAACCGACGCAAGAGGGTCTGTATCAACACTATAAAAAAGTTGCCGAGGCCACCAAAATTCCGATCATCGTTTACAATGTGCCGGGGCGCACCAGCCTCAATCTGCTGCCCGAAACCGTGGCCCGACTGGCGGAGTTCCCTAATATCGTCGGGATCAAAGAGGCGACCGGAGATCTCAAGCAGGGGTCCAAAGTCGTGCAGCTCTGTGGCGACAAAATCACCGTGCTGTCCGGCGATGACTTCACCGCCTTGCCGCTGATGGCTATGGGCGGCAAAGGGGTGATTTCGGTGATCTCTAATGTCGCGCCTAAAGATATGGCCCAGATGTGCGATGCTTATCTGGGCGGAGATCTGGCCCGGGCGCGGCAACTGCACTATAAGATGTTGCCTCTGATGGAAGCCATGTTTTTTGAAACCAACCCGGTGCCCGCCAAGACCACCCTGAAGTTGATGGGCAAAATCACCGGCGAAGTCCGGCTGCCGTTATGCCCCATGTCCGCCGCCAATGAGGACAAGCTGCGGCAGGTGATGGTAAGGTATGGATTAATAACCTAAAACGGGGAGTAGCAATGATTAAGGCAATTGTCGCCGGTGCCGCCGGGCGAATGGGTGGCCGTATTATTCATATGCTCAACGCCGCGGAGGGCATTACCCTGGCCGCGGCCTTTGAAAAGCCGGGGCATGCGGCCATCGGCCGCGATGTCGGGGAAGTCGTCGGCCTGCCCCGCCTGGGCCTGCCGATCGCTGGCAGTCTGACCGAGGTGCTTGAGGCCGGGGAGGTAATCTTGGATTTTACCCATCCCGAGGCCTCCCTGGCCCACCTGAAGGCGGCGGCCCCGGCCGGCAAGGCCATGGTCATCGGCACCACCGGGTTTTCCGCTGCCCAAGTGGAGGAGATTCAGCAATCGGCCCAAAAAGCCCGGGTGGTGCTGGCCCCCAACATGAGCGTCGGGGTTAACCTGATGTTCAAGGTGGTCCAGGATATTGCCCAGGTCTTGAGCTCCGGCTACGATGTAGAGATCGTCGAGGCCCATCATCGCCTGAAAAAGGACGCCCCCAGCGGCACCGCCATGAAGCTGGCCCAGCTTATCGCCCAAAGCCTCAGCCGCAATCTGGATAAGGTGGGGGTTTATGAACGGCATGGTCTGATCGGCGAACGCAGCGCCGAAGAAATCGGCATCCAAACCGTCCGGGCCGGGGACATTGTCGGGGAGCATACGGTGATCTTCGGTGGGGTCGGGGAACGCCTGGAAATCATCCATCGGGCCCATAATCGGGACAACTTTGCCCGGGGCGCGGTACAGGCGGCCCAGTGGATCGTCACCCAACCGCCGGGTTTTTACGATATGCAGGATGTCCTGGGGCTGAAGTAACTGATGCGATTGGTCCGCTTTGATTATCAACAGCAAATCCGCTATGGGATTTTGACAGACCAGACCATTTGGCCCTTGCAGAAACTGCCCTTCGATGAGCTCCGCGAGACCGGAGAGACCATCCCCTGGGACGCAGTGCGGCTCTTGGCCCCCTGTGAGCCCAGCAAGATCGTCGCCCTGGGCCTCAACTACCGCGATCATGCCGCTGAACTGAAAATGCTGCTGCCCACCGAACCCTTGATCTTTCTCAAACCTTCTACCGCGGTAATCGGCCCTGAGGCGGATATCGTTTATCCATCGCAGTCGCAGCAGGTGGATTATGAGGCCGAGTTGGGAGTGGTCATCGGTCGGACGGCCCACCGGGTGGCGGAGGCCGCGGCTCAAGACTACATTCTGGGCTATACCTGTTTTAACGATGTCACGGCCCGGGATCTGCAAAAGCAAGACAGCCAGTTTACCCGCTCCAAAAGCTTTGATACCTTTGCGCCCTTAGGCCCCTGGATTGAGACCGAGATCGGCGACCCGGATAATCTGAACCTCGCGGCCCTGGTGAACGGCGAGCACCGCCAACAGGGCAATACCCAGGATATGGTGTTTCGGGTGACGACCCTAATCAGCTTTATTTCGCACATCATGACGCTGCTCCCTGGCGACGTGATCGCCACCGGCACCCCGGCCGGAATCGGCCCGCTGCAGCCCGGCGATGTGGTGGAAATCCGTGTCGAAGGCATCGGCACTTTGCGTAACCGGGTGGTCGTTGATAGCCATGAATAATCGTAGTAATCCCTCGCCAAGACGCCAGGACGCAAAGACGCCGAAGATCAAAAAACTCTTTGCGACTTTGCGTCTTGGCGTGATAAGAATTAATATTTCCTGGAGGATAGTTGATTCATGCCCCCCTTTGAGTTCTCGGAGCGTCTGAAACAGTTGCCCCCCTATCTCTTCCGAGAGATTGATCGGATGAAAGAGGAAGTCAAGACCAGGGGGGTGGATATCATTGATTTGGGGGTGGGGGACCCGGATCTGCCAACACCGCAGTTTATTATCAAACGGCTGCAAGAAGCGGCCCAGGATCCCAGTACGCACCGCTATCCCTCCTATTCCGGGATGGATGATTTCCGGGTCGAAGTGGCCCGCTGGTACCAGCACCGCTTCGGAGTCGAACTGGACCCCAAGCGGGAAGTAGTCACCCTGATCGGCTCCAAAGAGGGACTGGCTCATATGCCTCTGGCCTTCAACAACCCCGGTGACCTCAACCTGATCACCAGTCCGGCCTATCCGGTTTATCATATCGGCACCCTGTTTGCCGGGGCGCAGTCCTATTTTTTGCCCTTACTCAAAGAAAATAATTTCTTGCCGGATTTAAGCCAGATTCCGGCAGAGGTTGCCCGCCAGGCCAAGATGCTTTTTTTCAACTATCCCAACAACCCCACTGCGGCGGTGGCGGACCAGGAGTTTTTCAGACAGGTAACCGATTTCTGCCAAGCATATCAGATTATTGCCGTACACGACGCGGCTTACACCGAGTTGGCCTATGATGGCTTCCGGCCGCCGAGCTTTTTGGAAACGCCGGGGGCCAAGCAAATCGGCATTGAATTCCATTCGCTGTCCAAGACCTTTAACATGACCGGCTGGCGGCTGGGGTTTGCAGTGGGCAACGCCGAACTGGTCGAAGGCCTGGGTCTGGTGAAGAGCAATATTGACTCCGGGGTGTTCAATGCGATTCAATGGGCCGGGATTACCGCTTTGAACTCAGACCAGGCCCTGGTGGCCGAACGGGAAAGTTGCCGGATTTACCAGCAACGCCGCGATATTCTGGTCCAGGGCCTGCAAAAGCTAGGCTACACGGTGGACCTTCCCAAGGCGACCTTTTATGTCTGGCTGACCGTGCCGCCCGGATTTACTTCGGCCCAGTTTACCTCTTACTTGCTGGAACAGGCCGGCATTGTCACCACTCCCGGCAATGGCTTCGGGGCGCCAGGTGAAGGTTATGTGCGGCTGGCCTTAACCGTGGATCAGGCTCGGATCGAAGAGGCCCTGACACGGCTAGCAAAATTAAGTTGAAGGCGACTGGGACCTTTGGTCTAGCTGACCGCGCCTCAATTAGGATAAAATCGTTAAACCGAAAACCGAAAACCGAAAACCGAAAACTCAAGCATGGCATATCGCCTACATCGGCTTAGGGTCAAATTTAAATGACCCGGCGGCCCGGCTGGATGAGGCTCAGCAGCGGTTGGCCGCCATTGCCGGAATAGAAATCGAGCAGGTCTCCGCTTATTACGCCACGCCGCCGGTCGGAGTTACGGATCAGCCCTGGTTTATCAATGCCGTCGCCCGACTACGCACCCAACTGGGGGCGGAGGCGTTACTGGCTAGACTGTTAGCTATAGAGCATGACATGGGCCGGGTGCGGCCCCGGCACTGGGGGCCTCGCCTTATTGACCTTGACCTGTTATTATATAATGATCTGGTTCTGGAGACCCCGACCCTGACGTTGCCCCATCCCGAGATGCATCGGCGGGGTTTTGTGTTGATCCCCCTGGCGGAGATTGCTCCCCACGCCTGGCATCCTGGCCTCCAGCAGACCATAACCCAGCTCCTGGCCCAGTTGGAACCGGCGGCGCGGGTAGCTCATAAACTTTGAGGTTAGATTTTGTACCGTTTGATATTTTTGATACTGTTAGGCTATCTGGGCTATAAGTTAGCCAGAAAGATCAGCCGCTTGTTCATCCCGCCGGCCGGTTCTCCCCCGCCGCGGGATGAGGTTCAGGGCGATGCCCTGGTCCAGGACCCGGTCTGTAAAACCTTTATTCCGCGGCGTGAGGCCCTAAAGGCCTCGCAGAACGGCAAGGATTACTATTTCTGTTCCGAAGGCTGCCGCAAGCGTTTCCTGCAAGCCCCGCACCAATTTGTTTCAGAAAGGAGTTCAGAATGAAATTTTTTATAGATACTGCTGACTTCGATGAAATCCAGGAAGCTTACCGGCTGGGTCTGGTAGATGGGGTGACTACCAATCCTACCCTGTGTTCCAAGGCTGGGTGTCATGATATTGCCGGTTTTCAGGAGCAGATTAAACGGATCTGCGACCTGGTCCAGGCCCCGGTCAGTGCCGAGGTTCTGAACACGCAGAGTGAGGATATGGTCCCGGAGGCCCGGAAGTTAGCCAGTCTTCATGAACAGGTGGTAGTTAAAATCCCTATGACCGTGGAAGGCTTGAAGGCGACCCGGATTCTATCCAACGAGGGCATCAGGGTCAACGTCACCCTGATCTTTCAGGCGGTCCAAGGGTTGCTGGCGGCCAAGGCGGGGGCGGCTTATGTCAGCCCTTTCATCGGCCGTCTGGATGACATCAATCATACCGGCATGGAAATCGTTGAGCAACTGCTCACCATATTCGATAATTATGGATTTGATACCGAAGTAATTGTGGCCAGCATCCGCCATCCGCTGCACGTCCTGCAAGCGGCCCTGGCCGGAGCGGATATTGCTACGATTCCTTACAAAGTGCTTATGCAATTAATCCGCCACCCCCTTACTGATATCGGTTTGGAAAAATTCATGGCGGATTGGCAGCGGGTGCAAAGATCATAACCATGAGGCCCAATTCGGTGTCGTTCTGGAATCTGCCCAATACCCTGACCAGTATCCGGGTGGTGGCCATTCCGGTGCTTATCGTGCTGTTGAGCTTTCCCGGCAAAGCCCCTAGTTTCTGTGCGGCGATGTTTTTCCTGGGAGCCGGGATGACCGATCTGTTGGATGGCTTT
This sequence comes from Desulfobacca sp. 4484_104, assembly GCA_002049795.1. Classification (GTDB taxonomy): domain Bacteria; phylum Desulfobacterota; class Desulfobaccia; order Desulfobaccales; family Desulfobaccaceae; genus Desulfobacca_B. The sequence goes on along the minus strand of MUKC01000042.1, from coordinate 18,851 downwards.
TTTGCTCGGCGTCAGAGCCTGGTTACCCGCGGCGGCAAATTTATGGATCCCCTGGCCGATAAACTCCTGGTCTCGGCCGCCCTGATCATGCTCATTGCCCTGGACCGGGTGGCGGCCTGGATGGCCTTTGTGATCATTGGCCGGGAACTGGCAGTAACCGGACTGCGGGGGCTGGCCGCGGCAGAGGGGATTATCTTGGCGGCCGACCGTTGGGGCAAGTTCAAAACCGTGCTCCAAATGAGCGCCTTGTTTGCCTTGATTCTACACTACCCCTATGCCGGGGTCGATTTCCATCAGCTCGGCACCATCTTGATCTGGTTGGCACTGGTTGTCACCTTGATTTCGGGTGTCAGCTATTTTTTAAATTTCTTCCGCCAAGCAAGTTAAAAGGCAAAAGCATGGCACTGCTTTTATGACTTGACAGCGGCTTAAAATATGATATTTCACTAACCACCCAGGATTGATCGAGTAGGAACACACCTGCAGGCCCATCCGGTGGCCCTTATTATTAAACAGCCTGAGAGTTGGAGGAGGATCATTAGTTGGCAAGACATCGCTCGGCCATGAAGCGGGCCCGACAAAGCAAAGTACGCCGCATCCGCAACATGAGTCGCAAGACCCGGGTTAAGCAATTAGTTAAAGCAGTCCGACAGGCGGTGGCCCGCAATCAACCGGAAGAGGCGCAAGCTGCTTTAAAACAAGCGATCCCGGTCATCGACCGGGTGGCGGGCCGTGGCACGCTGCATTGGAAAACCGCGGCTCGAAAAATCTCCCGACTGACTCGCCAAGTCAATTCCCTAACCGCTGGTTCCTGAAAGGAACCGGGGGGCAGAGCTCCAGGATTACCTTTTCTAACCATAACCGCGGTGGTAGCGGAGAGGTTTTTAAGCCCTGATCGGCCCGGTGTAAATTAAAGAGGTGCGACCGCAGCTCGGCAACCCGGAAATGCGCGGCCTGACGCTGCAGTTTGAGGACGATGCCTCGCGGCAGCCCCAGACGACGGGCCTGTTCCTCGACCGGGGTGGCGGCGTCTTGGTAGTCCTGTAGGCGCAGGAGCAGACGCAGTTGCCGGGCGAGCATAACCAGGATTTTGAGCGGCGGCTCTCCCAATTCCAGCAAGCGCTTCAAAATCTGTAGGGCCTGCTCCGGCCGCCGCTGGCCCAGGGCATCGACCAGCGCAAAGATCGTAAAACTGCGGCTAGCACAGGTCAATTGGCTAACCAGGGGGGCAGTGATGGTTTTTTCGGCCCCCATATAGAGGACTAGCTTTTCCAGCTCCTGGGCCAGCTCTAGCAGGTTGTCACCCACGGTTTCGATCAGGCGCTGAGCCGCGGCCGGAGGCAGAACCTTGCCCTGACGACGCGCCTCCTGCTCCAGCCAGCGGGGCAACGCCGCTTCTTTAAGCCGGAAAAATCCTAAAGCCGCTTCCTGTTCCTGAAGTCGCCGCCAATAGGGGTGCCGTTCCCCCACAAAGAGGGAACCCGCGCCTGGCTCAGCACTTCCGCCAGGCTGGTATCCTCGGCCTCCAGGATATGCTTTTCCGACTGCTGTTGGTCATCGGCCCTTAACCCGGTTTGCAGGCGTTCCAAGGCCCGGCGGAGCAGAAATTCCTCCTCTCCATAAAACAGATAAACGGGCCGCAGGGTTTGCTTTTTGAGGTGCCGTTCCAGGATAGGGTGAGACATAATCAGGCCTTAAAGTATCATGAGAATTTCGTCATGCACCCGCTGGGCCATGGTGGCCGCGGCCTTGTTGATGGCCATCTGGCGAGTTGCTTCGCCGTAATGATAATCAGCCCTGACCACATAATCGGCATCAATGACCTTTACATCCTTCCATAAGACCTTGCCGGACTGACGTTCCTTGAGGACCAAATTAATGGTAAGCGTTACCCGGCGGACCAGAGATTGGTCGATATCACGATACGCCACCGAAGTATGTTCCACGGTGGTCAGATCTCCTTGCAGAATTACATCCGCCTGATCTTCCTGGGCAGTTAATCGAGCTACCTGGCTGTGGGAAAAGGTATTGATGAAGGCATTGGCAAAAATGGCTTCCAGTCCGACTTCATTAGAACGATTGGTGAAAAGCGGGATGGCCAATTTGGCTTGGCTCAGGTAGGTCGTTGGCGCGTTCCCCAAGACATGGTAGCCGCAAGCCGCGGTCGCAATCAGGCTGAGTATGGCTAGCACTAAGGGTAGCAATCGGCGTGTCATTGATCTCGGCTTCCTAAACAAATGGCTTTCGCTTAAATCACAATGTTGACCAACTTCTTACGGGCCACCACCACTTTTTTGGGCTTTTGCCCCTGGATCAACTCCTTTATGCGCGGGTCTTCCAGGGCCAGTTGACACATTTCGTCCTCTCCCGTGGTTACCGGGACTTCGATCTTACTGCGCAGTTTGCCATTGATCTGGATGACCACCAGACGCGTTGCCGCGGCCTGGGCTTCGGGTTGCGCGCTCGGCCAATCGGCTAACAACAGCGACGTCGAGTGTCCGAGGACGTGCCACAGTTCCTCGGCAAAATGGGGCACCATCGGACTCAGCATCAGCAGCAGGTTGTCGATGGCCTCCCGCCATACCGGGGCCGCCTGGGGGCCAGCCTCGAAATTCATGTCTTGGCGGTCGCGGGCCAGATATAGTTCATTGACTAGTTCCATCATGGCGGCAATGGCGGTATTGAAATGGAACCTGGATTCGATGTCAACCGTCACCTTATGGATAGTTCGATGCACCTGACGGCGCAAGTCCCGCAAGCCGGGCGCTAGTTCGGTGCCGGAACCGGAGTACGGCCTGACCCCGGCCAACTGGGCATGCAGTTCATAAACCAGGGTCCAGACCCGGTGCAGAAAACGGAAACTACCGGCCACGCCCTGTTCGCTCCACTCCAGGTCCCTTTCCGGCGGGGCGGCAAACAGACAGAACAAGCGGGTGGTATCTGCCCCAAATTCTTCAATCAGTTCATTCGGATCTACCACGTTGCCCTTGGATTTGGACATTTTGGCCCCATCTTTCAGGACCATACCCTGGGTCAGCAAACGGGTAAAGGGTTCATCGATCTGGATCAGGCCCAGATCGCGCAGGACTTTGGTATAAAATCGGGCATAGAGCAGATGCATGACCGCGTGTTCGATGCCGCCGATGTACTGATCCACGGGTAGCCAGTAATTTACCTTGGCCGCGTCCAGAGGGCCTTCCCGATAGGCCGGGCAGGTATAGCGCAGGAAGTACCAGGAGGATTCCACAAAGGTATCCATGGTATCGACCTCGCGCCGGGCCGGACCACCGCAAACCGGACAGGTCGTGTTGACAAAGGTGTCTATCTGGGCCAGGGGAGAGCCGCCGGTGGGGGGAATCTTGGCATCCAACGGCAAGACTACCGGCAGGTCGGCTTCGGGTACGGTTTGCATCCCACAACGCCCGCAATAGATGATCGGAATCGGCGCGCCCCAGTAGCGTTGCCGGGAGATCCCCCAATCCCGCAAGCGATAATGCAATGACGGACGGCCTTTGCCCTCTTTCTCGAGATATTGCACAATGGCCGGGCGGGCCTCGGGGCCGGTCAGACCATTGAATGGTCCGGAGTTTACCAGGGTGCCGTCGGCTTCGTAAGCGGCGCTCAGGGTTTCGGCGCTCAGGTTCTGCTCCGGGGGTTGAATGACCACCACCACCGGCAACTGGTATTTTTGGGCAAATTCGAAATCCCGTTGATCATGCGCCGGAACCGCCATGACCGCGCCGGTGCCGTATTCCATCAGCACAAAATTGGCGACGTAGATCGGCATCCGCCAACCGGTTACCGGATTAAGACAATAACGCCCGGTAAACACCCCTTCTTTGGTCAACTCCTCCAAGACCCCGCGGCTGCGATTCTGTTGCTTCCAGCGCTCGACAAATTCCTGGACTGCCTCGGCCTGGGGGTTGCCTTGAGCTAACCGCAGGGCCAAAGGATGTTCCGGCGCCAGGCTCATAAAGGTCGCCCCATACAAGGTATCCTGCCGGGTGGTAAACACCGCGATGCATTCGGTGCCTTCCTCCAGGGGAAAATAGATCTCGGCGCCCTCGGACTTACCGATCCAGTTTTTCTGCATGGTGAGCACCCGTTCCGGCCAATGGGGCAACTGATCGCAATAGGCCAGCAATTCTTCGACATAATCCGTGATTTTAAAAAACCACTGGTTAAATTCCCTTAAGGTTACCGGCTGATGGCAACGCCAGCAGCAGCCTCCCTCTACCTGTTCGTTGGCCAATACCGTCTGGCACTGCTCGCACCAATTCACCGCCGACAGCTTCTTATAGGCCAGGCCGCGTCGATACATTTCGATAAAGATCAGTTGCTCCCAGCGATAATACTGGGGATCGCAGGTGGCCAGTTCCCGGGACCAATCATAGCTATAACCCAATGATTGGAGTTGCTGCCGCATATAGTTAATATTATCCATGGTCCATTGGGCCGGATGAATATTATGGGCCAGGGCGGCGTTTTCCGCCGGCATACCAAAGGCATCCCAACCCATGGGATGCAAGACATTATAGCCCTGCATCCGTTTATAACGGGCAATCACATCGCCGATGGTGTAATTGCGCACATGCCCCATGTGAATCCGGCCGGAGGGATAAGGAAACATCTCCAGCACATAATAATTCGGTCGATCAGCCCTTTCCTGTACCGCAAACAACCCCTGTTCCAGCCAATAACGCTGCCATTTGGCCTCAATGCGGGCCGGATCGTAGCGCGCTTCCATCCTGAGCTCCTGAGCAGTTTGAATTGATTTATACTTTATACCATACCTGCCCGGAAGGGCAAGCCTATCTCCCGGTTACTGAGCCGGTGGCCGCCGCGCCCCGCCCAGGACTTGGGCAACACCCCCAGGTTATGCTAATTTTCCGGCTTTAAATAATGATCTCTTAAATCCTATGATTTTCCGGCATAATTTGATAATATGGAAAAGTTCGTTAATCTATTTTTACCGACCATGGCATCCCCTAAAAAGAATAAACGTAAAAAGAAAAGCCAAGCGGTTCCACCCCTACCAGTCCGGGAACCGGTGTCGCCGCCTCCGGGCCGACGCCTGAGTCAAGAAATAATTGCCCTGGTACTGCTGGTTTTGGACCTGTTTGCGGTTCTCAGTCTGCTGTCCTTTAACTCCGGCGATCCCTGGAATCTGGCCGGAGTTTGGCAAGTAAACCAGGTAGCGAACTGGGGCGGCAAAGCCGGTGCCCTGATTGCCGGTCATCTGATCTGGAGCCTGGGATTGGCCGCGTTCTGGCTGCCTATTATCCTCAGTTGGCTGGCCCTGAAGTTTTACCAAGGCGATCCCGGCCTGCGCTATCCCTGGCAGTGGCTGGCCTATCTGGGATTGCTGGTGGCTACCGGCGGCTTGATCTCCTTAGGCTGGCCCATGGTTCCCTGGGGCGGTCGCCAGATTCTGGGGGGCGGCACCCTGGGATGGCAGGTAGTAGTTTTATTAACCCCGTGGCTTAATCTGGCCGGGACCGCCTTAGCCCTAATTGCCCTATTTTTGGTCAGTTTCATGGCGGTTACTCGCATCTCTTATGTCGGTCTGCTGGGTCTGATCCGCCAACAACTGGCACGGCTGGCACGAACCGCTAAGGACCGCCGCCAGGAACCGGCCGCACCCCCTAGGCCACCTGTCCCTCCCCAACCTTCACCGATTCCAGAGGCGGCGGAAGATTCATTCACCCCGCTGACGACCACTATGGAAACTGCTACGGTGTCCGAGTCAGCCTCGGTTAATGTAGTCACCGCGGCGGCAGAAACCGTCTCCCGCCGCGAAAAGCGGGTCAAGGCCCTACCCTTGAGTAGCTTTATTTTGCCTCAACTTGATTTTTTGAGTCCGCCGCCGTCCTATGATTTTCAGGTCCATGAGGAGGCCCTGTTGGCCCAGGCCCGGAAATTAGAAAATACCCTGGAACACTTTGGGGTGGAAGGCAAGGTAGTGGCCGTCCGCCCCGGCCCGGTCATCATCATGATCGAATTTGAACCGGCGCTGGGCGTCAAGATCAGCAAAGTGACGGCCCTGGCCGACGACCTGGCCCTGGCCCTGAAGGCCCTGTCGATTCGCATCGTCGCCCCGGTGCCGGGCAAAGCGGTGATTGGCATTGAAATTCCCAATGCCAAGCGGCAACTGGTCACCATGCGGGAAATCCTGGCCCATGAGGTTTATCGCCATTCTCCATCCCGGCTGAGCATCGCCCTGGGCAAAGACATCCTGGGACAGCCGGTGGTCAGTGATCTGGCCAAAATGCCGCACCTGCTGATTGCCGGGGCCACCGGCACTGGCAAAAGCGTCGGGCTCAATGCCATGATCGTCAGCATTCTCTATAAGGCCAATCCTGACGAAGTGCGGTTTCTGATGGTCGACCCCAAGCGTATTGAGCTCTCGACCTACGAAGGCATTCCCCATCTGCTGCATCCGGTGGTCATCAACCCCAAAGTCGCCACCAACGCCCTACGCTGGGCCGTGGAAGAAATGGAACGCCGTTATGGCCTGCTCTCCGACCTGGAAGTTCGCAATATTGAATCCTATAATGCCAAGCTGCGGAAGGACCGGAAACACCGGAAAGCCACGATTCCCGCTGATGACGACGAAATTCTGCCGCATTTGCCTTATATTGTCATCGTCATCGACGAATTGGCCGACCTGATGATGGTTTCGGCCCGGGAGACCGAAGAATATCTCATCCGCCTGGCCCAAAAGGCCCGGGCCGCCGGCATCCATCTGATCCTGGCCACCCAGCGGCCTTCCGTCGATGTCATCACCGGCCTGATCAAGGCTAATTTCCCTACCCGGATTTCCTTTCAGGTGTCTTCCAAGGTGGACTCCCGGACCATCCTCGATAGCGCCGGGGCCGAAAAGCTGTTGGGTCTAGGTGACATGCTGTTTTTGCCGCCCGGCACTTCCCGTCTCAAACGCATTCATGGGGCCTATATTTCTGAGGCAGAGGTCAAGCGGGTGGTGGACTTTCTCAAGGCCCAGCAGGCCCCGGAATTTGAACCGGGAATCCTGGAGATCCAGGAGCAGAAGGCCGACGCGGAAGAACTGGGCGACAAGGACGAAAAATATCAGGAGGCCCTGGACATCGTTGCCGAGACCCGCCAGGCCTCTATCTCTATGCTGCAGCGCCGCCTGCGGGTGGGCTACAATCGCGCCGCCCGCATCATTGAGATGATGGAAAAAGAAGGGCTGGTCGGCCCCTCGGACGGCATCAAGGCCCGGGAAGTCTATATACCTCCTCGTCACTAGATGATCACCAGTGGCGTGTTTATCAGCCTCACCCGCCAGACTGAAATTTTAGTGCTTGCGCTCTGGGATTAAATAAAGTATAAAATAAACTGTTGATCGTGTCCTCTAATTTCGACATGGGGTTAACTGGGGCTGATAATCAAAAAACATCCTCTATAATCTTCGTTTTTCTGATTTCGTAAACAACTATGATTAAGTTTCTAAGCCGTTTGACGATGCTTACCCAAGGACTGGTGCCGGCCAACCGGATAGATGATTGTCTGGATGGCTTTTGAACCACCACTCCGACCGCCAAGGGGGAAGCCCTGAGAACCCCACCTGGGGCCACAGAGGGGCGACGACGCGGTCGAAAAAATTATCGCCTTAATAGTTGTCCCGATACCAAGTTTCGGTTTATCAAGTCGCTGTACGGGAAGAATTTACTGAAATGGCCTTTGCCACTAAATTCTTGAACTGCCCGGCCAGGGGAACTGAACACGCTATAAGTGACTAAGTTTAGTGAATGTCGGTAGTCGCGGTAACCTCACAATTAATGATTAATATTAACCTCATGCAGTATTAACCTGTTTCAGCGATAGTCATCCTGAGCAGCGCCTAGAATCTGGTTTTTCCCTCAAGCTGAAATCCTCCACCACCTCAGGATGACTCCCAAGGCCTTTCTTAAAGGAGTTATGCCTGGATTAATCAAGGGCCGATCACGGCTGCAGAGGAGTGGTCTAAAGATGTCCTCGTCAAGATTAATTAAAACCATAACTTATATAATCTTGGGGCTTTTACTGGGGATGATGAATCAAAAAACCCGGGCCGAAACCCTAGTGGAAGCCAAACGTCTGTTGGAATGTCCCACTCCCCCCGAAGTTATTCGGGCCCTGAACATCTATCAGGAACATTTGCCAGAACCCGGCTCCGAGCGATTTCCCTTGCTCGTCGGGCTAGCTCGGACTTCCTATATTATGGGCGAGGTCACCGACGAAACCAAGCGCAAGGATTATTTTGAAAAAGGCAGATATTACGCGGAAAAACTGCTCCAGGAGCGGCCCAACAGTGTCGAAGGCCATTATTGGCTGGCCTTGAATCTTGCCGGTATTGCGCAGATGAGTTGGTCCGATGGCCTGGTGCTGCTCCCCCAAATTTTGGAAGAGCTGGAACGCGCCATGGCACTCGACTCATCCTATGATCAGGCCGGACCCCATCGCGTCTTAGGTCGGATCTACTATGAGGCCCCGGACTGGCCGTTATCGGTAGGCGATCCCTATAAATCCTTACATCACCTGAAAGCGGCGACTGATTTAGCCCCGAACAATACCACCAATCACCTGTTCCTGGCCGAAACCATGATCCGACTCCGTCTCCCCGCCCAGGCCAGAGTTGAATTAGAAAAGGTTTTTGTGGCTGACCAACATGCTATCTGTAAGCAAGGCATTGAAGATGATCGACAGCGGGCCAGCGTGCTTTTGGAAAATTCCTTCGCCAGTGTTGATGCTCCAAAAGATTGAGTGCTGACGCTCGAGTTTATAAAAATAATAAATACTTCAATGAGATCTGGGCATGGCGGAATTACCCGGTTTAAGTCATCCTCGGGTAGCCACGTCAATGGCCTGGGAGGTGATATCCATTAGCTCGGTAAGCTCTGCCTGAGAAATGCTCAAGGGCGGCATGAGCACCACCACATCCCCCAGGGGTCGGAGAATGGCCCCTAACTTCCGGGCCGCCAGGATCACCTGATGCCCGGTCCGTCGGGCCACGGGGAAGGGCTCCCGGCTGGCCTTATCCTGCACCAGTTCCAGACCTACCATAAAACCCCGCTGGCGGATGTCGCCGATATGCGGGTGATCGGCCAGGGCCGCCAATCTTTGGGTTAAATAATCAATGCGCGCCGCCAATTTTAGCAATACCTGGTCACTCTCAAACAGATCCAGGCTGGCCAGGGCCGCGGCCGCGGCCAGGGGGTTGCCGGTATAGGTGTGGCCATGGAAAAAGGTTTTGAACTCCTGATATTCGCCCAAAAATTGCTGGTAAATCTGATCAGTAGCTAAAGTGGCAGCTAAGGGGAGATAACCCCCGGTCAGGCCCTTGCCCAGGCAGAGCAAGTCCGGGGTCACGCCTTCATGTTCACCGGCAAACATCCGGCCGGTGCGACCGAAACCGGTGGCCACCTCATCGGCGATGAGCAGCACCCCGTAACGATCCGCCACCTGCCGCACTCGGGCCAGATAGCCCGGCGGCTGGGGGATCATACCGGCGGCGCCCTGCATCACCGGCTCCAGAATGATCGCTGCCAACTCCTGGTGATGGGCGGCAACCAGCTCCTCCAGGCCGGTTAGACACTGCTGCTGACAATGATCGCGTTCCGGGCAGCGATAACAATAAGTCGCCGGGGCCGTATAAGTGGGAAATAACAGATCCTTAAAAATTTCGTGAAATATGTCGATGCCGCCGACCGCCACGGCCCCCAAGGTGTCACCGTGATAGGCCCCGGCCAGCTTGAGGAAACGCTGGCGCTGCGGTTTTCCCTGGAGCTGCCAGTAACAATAAGCCAGCTTGAGGGCGACCTCGACCGCGGTGGAGCCACTGTCGGAGTAAAATACTTTGGACAGCCCCGGCGGGGTAATGGCTGCCAAACGTTGGGCCAACTGAATGGCCGGGATATTGCCCAACCCGAGCAAGGTGCTGTGGGCGATTTTTTCCAACTGGGCCTTGATGGCCTGGTTTAATTCGGGCCGGTTGTGTCCATGGACGGTGGCCCAGATGGACGACACCCCGTCAAGATAACGGCGGCCGTCGGTATCATAGACATAGACCCCCTCCCCGCGAGCGATAATCAATAATTCTTCCTGGACAAAGCCTTGCATCTGGGTGAAAGGGTGCCAGAGATAACGGTGGTCCCAATCCACTAAGGTCTGATAGTCTGGGTTCACGTTACCCCGGCGAAATTGCTCACCACCCGGATATCCCGACCTCGGAATCAGGGTTAGAAACCGGACCAGGCCCTTGGGCCTCAAGAATAGTTCTCATCTACGGAATCGGAGGAATTGTGGCGTCGCGGGTCATCAATATCATAACGCCGCATTTTATTAAACAGGGTGGTCCGGCTGATATTCAACATCTGCGCAGTTATCTGACGATTCCAATTATTTTTTCGTAAGGTTTCGAAAAGAATCTGTTTTTCGGCTGCGGCCAGGGCTTCCGCCAAAGGCATCCCTTCTAATCGCGGTTTCCAGGACTTTACCCGTTCCACCAGCGGCTGGGGCAAAACCTCCGGGATAATGAAATCTCCCTGACTGAGGATCACGGCCCGTTCGACCACGTGCTCTAATTCCCGAACGTTTCCCGGCCAGGGATAGAGGTGACATAATTGCAGCGCACTTTTGGCGATGCCTTTGACCTGCTTATTATGGATTTCATTAAATCGACTAATAAAGTGTTCGATCAACGGTTCAATGTCTCCTAAGCGCTCCCGCAACGGCGGGACGGACAAGGACACCACATTAATGCGATGATATAGATCTTCACGGAAGCGTTTACGCTCCACTTCATCGATGAGCGGGGTGTTGGTAGCGGTAATGATGCGGACATCGGTTTTGAGAGTCTGGTTGCCGCCCACCCGTTCAAAAACCTTGTCTTGCAGAATACGCAATAACTTAACTTGGAGATTCAAAGAGGCGCTGTTGACATCGTCCAGGAAGATGGTACCTTCCTGAGCCTCTTCGAATTTGCCTTTTTTATCGCGATAGGCGCTGGTAAAGGAGCCGCGCACATGGCCAAAGAGTTCGCTTTCCAACAGGGTTTCCGACAGCGAGCCGCAGCTCAGCTCTACGAAGGGTTTATCGCGGCGGGCCGAGTGGCGATGAATATATTTAGCCAGCAGGGACTTGCCGGTGCCAGATTCGCCAGTGATCAATACCGTCGCCATGGTATCGGCCACCATGTGGACCATATCCAGGAGTTCCGTCATCTGGCGGTCTTTAAAGATTACGCCTTCTTCCAGTTCCCAGGGGCGCACCCGCTTTTTCAGGGATTGATAAGAGGACAGCAGCCGCCTCTGCTCCATGGCTCGCTTAATGGTTAATCTAAGGCGCAGGTCATCGATTGGTTTAGTAATATAATCATAAGCTCCCAGCTTAATAGCCTCCACCGCCCTATCGATATTGCCGTGCGCCGTAATCATAATGAAGATGGTTTCGGCATCCTTGCCCTTAAATTCCTTCAATAACTCGATGCCATCCATGCCAGGCATACGCATGTCGGACAGGATGATATTGAACCGCGTCGTCTTAAATTTCTCCAGAGCTTCGATGCCATCGATGCTCGAATCTACCGTATAACCGTCATAAGTAAGCATTTCCTGAAGAGAATGACAGACAAAATCATCGTCATCGACTATTAATATATCTTTATACTTCAAGATTTCTTCTCCCCTGAAGCGCTATAGTTTTTGACACCTATCCGCTACCGGCAGGGGTAACTCGATGGTAACGGTAGTCCCTTGGCCTACCAGGCTATCCACTTTAATCTGCCCGCCATAACGTTCGATGATTTTTTTACAAATTGCTAACCCCAAGCCAATGCCTCGTTCTTTCTTTTTGGTAGTAAAAAAGGGTTCGAAGATCTTTTCTAGATTGTGGGGCGCAATCCCCTCGCCGTTATCCTTGAATCTGATGAACATCCGGCCTAGTTCCTCAACACCGCTGATCTGTAATTTTCCGCCGTGAGGCATGGCATTTAAGGCATTTTTAATCACATTGACAAAAACCATATAAAAATCGCTGGCTACCATTAGATTATCAAATCCTGGAGACATTTCCAAAGTTACTTCTACTTCTTGATCATTAGCTTGAAACATCAAGATCTTAACCGCCTCCCGGAGCTGGTTCAACAAGGTGCTCCGGGCCTTGATCTCGGGCTGGGGTTGACTCAGGTTAAGCATGGAACGGACCGATTGGGAGATGCGATTTAAACCTCTTTGGGCTTCACTCAAATATCGTTCCACTTCCCGGCTATCGTCTCTTTTAAGTAAAGCCAAGGAGATATAGCGCATAACGCCATCGAGCGGGTTATTCAACTCATGGACGACACAGGTGGAAAGCTTTCCCAAGATCGCCAGGTGTTCACTAAACGCCAGGCGTTGCCGCATCTGCTCAAATTCAGTGATGTCATCCAGCACTAACAGCACCCTGGGCTGTTCCGGTTCCTCTTCACCGATTAAGTTGCTTTCATCCCGGTTCAAAAGTTTGGCAAAGGCCGGGTTGGTTGAGCATAACCGCATGTCCTGATCTATAACTGCCAAACCGATAGTCACCGATTTGCTCAGGTGACTGATATAACCTTTCATCTGATCAAGTTCAGACTTGGTGTCCACCAGAACCTGGTTGATACGTCGGCTTTCTTCCTCCTGCTTTTTCATACTCAAAATTTCAGCCATAACTCGGGCCAACAACCAGATCAGAAATAGCTCCCGGCTGGTAAAGGGTTGCCGATCCTGACGGTCGCTAAGGTTGATAATCCCCCATAATTTCTCCTCCATAACCGGCATGGCAATAAAACTAGTGCTACGCGGCGGTTGACTTTGGTGTGGATCATAAAAACGAGGATCATTTGTAATATCAGGAACCAACAAGGGCCGGCCATGCTGTAAGACATATCCCATGATTCCTTCTGCCGGGGAGCCACCCGAGGGATAATTGTGATCAGTATCCAGCCCGCGTTGGGCCGCACAGGTCAGTTCGTCTTGATCAGGCTGAAGGAGAAAAATCGAGCCGCGCGTCGCCTGGGACAGATCTAAGGCTTTTTCTAAGAAAAGGTGGGCTAGCTGTTGCCAATCCTCGACCTGTGGGGCTTCTTGGCGCAACTGTTCTAAGACCTTAAATTCTTCGACTTCGGGGGCCAGTTCCAGGAACTGTAACCCCAAGGCCTCGGCGCCTTTCAGGGTCCATTCCAACTCCCGCGTGGCCAGGCGCAGGTCTTTGAACTGCAAGGCTCGCTCAATGGTAAACAACAGGGCTTCCGGATGCACCGGCTTGGCGATGTAATCATAGGCCCCCAATTTAATGGCGGCGACTGCGTCTTTGATACTGGAATAACCGGAGAGCATCATGGTCATGGTTTCCGGGTATAACAGGCTAATTTGGCGCAACAGCTCCATTCCGCCCATTTCGGGCATCACCACATCGATCAGGACCATATCGAACCGGTCTTTTTCCAATTGCTCCAGGGCGGCTAAGCCATCCTTAGCAGTACTGGCCTGATAACCATGGGCAATCAAAATTTCTTGAATGGTTTCAGTTATTGCCGGTTCGTCATCCACCACCAAGATTGCTGGTGGCTTGGGCATAGCCTCTCCTCATAATAGAATAATAATACTTAATGACCTAGTTGGAACGTCGGCTATGGCAGTGGGCAGGAATGGTTCTTAGCTCAAATAGCTGAGCCGTACTGACGGGCCAGATAGTCCCGATAAAGCCCGGATTTGATGCGGCTTATCCAGTCTCGCTGTCCCAGGTACCAATTGATTGTCCGTTCCAGACCCGTCGTAAAGCTTACCTCCGGTCGCCACCCTAGCTCACGGTTAAGCTTTGTAGTATCAAGGGCGTAACGCCAATCATGGCCAGGGCGGTCTTTGACAAAGGTGATCAGATCCGTTAATGGGTAACCATCTGCTTGCTGATCCTGCAAAATTTGCAGTATCTGGTGGACTACTTCAAGATTCGAACGCTCGTTTTGAGCGCCGATATTATAAGTTTCCCCGGGTCTGCCGTCTTCCAATACTCGCAACAGGGCTCGACAATGATCTTCGACATAGAGCCAATCGCGGATATTATCTCCCTTACCATAAATGGGGATAGGTTTATGGTCTAGGGCCTGTGCAATAACTAACGGGATTAACTTTTCGGGAAATTGATAGGGTCCATAATTGTTAGAGCAGTTAGTTATCATGACCGGCAGGCCATAAGTTTTATAATAAGCGCGCGCCAGCAGATCGGCCGAGGCTTTGCTGGCCGCATAGGGACTGTTGGGAGCATAAGGGGAAGATTCCGTAAAGGCCGGTTCCTGGGACTTTAATGAACCATAGACCTCATCGGTACTGATATGTAGAAAACGTGGTTCCTCCTCCAGCTTTGATTTTTCCTCGAGCCAGAGCTGACGGGCTGACTCAAGTAATACAAAGGTGCCCTGGACATTAGTGCGCACAAAGGCATCCGGGGCCATTATGGAGCGATCGACATGCGATTCCGCGGCAAAATGCACCACCCGGGTAATCGGATAGCGCTTAAACAGCGAATAGACCAAAGCCTGGTCGGCAATATCACCCTGGATCAGGGTATAATGGGGTGAACCCTCCAGATCGATCAGGTTTTCCGGATTACCAGCATAGGTCAACAGATCCAAGTTGATTATGTTGAATTCCGGGCGCTGTTGGGCGAAATAACGGATAAAATTGGAACCGATGAAGCCCGCGCCGCCGGTAACCAGAATAGTAGTCATAATTGCGCTCCGTGCCGGGCCCAGAATTCGGCAAAGTCAGTAGTCCACTCCGGCATGTTATCTAATTCTTCCAATTGCAGCAGGCGATTGGCTAATACCGAGTTACGGGGGCGGGGCGCCGGACGGAGAAATTCGCTGCTAGTGCAGGGCTGGACCTCAACCGTCAGTCCGGCGGCGGCAACGATCTGCAAGGCAAACTCGTACCACGAACAAGCCCCCTGACAGGTAGCGTGATAAGTCCCAAAGGCGTCAAGTTTTGTCCCTCGGGACCATAGAGCCAGGCCGTCCGCACAATAAAATGATCCGCACATTGTTCCCGCACCCACTGCTCGCCTAACCATTTGCTGCACCCATAGACCGACAGGGGCCGGGGGGGATCCCACTCAAAATAAGGGTCCGGCTTTTCGCCATCAAAGACATAATCGGTACTGATATGCAGCAAGCGCGCTCCCCAACGTCGACAGGCCAGACCTAAATTTCGGGGTCCTAAGGCGTTGACCCGATAGGCCAATTCGGTTTTGGTTTCGCACTCATCAACCTGGGTATAGGCCGCGGCGTTAATGATAAGGTCGGGACGGCATTTCTCCACCTCAGCCAACACCCCCTGGCGATTGGTGATATCCAACTGATCAACATCGGTGGCGATAATTTCCCATCCCCGGAAGTCACCTTCCTGAACCAAGGTGCGTCCCAGTTGGCCATGGCTCCCCGTGATTAAAATCTTCATCTATGTTATTAATCGTGCTGAACTCCTCAAACTGGTCGTTAACTTAGTCCAAGGTAAATTTAGAATTAGTATCATCCTCATACCGTATTTCATCGACTGCACTGGCGCGTCCCGGTCCCCGGTAAAGCCGGTTAGGACAATTAAGCACCAAACCTTCCCGATCGCTGACATTAATGTAACCATGGACTACACCCGGCGGAATCACCACTATCCCCGGTTGGCAGTCCCCTAAAGTTACCTCCTGACGCTCGCCGTAAGTCTGACTTTCAGGGCGATTATCCCACAACACCACCCGGAAATCGCCCGGTCCGGGAAAGCAGAAAAAATCGGTCTGGTCCACGTGAGCATGTGGTCCCCGCTTCAGCCCCGGTTTGGTAAAAGAAATATATGCCATCACCGGATGTAATTCCGGGTCTAATTCATCCTGACGGAAAACTTCCCCTAACCGTCCGCGTTGATCAGCGTACATCTGCAAGTGACGAATAACAACTCCGGTAATTGCCATAATTATTCCTTTGATTTAGTAAGTGCCTCGGGGTGGTGGAAAGTTGGACTAGGGGTGATTCATTCTGAGATAGCAAACTTGATGTTTTTTGACCTGCATCCCCTCGATATTCAATCAGGTTAACTAAATGTTCAAATATTGACACAAAGGCCCGCCTGATGTCAATAAATTTTTTCTATCCCACGTGATTGACGGTCGCCGGATAATTGCCCTAAATCAGCCTGCCCACCGGTCCCGCCGGGCAAAAATCGACTTTAATAGAAAATTTTATGCAGAGATCGTGCCAATTAGCATGTTGACGCACTATTTTTCTCTGGCTCACCCCAGACCCGGAGAACGGTTTAATTAAAAATAAGGAATACTATGTGCCGTCATGGGTTGAGAATCAGATCTCGGTCCTGCTTGCCACCCTCTCCACCTAGCTAGTCGGCTCAGAGATCGAAATTCTTTACTGTTTTGCTGATTAGTTCTTCTCCAAAAACTCCTTTTTCCGTCCTTCTTGATGGGGCAGGGTTAGGTAGGGGTGCAAAAATATCTCATTATCTCAATATGTTGAAATTTATGCGCCCTTTTACCAGGGGGGGGCCGGAGGACAACCAGTTAGATTTTTTGTAGGCATTCCAAGGAAGGCTGCCCAGGCCCGCGTCAGGCACTTACCTCTCAGGGGACACTGGTTCTTCACGGCAGATCAGGCGGACCGGAATTTCCCGGAATACATTATAGAGCCTGGTTTTAGCTTTTTCATAGCGTTGAAAATAGATATAGGCAACTTCGTACATCATCTTAAAGCCGATTTCCGGGTCTTGGCCAAACAATTTTTCCAGGGCCTCGACGTCTATTTCTATGGCTGAGGTCGGCTCCAGGCAGGTAGCCGTCAAGGAATGCACCGGCACCCGCAATAAGGAGGCCGCCCCGACCAGTTCTCCGGGGCCATGGCGTTCATAGGAAATCCAGGCATCAGCATCCGGCATGACATCATCCAGACTGACCAGACCCTCCACAATAAGATAGATCTGGCGTGCCTCCCGGCCTTGGTGGTAAATGGTCCCCCCAACCAGGGGAATATTGGCCAACTGGCGAAGAATGGTCATCGGGCCTCCTTGAATGCTCAGGCTTATTTTAACTGGCTCATTTACTCTAAATGTCTTTTAACACCTGGTCGATTTCGGCGTCGGTGAAGTCCCAGGTGACATTATGCGGAGCCAGCTTTTCTTTAAAAAATTCCGGTAATCGATCATGGGCCGGGGTGAATCCGGCATCCCGATTAAACCCGCGTTCGTCTTGCAGCACCTGTTGTCCCAAAGCCACGATATCGTCAGCCCTGAGATCTAGGCCGTAACGCGCATTGATCATATCGACAATACACGGCAAGGCTTCGGGATTATCGAGCACGGCAAACGCGGTAAACAGACAGATCCCGGTACAATCAAGGACCGCAGTGGCAATCTGCAGGTTGCGCGACAGTTCAATCTGGCCCTCTTTCTTTAGGGGATCCGTTTTACCCCCGCAGCCCAAGATATTGGTGGCCACGGTGTAACCCGCGGTATGGTCGCCGCCCATCGGCGAAGTCGCATAAGTCAACCCGATGCCTTTTTCGGCGCGAGGATCGTAAGCCGGCAATCCTTGCCGTTTGACCACTGGAACTCTAGCCACTCCCAAGGCCTGGCCCACATAGGCCGAACCGTTGCCCAGGATCAGGCCCCAGGGGTCGTCACTGGCCACTTTTTTGACCATGTCGAGGGCCGCGGGGCCATCCCCCCAGGGAATCAGGCCACCCTCCATCATCACCCCCAGGGCAACGCCGGTTTCAATGGTATCCAACCCCAGATCATCACAGAGGCGATCCAACTGCGCAATACAGTCCAGATCGCGGATCGTCGTATGCGCCCCCAAGGCCCAGATACTCTCGTATTCAAAGCCGGAAGTCAGATATTTGCCGGTCGCATCATGGTAGATCTGGGAGCACTGGATGACACAGCCAGGATGGCAGCCTTTTTTGGTTTTGCCGCCTCGTTGTTTAATCAATTCCACCATTTTCTCGCCGCTCAGGTCGGCCGCGGCTGCAAACTGACCACGCCGGAAATTTTGGGTAGGCAAGGCCCCGGCGTCATTAACAATATTGATGAGCACCGCGGTCCCATAGGTGGGTAGGGCCTGGCCGCTGACCGGGTGGTTTACAAGTATTTTAGCCCACTGACGGGCTGCGGCTTTAAATTTCTCCGGGTCGGCCATCGGCAAATGCGGCGCGCTGCCGCGCTCATCAACCACCAGGGCCTTAAGCCCTTTAGAGCCCATCAACGCGCCCAGGCCGCCCCGACCCGCGGCCCGGCTGGGGCGACCCTGCTGGTCGCCGAACTGAATGCTGGCCGCAACCAGCCGTTTTTCACCCGCCGGCCCGATGCTCATCATGCCCACGTGTTCCCCAAAATCGGCCCGCAGTTGGGCCATGGTGTCATAATTGCCCCGACCGACATACTCATTTGCCGAGTAGAACTCTACTCCCGCTTGGGATAGTCGGACCAGAGAGAAATTTCTGGCAGCCGGTTGGCCCTCTACAATTATGGCCTGGGGGATTTGCCGCCTACCGAGATGCGCCCGGAGTTGGCCGCCGCCGTCCCGGTCAGCAGACCCGGGGCCAGAATCAGCTTGTTGGCCGCGCTCAACGGGTGGCAGGTAGGAGGCACTTCGTGGCGGATTATCCGGGAACTGAGGCCGCGTCCCCCTAAACCCGCATAGGCCGGTAAATCTGCTTCCCAATAAAAACTATTATCGGTCATATTGAGACGCAAAATCCTGGACACTAGATACTCCTTGCGAATTCACTAATTATTATTAATTATCGAAAGATTCTTACTCAATCTAAGGAA
>MUKC01000153.1 GCA_002049795.1 Desulfobacca sp. 4484_104 | reverse complement strand
GAAATTGGCCTATTTGGACGGCTGGACCGCGGGCCGCCAGGCCAATGGTTTGCCTATCTGGTTGGCTAGGATGAGGATTTTCCCGAGGCCGATCGGGCCATGGCAACGACCCTGGCCTTGCCGATCTATCTGGAGTTGCCCACCGAGGGACGACCCTGGCCTTGCCGATCTATCTGGAGTTGCCCACCGAGGGGTTGGACTATGTTGCCGATGCCGTGATCGAGGCAGTGACTAAGCCTTGATTATGGTACTTTTGACTAATTTAATATTCGGCTAGCAGCCCATAAGGACCGACCATTGACTACTTGTCCATATCAATATCTGTTCATTTACGAAATCGCCGGTGAGATTACCCTGGGGCCGCCGTTAGACCTGAAGAATTATTTGGGTTGCTGGCGAGAAGGGGAGTGTTCTTATCTGTTTTTTACCTGTAAAATGGATCTGGCCTTAAAGGCCTTCATTGGAGAGGATCAGTCCGAGCGCTATCTTTCTGAAACCGTGATCAACTATGAGGATTGGGAAGCTGGCTATCCGCTCAAACCGCGTAGTATCGCGGGATTTTATCTCTGTCCCACCTGGGAGCCCTGTGAGACACCGCCAGGCGAACACCTGATCTGGATTGATCCGGGCGTAGCCTTTGGCTCCGGTTATCATCCCACCACCAAGATGTGTTTAGAGTTGATTAACGAGGTTTATAAGCGGGAATATTTACCTCGGGTGCTGGACTTAGGTACCGGTACCGGTATTTTGGCCCTGGCCTGTGTAGCCCGCGGTGCAGCGCAGGTGCTGGCGGTAGACCATAATAATCTGGCTATTGGTACAGCCATCAAAAATGTCCAGTATAATCGGCAGGAGCATTGCATTACCCTGATCTGTGACGATGTGCTAAAATATTGTGGCACCCCCGCAGATCTGGCCCTGGCCAATATTTACTATGGCGCGGTGCGGGACCTGTTGGACCAGGATAGTTTTTTGGATAAAAAATGGTATATTCTTTCGGGTCTGATGGGCACCGAAGTCGATAAGGTGCTGACCCAGATGAAAACAATGCCGCTCGAACCCGAAATCATCTTGGATGATAATTTCTGGTTTGCCGTGTTGGCCCGCCATCTCTAGAGTAAAGCTTAATGGCAAAAACGGTAACCAGAACAATCCAGACAGGAGGGGAGAAATACTCGCTCGAAACGCGGTTGGGGCGACTAAGCCTGGTTTTTAGCCTTCGGGGACTGCGACGGCTATTAATTTATCCTGACGCTGACAATATCAGCACTGGCGGCCCGGAACCCCCGCATGTTTGGCAAGCTGAGGTGGTTCAGGCCTTGCGAAATTATTTTGCCGGTCGAGCGCATAATTTTGATCACCTGAAACTCGATCTTAAGGGCACCCCATTTCAACTTCGGGTCTGGGCGGCATTACGCATGATACCGTTTGGGACCACGGTGTCATACGGAGAACTGGGCCGCAATCTGGGCCTCCCAAAGGGGGCTCGGGCCGTGGGCGGGGCCTTGCGGGCCAACCCGCTGCCGATCATCATTCCCTGTCACCGGGTAGTCAGCGCTGATGGCTCCTTAGGAGGGTTCAGCGCCGGTCTCCAAGTTAAGCACTGGCTTTTGGAGCATGAACAAGGGTTCAAAGATGCGGCTATTTAGAGTTCCCTCCGGTCGGTAATAAAATAAAAAAGACGTGCCAGTTCATAAAACCGCGGCTATTGTCATCAGATCTCGCGATTATGGGGAAGCGGATCGCATCGTTACCTTTTTAAGCCCCGACGTCGGGCGTCTGACTGCCATAGCCAAAGGAGCCCGCAAGAGTAAACGGCGATTTTTGAATAGTTTGGAGCCGTTTTCGCGGGTCAGTCTGATCTATACTGAGCGGCCCAATCGGGCTCTGGGGCGGATTGATAATTGCGAATTGGTCAGCTCCTATCCGGGACTGCGGCAAGATTTGCAACGGCTGGGAGTGGCCGCCTGTCTGAGCGAACTGGCCGGAGAAATCGTGGGTACGCAAGAGAATGTGCCAGAGACTTTTGCCGCCTTGGAATCAGGGCTGAACCTGCTAGATCAGGGTTTACCGCCCGAATCCCTGTTATGCAGTTTTCTGTTTCGTTTCCTGGCCCTGGCCGGTTATGGCTCCCGGTGGCAGGCTTGTCTGGTGTGCCAGCAAGTGCCCCGCGGCCCGTTGTGGTTTGACATCGCCCAGGGAGGGGTGATTTGTGGTGCATGTACTACCAAAGCCTCTGGGCGCTTGTACCCGCTGCAAGTCGGAACCTGGAAACTTCTGCGGCTGGCTCAGACCTTGCCGCTAGCCAAACTCTCCCGACTGCGCTTTGACCCTCGGGCGCAGAAGCAATGTCTGGGTCTGGCACAGGGCTTCATACGCCACCATTGGGGCCGGGAGTTGCGATCCTTCAAATTTCTGGAGAAAATCAGCTCCCCTGAAGCCTAAAATCAGCCAAATTTTTTTTTTTTGAGGAGAGAACACGCATGGCTTTCAGTCTCGCGGTAATCATTGTCTTGGGGTTGGCTGCTGATTATCTGTTCCGCCAGATCAAGCTGCCGGGGCTGGTGGGCATGTTAATCGTGGGCATCCTAGCCGGCCCTTATGTCTTTAATTTGCTTGATCCGGCCATGATGGCGGTGTCGGCTGATTTTCGCAAGCTGGCCCTGATTGTTATTTTGTTGCGGGCCGGCTTTGAACTGCGCCGCGATACTTTGCATCGTACTGCCCGCCCGGCGCTGCTATTGTCCGCGGTGCCAGCCCTGTTAGAGATCGCCGGGGTGATTATTATAGCACCGACTTTATTGGACCTGACCTGGATGGAGGCCGCCATCCTGGGATCGATTCTGGGCGCGGTGTCCCCAGCGGTGGTGGTACCACTGATGATTAATTTCATGGACCGTGGTAAAGGCGACAAAAAAGGCATTCCCACCTTAATTCTAGCCGCCTCCTCTATTGATGATGTTTTTGTAATAGTAATTTTTACCATTTTGCTGGGCATGTATGGCGGCCAGCAGATTAACCTGGCCTGGCAGTTAGGGAGCATTCCGATCTCCATTGTATTGGGCATCATCATTGGCCTGATTCCCGGTTATATCTTATATAAACTCTTTCTTAGATATGAGTTGGCGCCCCCCCGGAAGACCATTCTGATCATGGGCGTGGCCATTGTTCTGACCTGGATTGAGGATCTGGCCCATCGTTTTCTGCCCATCGCCAGCCTTCTGGGGGTCATGGCCATCGGCTTCATCATCCTGGAAAAAGAAGAGGCCATGGCTCATATCATTTCTCAGAAGCTGAAAAAGCTGTGGGTATTTGCGGAACTGCTGCTATTTGTCCTGGTCGGAGCCCAGGTGAATATTCAAGTAGCCTGGGATGCCGGTCTGGCGGGACTGGCAGTTATAGCCTTTGGCCTGGTCTGGCGTTCGGTCGGGTCTTACCTCTCGGTGCTGGGTGCTGGACTTAATTGGAAAGAAAAACTATTCTGTGTGGTGTCCTATATTCCCAAGGCTACGGTCCAGGCGGCTATTGGGGCGATCCCATTGGAGGCCGGGGTGGCCGGAGGCGAAGTAATTCTAGCGATCGCGGTGCTGTCCATCCTGGTCACCGCGCCTATTGGGGCCATCGGCATTATGCTGATGGGAGAGCCGATCCTGGAGGAGGAAGAGAAATCGATCTATCGCTTCAAACCGCTGCGGGATATGCTACAACTGCCCCGGGTTGGCCAACGGGTCCGAAATAAACAGGATGGTACGGTCTGGAAGGTTATCGAAGAAAAAGAAATCTGGCTCGAAGAACAGACAGTAGACGGTCCCCAGCCGATTCCGGCCATTTACCTACGCTTCTGGAAACCCCAGGAAGGACAGCGCCTGGGTACCGGAAAAACTATAAGGTCCAATTATACCGCTACCGGCCCATCTTTTCATGATTACTGGGAGATCATGCCCGATTAAGGGGGGACGGATTACCCCGAGGTTGCAATCGCCGGGTTTTATTGCTATAGTTTTTAAAAGGAGGGAAAGAATATGGCTTTATATGTCCATTGTGCCTGTGAGCAGTGCTATCCGCATCCCAACTGCGCCATTGTCGAAGACATGAATTCCTTGCCGGCGGATTGTATCTTGACTCAGGAGGAATATGACCAGCTTCCGGAGGAAGAGAAAAAACTGTGGCAACCGATCTGCGAGGCGGCCTGCAGGCTTTAGCGGTTAATTATCAGGGAAAGGCGCTAAACTCTTTCAATCGCTGATCCTGGGGGGTTGAGTAGAGCCGTGCTTAAGCCCCAAATCTAGAGATAATCATCAAGAAAACCAGTCCGATGAGGGCTGGTTTTCGTGGTTATGGGCTAAATAACCGGATTTTGGCCCTCATGAGTTTATAAAACAAGCGGGTTGATAGGACGTAACCACCAGCCCAATTCCTATCAGCCTGAAAAGTCAACTCAGTCTTCGCTAGGACTTGATTGTTTAAACCAGCGATAGATAAATCCCCCTCACCCTGACCCTCGCCTCCAAAGGGGAGAGGGAAAAGGTGGTAAATTTGATTGGAATAGGTATAACGCTAATTTCTGCAACTTACCCCAAGTTTCTAAAATTCCGCTAATTATTGTTCATCAAAGCGTTCGTCAAAGATTTTCATGGCGCAGAAGCGGCCGCACATGGTGCATTGGTCTTCCTGGGCCTGGCTGATTTCCCGGTAGCGCCGGGCTTTGTTGGGATCGATAGCCAGGTTGATCTGGGTCTGCCAATCCAGGGCCCGCCGGGCTTGGGACATCTTGAGGTCCCAATCAGCAGCGCCGGGAATACCGTTGGCGATGTCGGCGGCATGGGCGGCGATGCGCGAGGCGATCACTCCGTCCACCACGTCTTCCACTTCGGGTAGTTTCAGGTGTTCGGCGGGAGTGACATAGCACAGGAAAGAAGCCCCCCAACTGGCGGCCAGGGCGCCGCCGATGGCACCGGCAATGTGATCATAGCCCGCGGCGACATCAGTGACCAAGGGTCCCAGGACATAAAAGGGCGCGCCCTGGCAATATTTCTGCTGCAGGCGCATATTCTTCTTAATCACCGACATGGGCAGATGGCCGGGGCCTTCGACGATGACCTGCACGCCCTGGGCCCAGGCCCGGCGGGTCAATTCGCCCTGAATCTTGAGCTCGTGCAATTGGGCCCGATCGGTAGCATCGGCCAGGCAGCCGGGCCGCAGTCCATCTCCCAGGCTCAGAGTGACGTCATACTGCCGGGCGATGTTGAGCAATTCATCATAATGCTCATAGAGGGGATTTTCCTGGCGGTGACGCCGCATCCAGGCGACCAGGAAGGCCCCGCCGCGCGACACCACCCCGGTGACCCGGCGCTTTAAGAGCGGCAAGGCCCGGCGGGTGACCCCGCAATGGACGGTAACAAAATCGACGCCCTGACGGGCCTGGAGGCGTACGGTTTCGATGATCTGCTCACCGCTAACCTCTGCCAGACTATCAGCTTCGGTCATGACCTGATAGATGGGCACGGTACCGAAGGGCACCGGACATTGAGCCAGTAGGGCGGTGCGGATCTGATCCAGGTCGCCACCGGTGGACAGGTCCATCACTGTATGAGCACCGCAGCGGATGGCCGCGGCTAATTTGCGTTGTTCTTTGTCCAGGCTGGCATCGGGGGGGGAAGTGCCGATATTGGCATTGACCTTGACCCGGACGCCGGTGCCGATGGCAATAGGATCAAGGTTATGATGCTCCTGATTGGCAGGTATGGCCAGAGTACCCTGGGCCAGACCGGCGCGCATGAATTCCACGGCACAACCCTCTTTCTGGGCTGCGGCCTCCATGGCCGGGGTGATGTGGGCCTCCATGGCCGGGGTGATGTGGCCGGCTAGGGCGGCTTGACGTTGAGTCATTATGTACTCCTGAGATTAAACGATCTGACTAAACATAATGCCAGACTACAAGTTTATTTTTTATTTTATCAAAAGCCGGGGAATAAAAAAAGCTATTAGCTGGAGACCGGAGTGGTTGACTCGGGTACTCCATCCTTATTTTCATTATAGTGAGAACGGGA
>MUKC01000152.1 GCA_002049795.1 Desulfobacca sp. 4484_104 | reverse complement strand
CCCTGGGAATGTCTATGGAATATGGCCTCAGGTTTAGCCTAATCGATATTCAAAGGCGCTTTGCGCGTCTCCAAGGGGAAACACTTCTAGGCAACGACCGCATCTATACCCGCATCGTCTTTATTGAACGTTCCGGAAAATGTTTGGTAGATAGCCAGGCGACCGATATCAAAGCACCAGGTAACAAGGACTGGCAAAGCTTCCTGGCCCCGGAAAGCTCGGAACCAGTCATTCTCGTCGAACCCCTTGAGCCTGATCTGGCGGATGTCATGATCTCTACCCCTTTTTACTTTAAGGGCACTTATGCCGGCCAGATTGTGGCCTGGGTGTCAAACGACACCCTGTGTAATCATCTGATTGCCGGGGGGCCTGAAGCCTCGAACCTGGTTCTCCAGATTATTCTGTGGCGGCCAGATAAGCCTTTCTTAAATATATGTAAGTATCCGGAACCTGTTCCCGCCATGCTCTCTGACCTCGGTCAGGTAAAGATCGAGGGAACACAAGGTATTGTGGTTGTCCAACCCCCTGGCCGGGAAGATAAAATTATTGCCCTATGGGTTTCTATTAAAGATACACCATTCTATCTGCTCGGTGTGTTACCAGCAAGCACAGTATTCGGTCCCATTGCTCCCTGGCGGTTGATGGTCGCTCTAGGGTCCTTAGCGCTTCTGCTTTTGGGTGGGATGGGGATTCTCTATAGGGCCGATACCCGTAATTTGGCTCTCCAGGCTCGACTGGTTGAGGCCGCCAAAAGAGAGCGGGAACTGATTGAGGATCAGAACCGCCAGCTTGAGGCCGAAATCGTGGAACGCAAGTTGACTGAACGGGGGCTGCGGGAAAGTGAGCAAAAATATCGTGAACTGGCGGATTTATTGCCCCAAAGCGTGTTTGAATGCGATGTTTGGGGAACCTTGACCTTCGCCAACCGGGAAAGTTTCAAAACTTTCGGTTATAGCCAAGAAGAGTTTGATCAAGGTTTGAATTTACTGCAAATGATTGTTCCTGCAGAACAGGACCGGGCAAGGAGAAATTTGCGTCAGATATTGGCTGGGAAACATCTTACGGCGGGCCAATTCACCGCCATACGCAAAAACGGCAGCACCTTTCCGATTAAGGTATATTCCAATCCGATTATCAAAGGCAATCAGCCGGTAGGTTTACGGGGGATCTTAATCGATATCTCGGAGCGCATCCAAGCCGAGGAGCTATTGAAACTAAATGAATCTCGCCTGGAAGTCCTACTCCAAGTTAATCAGATGACCGAGGCCAGGTTACCAGAGATCACTGAGTTTGCCATGGAAGAAGCCATTCGCGATAAGTCTATCCTGACCATGCATGCCTGGCCGAAAAACGCCATACAAGCATGCCGCATTGAAGATAAGCCACAAGTTTACCCAGTGGAGACTACCGGACTCTGGGGTGAAGCGGTCCGCCAGCGGCGGCCGATCATCACCAATGACTATTCGGCCCCAAATCTCTGGGAAAAGGGTTATCCTGAGGGTCATGTTGAGATCCGGCGCCAGATAAATGTCCCGATATTCGATGGTAAACAAGTCGTCCTGGTCGCGGGCGTGGGCAATAAGACTTTGGACTATGATGAATCGGATGTCAGGCAACTTACCCTGCTGATGGAAGGGATGTGGCGGATTATTCAGCGCAAACGGGCCCAGGAACAGATCCAGGCTTCGCTCCAGGAAAAAGAGGTACTTTTGAAGGAAATTCACCACCGGGTCAAAAACAATTTGCAGATCATCTGCAGTCTGCTCAAGTTGCAAGCCGGATATATCGATGATTCAAAGATTCAGGCGGTTATCCAGGACAGTCAGAACCGCATTAGAATCATGGCCCTGGTGCATGAGTTATTATATCAATCCCCTGATCTGGCCATGATCAACCTAATGTCCTATATCAAGACCCTGGTAGGGGCATTGTCTCGGACTTATCTAGCAGATCCCGGCGGGATTGCCCTGAAACTGGCGGTAGATGATATTCGCTTAGGGATCGACACCGCCATTCCTTGTGGCCTAATCATCAACGAATTGGTTTCCAACTCCCTCAAATACGCCTTTCCAGACAAACGCCAGGGTGTAATCCAGATTAATTTTCATGCCAAGCCCGATCAGGACTTGGAACTGGTGGTCCGCGACAATGGCGTCGGCCTCCCGGAAACTCTGGACCTTAGGAATGGCAATTCCTTGGGCTTGCGTCTGGTTAAAATCCTGGCCGAAGACCAGCTCCAGGGCAAAATCAGCCTGAATCGAACCAAGGGCACCGAATTTATTATCGAATTTGCCGTCAAGCACTAATTGCGACAACTATCTCTAAGGACAAATCAATGAAGAAACGCATCTTAATCGTTGAGGATGAGAGAATTATTGCCGAAGACTTGAAACAGACTTTGGAAACCCTGGGATATAGTGTTTCCGCCATCGTGGCTTCGGGAGAAGAAGCGATTAACGCCGTCGCGGCCCAAAATCCCGATTTAGTATTGATGGACATTGTTTTTAAGGGTGAAATGGATGGCATTGCGGCCGCGGCGCAGATCCGCTCGCTTTTTAAAATTCCGGTGGTCTTTCTCAGCGCTTATGGAGATGCTCAGACCCTGGAGCGGGCCAAAGTAACTGAGCCCTTTGGCTATATTCTCAAACCCTTTGACAACCGAGAATTGCATATCAATATCGAAATCGCCTTACACAAAAGCCGGACCGAGAAGCGCATCGAACATCTTAACGCCGTGTTGCGGGCAATTCGCAACGTCAATCAGCTCATCACCCAGGAACAAGAGTGCGACCGGCTGATCCAACGAGCCTGTGATAGTCTGAACCAGACCCGGGGTTATTCCAAAGTCTGGATGGCGCTCTTGGACGAATCCAATAGGGTTGTCCAGACGGCTGAGTCCAGGTCCGGCGATTATCTGCACACTCTGAGAGAGCTTCTGGAGAAGGGGGAGTTGACTAATTGCGTCCGGCGGGCCCTGGCCCAAGCAGCCGCGGTGGTAATTATGGACCCATCCTCAGCCTGTGTCGATTGCCCCCTGGCTCCCCAATGCCAGAATCGGCGGGTAATGATCACCAAACTGGCCTATGGCGGCAAAACTTACGGGTTATTGGGTGTGTCCCTCCCGGCCGAATTGACGGTGGACCAGGAAGAACTGGAGCTGTTTGAAGAGGTCGCCGAAGACCTGGCTTTTGCCCTGTATAGCATCGAACTCCGGGGGGAGCGCCAACGGGCGGCGGAGACGTTGCAGGCCTCGGAAGCCCTGATGCGCAGCCTGATTGAATCTGCCCCGGTCGGCATCGGTATCATTCAGCACGGCAAATATATATATGTCAATCCTACCTGGCTCAAAATGTTGGGCTACGATCAGGCCTCGGAAATTTTAGGTCGTGAAGTAGGCTCCTTCACTGTTTCAGAACATCAAGAGCGGGTCCGACAAATCTATTTAGCAAAACTAGCCGGCCATGATGTCCCCTCCAGTTCAGAGATTAAAGTCTTCAAAAAAACCGGGCAACCCTTTGACATATTGCTGAAGGTGGCATCAATTAACTATCAGGGCAAACCCGCCATTCTGACCTTCCTGATTGACGTTAGCGCCGAAAAAGATCTGCGCGCCCAACTGCAACAGGCTCAGAAGTTGGAGGCTGTCGGTACCCTGGCCTGCGGCATCGCCCATGATTTTAATAATATTCTCCAGGCTATTCAGGGTGGAGTGGAGATGCTGCTTTTGGATATCAATAAAGATCGGCCAGAATATGTGGAACTAGAACAAATTAACCGCACCAGCCAGAAAGGGGCCGAGCTTATTCATCGGATCCTTACCTTTACCCGGAAAGCGGAGAGTAATCCTCAGGCCATCAACCTTAACGATGTCATCCGGATAAGTGAGAAAATCTTGGCCAGAACCATCCCCCGGATGATTGCCATCGAATTGCAATTGGCCAGAGATTTATGGACGGTCAATGTCGACCCTGGTCAGCTTGAGCAAGTGCTGCTGAATCTGGCGATCAATGCCCGGGATGCCATGCCCGAGGGGGGAAAATTAACCATAAGTACCCAAAATGTGACTCTGGATGATCAATCTGGCCCAAATGGTCTTAGAGCCAAGCCAGGTGATTATGCCTTGCTCTCTGTCTCCGATACCGGGTTTGGGATGTCACCTGAGGTAAGGGAACGCATTTTCGAACCATTCTATACCACCAAAGAGCTGGGCAAAGGTACCGGCCTGGGGCTGGCGATGGTCTATGGGGTGGTGCAAAGCCATGCGGGCTACATAACCTGCGACAGCGAACCAGGTCAAGGCACCACCTTCAGAATTTATTTACCGGCGTTGGCCCAGGCCCAAGAAGTGGTGGAATCTCGAAAAGAGCAGATTTTAACAATACCCTGGCAAGGAACGGAAACCATTCTGCTGGTCGATGACGAAGAAATTCTGCGCGACCTGGGCCGCAGGATGTTAGAAAGGTTCGGTTATCGGGTAATTACGGCGGGCAGCGGCGAGGAGGCCTTGGAAATATTTAAGGAGCGCTCAAGTGATATCGATCTGGTACTTTTGGACCTGTCCATGCCGGGCATCGGTGGCATAAAATGTTTAAAGGAACTCATCCGCCTGCAACCGCAGGCCCGGGTGCTGGTTTCCAGTGGTTATGCGGACACCGCGGTCAATAAGCAAGTCCTCCAAGCCGGCGCCCGAGGGGTTATTCACAAGCCGTATCGGCTGAAACACCTGCATGAAACCCTCCGAGAGATCTTAGACCAGTAAAGTCAGCCTGGTTTTGCCAGGTCCTGATGGCGTCGCTATTTCCCCGGCTCCGAACTGATCAGGTCCTGATGGCGTCGCTATTTCCCCGGCTCCGAACTGATCTGGTCAGGCCGGAGCCAGCGCCTTACCTTACTCAAAAACGACGGGTACGGTTTGAATATCCGGATATCACGCGGCTTTTCTCCATTTATTGATCTCCAGTGCCAGGGAATGTTGAAATTGTTGTTGGATCAGGTCCATCGTAAAGTTGGTTTTGAGTTGGAAGATA
>MUKC01000151.1 GCA_002049795.1 Desulfobacca sp. 4484_104 | reverse complement strand
GCATTGGGGGCCCAGGTGGCCTGCCCTAATGATCTGGTCATCGATATTGCCGGTGACGGCAGCATCCAGATGAACATTCAGGAAATGGCTACCGCGGTGGAATATGATCTGCCGGTCAAGGTGGCCATCTTGAATAACCAATATTTAGGTATGGTGCGCCAATGGCAGCAACTGTTTTATAAGGGCGTCTATAGCCAGACCTCCATGTCGGTAGCCCCCGATTTTGTCAAATTGGCCGAGGCCTATGGCGGCCTGGGTTTACGGGCCGAAAAGCCGGAGGAGGTGGAGCCGGTGATCCTGGAGGCCATTAATACTCGCAAGCCGGTGCTCATGGATTTTCGGGTATCTCCGGAAGAGTGTGTCACTCCCATGGTCCCTGCCGGGGCCCCAACGCACAAAATGATATTGGTCTAAAGAGGAGCGAATCATGCGGCATACTATCTCGGTGTGGGTGGATAATGAACCAGGGGTGCTCTCTCGGGTGACCGGTCTGTTCAGCGGCCGGGGCTTCAATATCGAAAGTCTGTGCGTGGCCGAAACCGTCGAACCAGGGGTTTCCCGGATTACCCTGGTAACTTCGGGTAATGAGCAGATCGTCGAACAGATCATCAAACAGTTGCGCAAGTTGATCAATGTCATTAAGGTGGTGGACCTGACCGGCACCGAGCACGTGGAACGCGAAATGGCCCTGGTTAAAGTCAAAGCTGAAGATCGTTCCCGGGCTGAGGTCTTACGTATTGCCGACATCTTTAGGTGCCGGGTGGTGGACGTTAGTCCCAACGCCTATACTCTGGAAATCACCGGTAACAACGAAAAGATCAGGGCCGTTTTAGACCTCTTAAAAACCCTGGGCGTCCAAGAGGCGGTGCGAACCGGGACTCTGGCCATCCAACGGAGCAAAAAAAGTTAAACAATGATTGTCCGAGGTCAGAAACTGGTTAGGACAGTCTTAAGTTTATCCATGGCGCGGTAATTTCTGGACTCGAAAGGACTAATAATGAAAATCTATTATGATCAGGATGCGGATCTGAAGGTTCTTCACGATAAAAAAATCGCCATCATCGGCTTCGGCTCTCAGGGGCACGCCCAGGCTCTCAACTTGCGGGACAGCGGCTTGGAAGTAGTGGTCTCCGAAATGCCCGGCACTCCAAACTATGATCTGGCCGTTAAATATGGCTTTTCGCCGGTAGCCGCGGCCGAAGCCGCGCAACAGTCGCAGGTGGTGCAGATTCTGACCCAGGATCATGTCCAGGCCCAGCTTTATGAACATGACCTCCGGCCTTATATGGGCCCGGGCAAGACCTTACTGTTCTCGCATGGCTTCAATATTCATTTCGGCCAGATTGTCCCTGATCCAAAGGTAGATGTTGTCATGATCGCCCCCAAAGGTCCGGGGCATCTGGTGCGCAGCGAATACGAAAAGGGGGCCGGGGTTCCATCCCTGGTGGCCATTCAGCAGGATGCTTCCGGCCAGGCCCTGGCGACCGCCCTGGCGTATGCCAAAGGCATCGGCGCTACCCGCGCCGGGGTTATTGCCACTACCTTCAAAGAGGAGACCGAAACCGACCTGTTCGGGGAACAGTGTGTCCTCTGTGGTGGGGTCTCAGAGCTGGTCAAGGCCGGTTTTGATACCTTAGTGGCGGCCGGTTATCAACCGGAGATTGCCTATTTCGAGTGTCTCCATGAATTGAAGTTGATTGTTGACCTGTTTTATCAGGGTGGTATCAGTTACATGCGCTACTCGGTCTCCGATACCGCCGAATTCGGTGATTATACCCGGGGCAAGCGCATTATCAATGAAGAAACCCGCCTGGAAATGCGCCGTATTCTGTCCGAAGTGCAGAGCGGGGCCTTTGCCCGGGAATGGATTTTAGAAAACCAGGCCCGGCGGCCGGTATTCAATGCCTTGCGCCAACAGGAAGCCGAGCATCCCATTGAAGAGGTCGGCAAAAAACTGCGGGCCATGATGGGCTGGTTAAAGAAATCCTAAACTAACCATGCAAGCACGTTCTGGACCCATTGCTTGGCCGGGATTCCTGTTTATCGGCAGCGGTGCCCTGGTGGCCCTGCTAGGCCTGTGGAGCAGCGGTCATTTGCTAACAATGCTGGGGTTGGCGCTGATGGGCTTTTTTACCTACTTTTTCCGAGACCCGGAGCGCGCCGTTCCCACTGACGCTGCGGCCCTGGTCTCTCCCGCGGATGGACGGATAATTTTTTTGGGCCAGGCGCAAGAGGACCAATTCCTCCACCAGCCCTCCCAAAAGCTCAGTATTTTTATGAATCTGTTTGATGTCCATGTCAATCGGGCTCCGGTCACTAGTCAGCTCCAGGCCTCGGTGCATCGGCCCGGCCGCTTTGTCGCGGCTAACCGCCCGGAGTCTTCTGAAGTCAATGAGCAACAGAGCTTATGGCTTAAGACCGAATCCGGGCAGAACGTGATCATGGTCCAGATCGCCGGTATGCTGGCCCGCCGGATTATCACCTACGTCCAGCCGCCGGAGCGTCTGGAGAAAGGCGAGCGGGTGGGAATGATCTGCTTCGGATCCCGGGTTGATCTGTATTTACCCGAGGATTGGAAAATCAACGTCAAGGTTGGTGATCGGGTTAAAGCCGGAAGCAGTATTTTGGGGAGGCTGTCATGAAAAGGCGCCGTAAGAAAAGTAAGGATCGTAAAGAATTCCGGGGAATTTATATCCTCCCCAACCTGCTGACCACGGCCAGCCTGTTCAGCGGTTTTTATGCCATCATTGCCGCGATCAACGGGCGCTTTGAAGCCGCGGCCTTAGCCATCCTGATATCGCTGATTCTGGACGGCCTGGATGGCCGGGTCGCCCGGATGACCATGAGCGCGTCTAATTTTGGCGTGCAATACGATTCACTCGCCGACCTGGTGGCCTTTGGCGTAGCCCCGGGGCTATTGGTCTATCTCTGGGCTTTGCAGCCTTACGGACGCTTTGGCTGGGTGGCGGCCTTTTTATATGTGGTGTGCGGGGCCTTGCGGCTGGCCCGGTTCAATGTCCAGATCGGCAGCATCGACCCCCGCTGGCCGCGACCATGGTGGCTACCACTATCCTGTTTTACCATCATTTAGGCGACTGGGCTCCGGGCCGTCATATTCCGATTCTGATCATGATTTATGTCCTTTCGTTTCTAATGGTCAGCAATATTAAATTTTACAGCTTTAAAAAATTTGAACTGTTTAAACGTAAACCGTTTCATGTGTTGGTGGCGGCGATTCTGATATTTATCGTAGTGGCCACCGAACCTTTTTTAATGGGCTTTTTGCTGATGGCCACCTATGTAATCTCCGGGCCGATCTGTACCCTCCTCCTCCTGGAGAGGAGGAACAGTGAAAAAAAAGACGAATCAGAGGCTCTGGAAATCAAGACCTCGGAAACTGCAACAGGCCCGGGGCGGGGTGCAAGGAGCTCATATATGGCTGAGAAAATCATTATTTTTGACACGACGCTGCGCGATGGGGAGCAATCCCCCGGCGCCAGTCTCAATATTGATGAAAAATTGCAGATTGCCCGGCAACTGGCACTGCTCCAGGTTGATGTCATCGAAGCTGGTTTTCCTTTTGCCTCCCGGGGCGACCTGGAAGCAGTGCGAACGGTAGCCCGGGAAGTTAAAGGGCCACAGATCGCCGGCCTGGCGCGGGCCATGGTCGATGATCTGGACGCGGCCTGGGAAGCGGTTAAAGAAGCTGAAAAACCCCGCATTCATACCTTTATCTCTACCTCTGATATCCATCTGAAATACCAGATGCGCAAGACTCGGGAAGAGGTATTGGAGGCCGCGGTCGCCGCGGTGCGCTATGCCAAGCGTTATACTCCTAACGTGGAATTTTCCGCCATGGATGCCTCCCGCAGTGATTTGGATTACGTGGCCCAGGTCTTTACGGCGGTGATCGACGCCGGTGCCACTACGGTCAACTTTCCGGATACCGTGGGTTATGCCATTCCGCATGAATTTGGGGCCAGAATCAAATACCTGATGGAAAAGATCCCCAACATTGACCGGGCCGTGCTCAGCGTCCACTGTCATAATGATCTGGGGCTGGCGGTGGCCAATTCGCTGGCCGCCATTATGAATGGCGCCCGCCAGGTGGAGTGTACCATCAACGGCATCGGCGAACGGGCCGGCAATACCTCTCTGGAAGAGGTGGTCATGGCCCTGGCGACTCGAAAGGACTTGCTGGACTACTATACTGATATTGTTACCCAGCATATTTATCCCACCAGTCGTCTGGTCAGCAAACTGACCGGCATGATCGTGCAGCCCAATAAGGCGATTGTCGGGGCCAATGCCTTTGCCCATGAATCGGGCATTCACCAGGATGCGGTATTGAAGGAAGCCAGCACCTTTGAAATCATGACCCCCACGTCGATCGGCATTAAGAAAAGCACCTTGCCGTTGGGTAAACTTTCCGGTCGCCATGCTCTCAAAGAGAAACTGGTAGAAATGGGCTACAACCTCTCCGAGCCTGTCCTGGCGCAGGTCTTTGCCCGTTTTAAGGATTTGGCGGACCGCAAAAAGACCGTATTTGACGAAGATCTGGAAAGCCTGGTGGAGATCGAGGTCCTGCGCAAATCCGTGCCCGACCACTATAGACTCCAGGAATTGGTTGTGCTGACCGGCACGATGGCCAAACCCTCGGCCACCGTCAAGATGGAAGTGGAGGGCGAAATAAAACGTTACTCGGCCTTTGGTGATGGACCGATCGACGCTACCTTCAAGGCCATCACCAATATTGCCCAGTCCCATTGTCGGCTCCTGAAGTTCTCGGTGAATTCGATCACCGGCGGCACCGATGCCCTAGGCGAAATTACCGTCCGCCTGGAGGAGGATGGCTTCACGGTTACCGGGCACGGGGTAGACCCGGACATTGTCACCGCCAGCGCGCGGGCGCTGATTAATGGACTTAATCGTTTGTTTTATCTTAAAAATATGGCTAAACAGCCAGAATCCGATGAAACCCTGCTAGTGAATTAAGGCTGGCGGTAGAGGCCGGTGACCAAGCCACCGCGCTGGTCCTGGCCTCTACCTTCTAAGAGATACAGATAGGCTGAGTACTAGTTATGATTCCACCGATGACCATTACCGAAAAGATTCTCGCGGCTCACGCAGATCTGGAATATGTTGAACCGGGACAATTAATTCAGGCCAGGGTAGATATTGCCCTGGGTAATGATATCACTGCCCCGATCGCCATCAAGGCCTTGCGCCAGGCCGGGGCCCTAAAAGTTTTCGATCCGGAGCGGGTAGTGCTGGTATCGGATCACTTTGCCCCTCACAAAGATATCGCCTCCGCCACCCAGTGTCAGATTGTGCGCCAGTTCGCCCAGGAACAGCATCTGGCCCATTTTTACGAAGGCGGCGATATGGGTATTGAGCATGCCCTGCTCCCTGAGAAGGGTATCGTCGTCCCTGGAGATCTGATCATCGGTGCGGACAGCCACACCTGTACCTATGGCGGCCTGGGGGCCTTTGCCACCGGCATCGGCTCCACGGATCTGGCGGCCACCATGATCACCGGCGACTGTTGGTTCAAGGTGCCCGAGACCATGCTGTTCATTTATACAGGCCAACTCCCCCGCTGGGTCGGGGGCAAAGACCTGATTCTCTATACCATCGGCGACATCGGGGTGGACGGTGCTTTGTACCGGGCTATGGAGTTTACTGGCGACACCATTGACACCCTGCCTATGAGCGACCGCCTGACCATGTGTAATATGGCCATCGAAGCCGGGGCCAAAAACGGCATTATCGCCCCTGATGAAATTACCCTGAAGTATGTCAACCATCGGGCTCTGCGGCCCTTTACCTTTTACGCCACCGATCCTGGAGCCAACTATGCCTTTGTCCGGGAGTACGATGTCAGCACTATGGAACCGCAGGTAGCCTTTCCGCATCTGCCGGAAAATAGCCGGCCTTTATCCCAGGTCGGCCAGGTTCCGGTTGATCAAGCAGTTATCGGCTCCTGCACCAACGGCCGGTTGGAGGATTTGCGGCTGGCGGCCCAGGTGCTCAACGGCCGTCGGGTCGCCCCTGGCGTCCGCCTGATCATTATCCCGGCCACCCCATGGATTTACCGCCAGGCCCTCAAGGAAGGTTTGTTTGAGATCTTTTTAGAGGCCGGGGCAGTTATCAGCCCCCCGACCTGTGGGCCGTGCCTGGGCGGCCATATGGGCGTCCTGGCCGCTGGGGAGACCGCCATTGCCACCACCAACCGCAATTTTGTGGGGCGCATGGGCCATCCCGAGTCCAAGGTCTATCTGGCCAACCCGGCGGTAACCGCGGCCTCGGCGATAGCCGGGCGCATTGTCGGGCCGGATGATCTATGATAGGAGGGATAAATCCAAAATCCCCCGCCCCTTTTAGGGGTGAGGGTCGGGGTGCGGGTTAGCAACTCAAATTTCCAAAAATTTCTTGCCCCTTCCCATCGAGGAGGTAAAATTATGTTTGGCAAGCTCAACCCATTCTGGGCCACGCTGTGCTTGCTGGTGTTTATCACCGGCGGCTGCTCCGGGGTTATCGCCGAGGAACAACGCAGTGACGGTAATATCGAACGGATTAAGGTTGGACCCGGAGGTTATTCCTGGAAAACTTGGGATCGCAATCCCCAGAAACAGGATGACGGGGCCGTTATGATCAAAAAAGAGTCCACTTTCTAACCGTTTACCTAGTTAAGCACCAGCAGTGGCAGAGCCATTACCAGCCCATCAGGGCCTTATGACAATGAGGTTCTAGCCAAGGGCTGACATGGCCTCAAGAGGGTGCCTATGGAAACGGATGAATATCAGGAATATCAAAAATTATTAGCTGATCTCTACTATCGCACGCTCCGCTCGCCTCGTTCGCTCGAAGAAAATCTTACCCCTGAAGAATTAGACGCCGAATTACTCAGTCCTGTTGATCAGCCCGAAGACTGACCCGTAAGAGCCAAATTACCCTCAAGTTAGTGGCTAACGGGG
>MUKC01000150.1 GCA_002049795.1 Desulfobacca sp. 4484_104 | reverse complement strand
AACCTGCATCGGGATCAGGAGGCGGCGGCCAGTTTCAGGGAGTTTGTTCGCCTGTTTCCCTCCGGTTCCTTTGTTGACCGGGCCAGGTATTACCTGGCCTGGATTGACCGGCGCCAGGGGAAAAACCAGGCGGCCCTTGACCAGCTGTCCGCCATCCTGAATGACTACCCGGAAACCGGTCTTCGCGATGCCATTTATTTTCAACGTGGTCAAGCGTATTTTGCCATGGGAGACTTTGCCGCGGCGATTGGTGAATTTGAAAGACTTATTGATCAATACCCGGAATCGTCTTATGCCGGGCGGTCGCTGCTGAAAATCGGTGAAAGTTATTTCAATGCCCGGGATTATCTGCGCGCCAAGCTGATTTACCTGCGTGCCGCCCAGACCTATCCGGCTACGTCGGTGGAAGAAAAAGCCCGCTACGGTCTGCTCCTGCTGGCCTATAAGCAGCGTCAGGATGACTACCTGGAAACCGAGGCGGCGGAGTTTATCAAGAAGTTTCCCCGTTCTGCCTATCTCTCGCCCCTGGTGCTGATGGTTGCAGACATCTATCGCCAGCATCACCAGTGGGGTGAGCTGCAGTCGTTGATGTCGATGGTCATTTCCGGAGACTATCCCGACGAGGTGAAGATGGACGCGCTCTATCAGATGATTTCACTGTTCCGGGAACAGAAAAATGAGCGCGAAGTGCAGCGCTGGTGCCAAAAAATGGTCAAGCAGTTTCCCGGGGGCAAATACCAGTGCGACTGCAACCTGATATTTGCCCGGCAGGCCTATAAGCAGGGTGAATACGGCAAGGTCCTGGATCTGCTGGCCGGCAGCCCGGCGATCTGCACTGACAAGCATCTTCAACGGCAGTCACTGCTGCTCCAGGCAAAAGCGGCTGAAAAAATGAACCGGCTGGGGGCGGCGGAAGGTTTTTATAAAAAATTGTTGTCCGAGGAATATCAGGATTCAATAAGCTATCAGGCGCTTGACGCCCTGGGGGCTCTCAAGGAGCGTTTGCACCAGTACGACCAGGCGGAGTTTTTCTACCAGCAGGCGGCTCGCAATCCCAAGCCGGAGCTGGCCGCCGCCGCGCAGTACAGGAGATCCTTCGTGC
The DNA here is from genome assembly GCA_002049795.1 of Desulfobacca sp. 4484_104. Lineage (GTDB taxonomy): Bacteria > Desulfobacterota > Desulfobaccia > Desulfobaccales > Desulfobaccaceae > Desulfobacca_B. Next base: position 5,142 of record MUKC01000150.1, on the reverse strand, counting down.
TGCAGGCGGCCGGCAAAAAACAGGCGGCAATTCAGCAGTACCTGCGCCTGCCGTACCTGTTTCCCAAACAGGAAACCTGGATCATCAAGGCCTTGAGCCAGGCGGCGGCACTGTATGAACAGGACAACCGAACCACTGCCGCTGAAAAAACCTACAGAAAATTGCTGCAGTATCACCTTTCACCAGGGCAGCGGGAAAAGGTGAAAAAAAGTCTTGCAGCCCTGGGCAAAGAAGGTTAGAATTCAGCGTTTCAGCACTTGGACTTAAGAATAGAAAATATTGAGGAGGTTTTTCAATGTATCAGTTTGTCATCAAAGGCGGGGTGCTGATGTATCCCATCCTGCTTTGCTCTGTCCTGTCAGTGGCTATTTTCCTCGAACGCCTGTGGGGGTTGCGCCGCGGCCAGGTTATTCCCAATGCCTTTATTATTGAGATCAGTGATCTCATCCGGCTGCGCAAGCTTGATGAAGCCAGGACCTTGTGCAAACTGAATGACAGTCCGATTGCCCGCATCCTGATGGCCGGATTGAAAAATTACGGCCAGAAATGGGAGGCGGTGAAGGAATCCATCGAGGAAGTGGGCCGCCTGGAAGCTGCTTCCCTGGAACGGTTTCTGACCACCCTGGGAACCATTGCCGGAATTGCGCCGCTGCTGGGCCTGCTGGGGACGGTTACCGGGATGATCAAGGCTTTTACGGTTATTTCCCATGCCGGGATCGGCAACCCGCAGATGCTTGCCGGTGGTATTTCCGAAGCCCTGATTACCACCGCCGCCGGTCTGACTGTGGCCATTCCTTCCTTTGTCTTTTACAAATATCTTCGTTCACGGGCGGATAAGATGATTTTGAGGATGGAAGCCATATGTATTGATATTCTGGATATTATCAGGGAGCAAGAGGACTGAGATGCGCTTTCAAACCCGTAACCGTGATGATGTGCAGCTGGATATAACGCCTCTGGTGGATGTGGTTTTTCTGCTGCTGATCTTTTTCATGCTTTCAACCACCCTCTCCATCAATCCCGGGATAAAAGTAGATTTGCCCAAAGCATCTGCTAAACAAGTGAAAAGGAAAAAAACAACGGTAAGGATTGCTATTGAACCTTCCGGTCGCATCTATGCCGACGGCAAAAAAACCAGCCTGCAAAAACTGGAGGGAATTTTTGCCGGTCTGGCAAAAAAGGATCCCGACACGCTGGTGATTATTGAGGCGGATCGAAAAGTGTACCATGGGGTAGTGGTCAGGGTCATGGATGCCGCGAAGACGTCCGGGTTGAATAAGCTGGCCATAGCAACGGAGCCGAAGAGGAAATAGCGTCAATGCCCGTTTCTTCCCGTATGTTGAGTTTCTTGATTCTTTCACTTTTGATTCATACGCTGCTTATTGCCACCTTGCCCGACCTCACGCGTTTTTTCAATATTCCTCTACTGAAGATGCAGCTGCTTCCCGAAACTGAGGTGGAAGTAACGCTGATACGTCCCGTTCAAAAGCCCCGGTCGCTGCCGGCGGCGACAAAGAATTCCGATAGGGAATCGGGTAATGAGAAAAAAATCAGTGCTTTGATTGAAAGTCGCATGAAGGAGATCTACGCTCTGGGCAATATGCCGGTTCCCGCTCCTGAAAATATTGATCTTCCCGACAGTTCAGCCATTAAGCAGCCGGAAACGTTCAAAGTGGTGGAAATGACGCCTCTGCCTCGCGACAAGACCCCGGAACTGATTGCTGATCTTGGGGTTCAGCAGCCGGGAATAATGACCGGGGAAAAAGATAAAGGTTCTTTGCCTCCGAGTTACGTCAGGAAAAAACAGGATGCTTCCGAACAGCATCTGCTCAGCAGGCTGCAGCAAAGCCTGGCGAAGCAGAAAGACATCGCCGAGACCAAAAATCGCCTGCTGGGGCTTGAAGGACCCATTGCTGAATCAAGGACCATTGTTTTTCAACCGGAGATTCCCCGTGTTTCCCTGAACCAGGCAACGGATGTCAAGTTGAAGTTCTGGGTTCATCCTGATGGAACGGTGGGGAGGGTTGAACCGGTCATGATTGGTGATTTATCCCTGGTCAAGACAGCGGAAATATATATGAAATCCTGGAGATTCAATACCCTTTCTCCTGACGTCCCCCAGACAGACCAATGGGGGACTATTACGATCAGGTTCACTTTGCAAAAATAGAGGGGTGTTCCTGACGACCGGACAAAGTTGATGGCATCCAAGAAAATATTTCTCCCGCTGGTTTTGGGGGCATTGCTGGCTTTATTTATTGGTTTAACCATTTTTGGTGACAATGGGCTTTTGCACTTGGCCGGCATGAACCAGGAGATTCACCGGATCGAGAACAATATCAGAAAACTTGAGAGAAAATATTTGTTTTTAAATAGCTGTTTTTTACCTTTTTTCAGCGGACCGCAAACTGATGCGAAAAATCTTGACATCTGGTTTCCGGGTACGCTAGAGTTTTCCGCCTAGGAAGCTCCCCCCGTAGAAATAATGGGGGGTTTTTTATGGCCAAGGCGGGCTTGACGCCCGCAACCCGCGAATCACATCGTGTGATTCGTTCGGCGGCCAAAACCGCTATGAGCCATGCCCGAACATCCTTAAGTATCCCCGACAATTTCTTGTTATTTTTACCCCTCAAGGGGGTACTGAAAAGAGTGACAGTCTTTCAGGGATAAGGCACTAAAAAGGGAAGAGTTTTATGGTGAGCATTGACGGCAAAACCATGTGCGCGGTTTGTGCCTGGCGGAAGAATTGCAAAAAAAAATTCAAGGTATCTGCCGGTGAAGCCCACTGTCCTGATTTTTCCCGGGATGTGCAGCTGCAGGTTGATGATAAGCGAAATTCTGATGACAACGGTAAAGTGAAATCATGAAAGAACGTTTGACGGAATATGTTGTCAAGGCAGTGGAACAGGTCTGTGGTGATTATGGGCGGGCGGGGGAGCCGGTGCCGGCGGTTGTGCTTGAGCAGCCCAAGGAAAAGAAGTTCGGTGATTTTGCCACCAATATAGCCATGCAGCTGGCCGGGGTTTTGAAAAAGAATCCCCGCGAGATCGCCGCGGCAATCAAGGCTCAGCTGGAAAACCTGCCGGACATCGAACTGGTAAGCATTGCCGGGCCGGGCTTTATCAATATGACTTTGTCCCGGGCGAGTTGGCAGCAGCGTTTAGGGGTGATTTGCCGCCAGGGCAGGAGGTTTGGCGACCTGGACTATGGGGCCGGCCGGCGGGTGATGGTGGAATTTGTCAGCGCCAATCCCACCGGTCCACTGCATATTGGCCACGGCCGGGGCGCGGCGGTCGGTGACTCCCTGGCCCGCATTCTGCGCAAGGCCGGGTTTACCGCCATCACCGAGTATTATGTCAATGACGCCGGCAACCAGATGGAAACTCTCGGCCGCTCCCTGCTTTGGCGGTATCGCGAGCTGCTGGGGGAGTCGCTGGGTGACTACCCGGAAACCTTTTATCAGGGCGACTACCTGATTGAACTGGCGAAGCAGTTCCTGCAGGAAAAAGGCAACGTTCTTGAAGATGCTGATCCTGAAGATAAAGTCGGGGAGTTTACCGAATATGCCAGCCGGGTCATCCTGGACGGCATCCGCGACGATTTGGCCGGCTTCGGCATCCATTTTGACAACTGGGCCAGTGAAAAGTCTTTTTTCCAGGACGGCAAGGTCGATGACGTTATCCGGGAACTGCGGCATCGGGAGATGGTCTATGAGCAGGATGACGCCCTGTGGTTTGCCTCCAGCCGGATGGGAGATGAGAAAGACCGGGTTGTGGTCCGCAGCAACGGCGTGAAGACTTACTTTGCCTCTGATATTGCTTATCACAAGGATAAACATGACCGGGGCTTTGACTGGATGATCGATGTCTGGGGCGCGGACCACCATGGCTACGTTCCCCGAATTAAGGCGGCCCTGCAGGCCCTGGGAATTGATGAATCCTGTTTTTCCGTGGTGCTGGTGCAGCTGGTCAGTCTGCTTCGTGACGGTCAGCCGGTGGCCATGTCCACCAGGGCGGGGCAGTTTGTGACCCTGCGGGAAGTGGTGGACGAGGTCGGCAAAGACGCCGCCCGCTTCTTTTTCCTCATGAGGCGGCCGGACAGTCACCTGGATTTTGACCTGGAGCTGGCTAAATCGCAGAGCAATGAAAACCCGGTCTATTATGTCCAGTATGCCCACGCGCGAATTTGCAGTATTTTACGCAAATCCAGCGAGGCGGGGATTCGGGTGCTCCAGGTGAACCAGGCGGATTTATCGCTGCTGACCTCCGCTGAGGAAATTGAAATGATCAAAAAGATGGATTCATTTCCCCACGTGGTTGAAACCGCGGCCCGTTACCTGGAGCCTCACCGGATTACCTATTACGTTTCCGATCTGGCGGCCATGTTTCATTCGTATTATAATAAAAACCGGGTTATTTCCGATGATCGTGACTTGACGGGAGCCCGGCTGATTTTAATAACCGCCCTGCGGCAGATCTTTCAGCTGGGATTTGATTTGCTGGGCATTGATGCTCCCACATCCATGTAGGACCGGAGTCTGCGGGACTATCGTAATCGCCGCGGCATAATTGATGATCAGCAATAACAGGTTTTGGTTGATGAGCCCCGAATTTGCATAAAAAGCGTCATTGAAGATGGGAACTTTCAGCATGAATACTTTACGCAATTTCGTGGTTATTTTTTTCCTGGGCATCGTGGTCTTTCTTGCCGGGGTCATGGTGGGAAAAAGCATGAGGAATGTTATGCCGCAAGCGGCGGCACCGGTTCCGGGAGATGTTGTGTCCATCCCCAAACCGGAAGGGCTGTCTGAAACCTCCGGGGCGGGGAAAAATGCTTTCCACGCGCATCTTCAACAAACGGCAAAGGAAGCGCCGCTGCCATTGCCGCTGCCGATTTCCAGCGCAAATAATGCCGACGCTGAAAGCGCCCCGGCCACGGAAGCAGAAAAGCCAAAAGAAGAGGTTACATATACTTTTTATCAGTCATTGACGGATAAAAAAAGCAAGGCCATCACCTAAAAAAAGCAAGGCCATCACCTTGGATAAGGATTCCGCAGGAGCAAAAGCCGCTCTGCCGGCAAAAGTGTTGAAGAAAGACGAGAAGAAGCCAGTCCCGGCAATGCCGATAAAAACCGAAGCCGGG
>MUKC01000004.1 GCA_002049795.1 Desulfobacca sp. 4484_104 | reverse complement strand
CCGGGTGGCAGGTCCTGGGCCAGGTATTCCAACAGTTGGGTGGAATTATATTGCTCCCGAACGATGTGATAGGTTTGGGGCGGGATCGGTCGGGCCTTCAGCAGTTGCACCGGTAGGGGCAAAATTCCCGGCAAGGTGATCTTCAGATGCCGCAGAATCTTCTGATCTACTGGCCCTAAGGGGATTAATCCGATACTGGGCGGGGGCGGCATGGGCTAGCGGCGGTTATCGGCGACAGGTTTTTATCCAAGTTATCATCAGAAAAGTACTATTCTGATTGTAAGGACTTGATTTTATCACACCCTAAAGGGCGCAATGAATTGCGCCTCTACCCTCAACAAGGACCATGATTATCTAATTGACCCCAAAAGGACTGGAAAGGCGGTTAACTGCAAGTCTTCAGGCCGTACTTTTTGAGCTTATGATAAAGGGTGGTGCGGTTGATCTTCAGAACCTGAGCGGTTCGGGTGATATTGCCGCCCTCGGCCTCCAGCACCCGGGCAATATGCTCGCGCTCCATGTCCTCCAGCGACCGTCCGACTATAGCCGACTGGTCAGTCGGACCGAAAAACGGCAGGTCCGCCAGTTGAATCTGGCGGCCCTTGCCGATCACCACGGCGCGCTCGATGGCGTTTTCCAACTCCCGGACATTGCCCGGCCAGTCATAGTTGCGCATGGCCTCCAGGGCCTCAGGGTGAATGGCATCGATCTTTTTATTAGTCTCGGCCGCGTAGCGCACCAGGAAGTGTTCGGCCAGCAACGGGATATCGTCGCGGCGCTCCCGCAACGGCGGCACCGCGATATGGACCACGTTCAACCGATAATACAGGTCCCGCCGGAAGGTGCCCTCCTGGATAGCGGCCAGCAGATCCTGATGGGTGGCGGCAATCACCCGGAAATCGCTGTGGATGGGCATCGTCCCGCCGACGCGGGTAAATTCGTGGGTCTCCAGCACCCGCAACAGGTCAATCTGCATTTTCATGGTGATGTCGCCGATTTCATCTAAGAATAAGGTCCCGCTATGCGCCAGTTCCAGGCGGCCCTTTTTGGTAAACTTGGCATCGGTAAAGGCGCCTTTTTCATGGCCGAACAGCTCGCTTTCCAATAGTTGCTCGGTAAAGGCGCCGCAATTAACTGCAATAAACGGCGCATAACCACGCGGACTTTGGGCGTGAATGGCCCGGGCCACCAGTTCCTTGCCGGTACCGGTTTCACCGGTGATCAGCACCGTGACATCGGACTGGGCCACGTCCATGATGGTGTCGTAGAGCTGCAGCATGGGCTCGGAGCGGCCCACCAGTTCCTCAAAGCGGTCGATTTTGGCCACCCGCTCTTTGAGGACGATATTTTCCATGGCCAGGGTCTGGATCTGGACCAGTCGGTCAATGGTCAGGCTGAGTTCTTCCAGGTCAAAGGGCTTCAGAAGATAATCAAAGGCCCCTTGCTTAATGGCTTCTACCGCATCTTCGATAGAGCCGTAGGCGGTCATCATCACCACCGCGGTAGCCGGGTCTCGTTCTTTCAAATGCTTCAGCAAGGTCAGGCCGTCCATTTCCGGCATCTTGACGTCGACCAGCATAATATCATAATGCTGCGCTTCCGCCTTTTTAAGGGCCTGGACGCCGCTTTCGGCGGTTTCCACCTGATAGCCGTCCCGCTGCAGCCACCCGGCCAGTGACTCCCGGATGATCAGTTCATCATCTACCACCAACAGATTAAATTTTTTGTGGGGAATCAGCATGTTCTTCTGGCCTCCGGGCCGGCAGACGGATGGTAAAGGTGGTCCCCTGCCCGACCACGCTATCGACTTTGATGGTCCCCTGATGTTCTTTGATGATGCCATAGACCACCGAAAGACCCAGGCCGGCGCCGCCGCCACCCTTTTTGGTGGTGTAAAAGGGTTCGAAAATCTGGGAATAGTGCTCTTTGGGGATACCCATACCGGTATCGCTAATCCGCACCCGCACCGCCTTGGTCCCCAGGTTGCGGGTACGGATTGATAATTCCCCGCCTTCAGGCATGGCATCCTGGGCATTCATAAACAGGTTGAGAAAGGCCTGCTTGAGTTGGGCCGGATCGGCCAGCACCGGCAGCAGCTCCGGATCATACTGACGCTTGATCTTCACCTGCTGCAAACCGGCCTGATAGTCCAGGAGGGAAAGGGTTTCTTCAATAATATGATTAATATTGGCCAGTTTGAATTCCGGCCGGGTCTTCCTGGAAAAGGCCAACAGGTTGGAAACGATCTTGCTGACCCGGATGGTCTCGCTTTCCATCAGGCCTAAATAACGCTGAAATTCTTGTAATTCCTGAGGGCTGGCCAGGGCCCTCGGCCAGGGTCCGTTGCAGCAGTTTGATAAAGGTCAGAATGCCGGTTAAGGGATTGTTGATTTCATGGACGACGCTGGCCGACAGCTTCCCCAAGGAGGTCATCTTGTCGTCATGCAGCATGCGCGAACGGGCCATCACTTCTTTGGTAATGTCTTGAGATAATTCCACCACCCGGGTAGCCTGACCGGTCTCATCAAACAGCGGATGGCAGACGACGTGATAATAGCGCTCCTGTCCCTGGCGATCATAGTGAACATGCGTCCCTGAGGCCGGTTTGCCGGTCCGCAAGGCGTCCTTGAGGGGACAGGGATGATCCGGCGTAGAGCACGGCCGGTCCACATGATGGGAGATCTGGTAGCAAAACTTGCCCACCACTTCGCTGCGGCTCAGCCCCGCCATCTCCAGATAGGCCCGATTAACCTCAATGATGCGGTAATCGGCGTCAATCACCACCATGTTATCCTGAATACCGTTGAGGATGGTTTCTAAAAAGATTTTCCCGGCATTGGCCTGCTTAAATAGTTGTTGGGCCTTTTCCTCGGATTTTTGTAAGTCTTCTTCGAGTCGCTTCTGGGCAGTAATGTCTTTGATGACCTCAATGACTCTTTTCCGGGTCCCGCCCTCACGGGGAAACAGCGGCGCCATACTGATCTCATCAAATCTGATGTCGCCATCCAGCCCCGGATAACGATGGATTACCTGGACCGTGGTGCCCTTTTCCAACACCTCTTCCAAAGGACAGAAAAGCCCCCGCTGATGACAGGGGGCGTCCAGTTGGCGCAAGACCTGATAACAGCGCTGGCCCCGCACCTGGCCCTCAGTGGTCTGGAAGCGATGTAAAAAGGTGAAATTGACCCACTCCACCGTATGGTCGGGATTGAGGACCAATACCGGATCCGGCAGGTGATCAAATATGCGCTGAAATCGGTTGCGTTGGGTGGACAACCGGATCTCACTTTCGATCTTTTGGCGGAACTGATCCTCGGCCAGCCGCAGGAGTTCGTAAAACAGCCGGGCTTCAACATGGTCAATCACCTGGGTCGTGGCCGGCTTGATGCGGATCAATTCTTCCCGCACCTTGGGATTGCCGGTAAGTTCCATGACCAGGTCCAGATTTTGCCGGAGCAATTCCCGATAATTGAGAAAGGTCGGAATCCCCAAGTTCTGGGCGATAGCCATCCCCGGGGCCTGGGGATTACGATCGGCCACTCCTAAAATCTGAATGCGATCCTGGTGCTGGCGATCTCCCGTGATCAGCCGCAGCACCTCGGAACCGCCTCGCCCCGCGCCTACCAACCCGACCTTTAGAGGTTCCGGAGTCTTGGGGGGTGCAAAACCCTTGGCGATCAGATCCCAAAAATCATCCCAGGGATAGGGCCGTTCACCGGTCAGGACGGTAACCTGGGGCGGGCGTTGCCGTTCCAATTCCTGAGACACCTCAGGCTGGCCCGCAGCATCAAAAATTAGATCCACCCCTTCCAGGTTAAGCAACTCAGTATAGCGTTCGGTTGTAAAGATGCCGTGCCGTTGGGCATATAATAGCCCGGGGGCCTCGGGGTTGACATCCGCCACGCCGACCACCTGAAGATACTGATGGCTGTTCTGCGGCGGCACCAGGGCCTCCAAGAGGGCCATACCCTGACGCCCGCCGCCGACGATGGCTACTTTATACTGACTCGATTTAACCGTCATATTCAGCGCCGCATTATAAAGAATTTTTCTTCCCATAGTATAGCATAAATTGCTTATCTAAAGTTATCGGGATCTTGTCTATCGCAAGCGACGTTCGTCGCTCTCCCCTGTCAATCACCCCTCCCTTAGAAACAACCGGGAGATATTTGTTTGGGGGATTAGGATAAACCACAAATTTATTGACATTGCCGGCTTTAGGCTGTTAAATTTATAAGCTTTGAATGTTACTTAAAGGAGTTTGGGGATGATCCAGGCGGTCCGCGGCATGAAGGACTTGTTGCCGACCGAGGCAGCCCGCTGGCAGGCCATCGAACAAGTGGCCCGCCAGGTTTTCCGATGTTATGGCTTCCAGGAAATCCGCCTGCCGCTCTTGGAGCGCACTGAACTCTTCGCCCGATCCATCGGGGAGTCCACCGATATTGTCGAAAAGGAAATGTACACCTTCAACGACCGGCATGGCGATTCCCTGACCTTGAGGCCGGAGGCCACCGCCTCGGTGGTGCGGGCCTTTATTGAAAACCATCTGGATCAGGGCGCTGGCGTCAAGAAGTACTATACCATCGGCCCGATGTTTCGCTATGAACGACCCCAGAAAGGGCGTTATCGCCAGTTCCATCAGATCAACTGTGAGGCTTTTGGGGTCGATGCCCCGGAGTTGGATGCCGAATTGATCCTGATGCTGATGGATATGCTGGAAAAATTTGGCCTTGGGCAGGTTAGACTGATAATCAATTCACTGGGCTGTCCCGGCTGTCGCCCTGGCTTTAAGCAGGACCTGACCGAATTTCTGGCCCGTCAGGTCGAGCATCTCTGTCCTGACTGTCAACGCCGGGTGGTCGCCAATCCGCTGCGCGTGTTCGATTGTAAGTCCAAGACCTGTCAGGAAATAGTCAGCGCGGCGCCCACTTTACAGGAGCAACTGTGTCCTGATTGTCGGCGGCATCTGGACCGGGTTTTGGAGCTGCTCAGTGGTTTCGGACTTAACTTTGAGATTAATCCGCGCCTGGTCCGGGGGTTGGATTATTATACCCGCACCGCCTTTGAGGTGGTGACTACCCAGTTGGGGACCCAGGATGCCATTGCCGGCGGTGGCCGTTACAATGGTTTAGTAAAGGCCTTGGGCGGGCCGGATCTCCCGGCCATCGGGTTCGCTATTGGTCAGGAACGGCTGGCGTCGTTATTAACTGACTCGCGCCTGGGATCGGAGCCGCATCCGTTTTTGTTTATCGCCGCCCTGGGGGAGGCCGCCCGGCAGCGGGGTTTTCAACTGGCGCAGGAGCTGCGCCGGCTCGGATTGGCCGTAGAACTGGAATTCAGCGATCGCTCTCTGAAGGCCCAGATGAGCATTGCCGACCGCCGTAAAGCCACTTATGTATTGATTCTGGGGGACCGCGAGTTGGCCACCGGCGAGGCCCCGCTACGTCACATGGCGGGTGGCGGTCAGGAAACTATGGCATTGGCGGGATTGGCCCCGGCCCTGGCCCGCCGATTCGCCGCTGAGGAAGGAGCCTAAGGTGTTAGATTCGCTCCACGGCTTAAAGCGGACGCATTCCTGCGGCGCTTTACGGGCCGGTGATGTGGGTCAAGAAGTGGTATTAATGGGCTGGGTGCTGCGCCGCCGCGATCATGGCGGACTGATCTTTGTGGATTTGCGCGATCGCCACGGCATCACTCAGGTGGTTTTTAACCCCGAAGTCGATTCCGAGACCCATCTCAAGGCCCATATCTTACGGGATGAATATGTCCTGGCGGTACGCGGGGTAGTCTTCCGGCGGCCCGCAGGGATGGTTAATCCCACTCTGCCGACCGGCGAGATCGAAGTTTTGGTTGAGGAATTACGGCTCCTTAATTTATCTAAAACCCCGCCGTTTGAGTTAGAAAACTATAAGCCCGATACTTCCGAAACCATCCGTCTGCGTTACCGTTATCTGGATCTGCGTCGTCCCTCGCTGATGGACAATCTGGTGCTGCGGCATCGGGCCGCCCAGTTAGTGCGCGGTTATCTCAACCAACAGGATTTTATCGAGGTCGAAACTCCGATCCTGACCCGCAGTACGCCGGAGGGAGCCAGGGATTACCTGGTACCCAGCCGTACCAATCCGGGGCGTTTCTTTGCCCTGCCCCAATCACCACAGCTTTTTAAACAGCTGCTGATGATGGCCGGCGTCGATCGTTATTATCAGATCTGCCGTTGTTTCCGGGATGAAGATTTGCGCGCCGATCGGCAACCGGAGTTTACCCAGATCGATCTGGAGATGGCCTTTGTCTCTGAGGAAGATGTCATTACGGTGGTTGAGGGTCTGATGGCCGAGCTGTTCCGGGAATTATTGGGTAAAGAGCTTTCCTTGCCTTTCCCCCGTCTCACCTATGAGGATTGCCTGGATCACTTTGGAGTGGATCGACCCGATCGGCGCTTCGGCCTGGAGTTGATTGAAGTGACCGATATCGTCGGTCAGGCCGAGTTCCGCCAGTTTGCCGAGGTGGTGGCCCAAGGCGGTATTGTCAAGGCTATCCGGGGGCCGGGTTTGGCCCGCTTATCCCGCAAGGAGCTGGATGAGTTAACCGATTTCGTGGGTATCTTTGGGGCCCAGGGTCTGGCCTGGATCAAGATCTCGGATTCGGGCTGGCAGTCGCCCCTGGCCAAATATTTTACTGCCGAACAGCGCGCCGCTCTTAATCAGCGTCTGCAAGCTCAAGTCGGGGACTTGCTGATGTTTGTCGCTGATTTACCCGCGGTGGTAAATACCGCCTTGGGACAATTGCGCCTGCATCTGGGCAAAAAGGAGAAACTGATCAACCCCGACACCTACGATTTTGTCTGGGTCACTCACTTCCCGTTATTGGAATATGACCATGAACAGAAACGGCATGTGGCCGTACATCACCCGTTCACTGCGCCCTTAGAAGCAGATCTGAAACTATTGGAAACCAATCCCGGGGCGGTCCGGGCCCGATCCTATGATCTGGTGCTCAACGGCAACGAAATCGGCGGCGGCAGCATCCGTATTCATCGCCGTGCCGTCCAGGAACGCATCTTACAGATCTTGGGAATTGCGGCAGACGAGGCCCAGCATCGCTTTGGCTTTCTGTTAGAGGCCTTGGAATACGGCGCTCCGCCCCACGGCGGCGTCGCCTTTGGCTTTGATCGGCTGGTAATGATCCTGGCCGGGGGCAAATCTATCCGCGAGGTAATCGCCTTTCCGAAAACCCAGAAGGCGGTCTGTCCGCTGACCCAGGCCCCAGCCGCCGTTGATCTCGGCCAGTTGCTGGAACTGGGGTTGCGGTTGGACCGTTAGTTTGGCTGCGGCTCTGATTAAAACGATCGCCCGCGCCACACATATCCATTTCGATCTATAGGTAGAAGCTTGACAAGAACCTCGCCTTTGTTAAATTTTTATTGTAAAATTTTGTGGGAAATGGAAACGTACATGTCTGCCCTGGAAAGTTGACTGTCAAATCTAACCTGGCTTGATTCAGGTCAATCCCTAATCAAGCTGAGGGGCAAATTTTAATATAGTCTGGAGTTAAATCATGGCCCGTTGGAATAAGGAGCGTCGGCTTCTCGAACATGAACACACCAGCTTCTGGCAGCATCGTCTGCAGGAGGTTGATCGTCCCAATCTGATGCGCGGGGTTTTCCCCTATAGTGAAATAGCCCGAATCGACTTTGATTATAAATTCGTCATGCCTTGTCCGCCGGAAGAAATGGTCATCACTGATACCACTTTCCGGGATGGCCAACAGGCCCGACCGCCTTATACTGTCCGGCAGATCGTCGATATTTTCGATATGTTACATAAGCTGTCTGGCCCTAATGGAGTTGTCCGGCAAAGCGAATTTTTCCTGTATAGTAAAAAAGACAAAGAAGCGGTCGAACGGTGCCTGGCGCGGGATTATCAATATCCGGAGATCACCGGCTGGATTCGGGCTAAACCTGAGGATCTGCCGTTAGTCAAAGAAATGGGGGTGAGGGAGACCGGGATCCTGACCTCGGCCTCAGATTATCACATCTTTTACAAGATGGATCTGGATCGGCGCCGCGCCTTTGATAATTATCTACGGATTGTCAATGCTGCCTTGGAATTAGGGATTGTTCCTCGTTGTCACTTGGAGGATGTCACTCGGGCCGACATTTACGGCTTCTGTGTTCCTTTCGCCATCGAACTGATGAAACTCCGGGAGCAATCCGGCATCGATATTAAATTGCGGCTCTGTGATACCCTGGGTTACGGCGTTCCCTATCCAGGGGCGGCGCTGCCCCGCAGCGTGCCCCGTCTGATCCGGGCCTTTGTGGAGGATGCCGGGGTGCCCAGCCATCTGTTGGAATGGCATGGTCACAATGATTTTCACAAAGTCTTCATTAATGCCACCACCGCTTGGCTTTACGGCTGCAGCGCGGTCAACGGCAGCCTCCTGGGATTCGGGGAGCGCACCGGCAACACCCCGATCGAGGCCTTAATCATTGAATATATCGCCCTGCATGGTGATACCCGAGGCATAGATACCACGGTGATTACCGATATCGGGCGCTATTTTGAAAAGGAATTACATTATCAGATTCCTCCTAACTACCCCTTCGTGGGCAAGGATTTCAATGCCACCAGCGCTGGCATTCACGCCGATGGCCTGATGAAAAATCAGGAAATCTACAATGTCTTTGATACCGAGAAGATCCTGAAGCGGCCCATTACCATTACCATCACTGACAAAACCGGCAGAGCCGGGATTGCTCATTGGCTCAATGCTCGTTTAGGGCTGACCGGCGAACAGGCTATCGACAAACGTCATCCTGGGGTTATTAAGATCTCAAATCGCATTACCGAGATGTATAACGAAGGGCGGGTGACCTCTATCTCTAATAACGAGATGGAAACTTTAGCCCGCAAACATCTGCCCGAATTATTTGTCTCCGAGTTCGATCTCTTAAAGCAAAAGGCCCGCGAAGTGGCGGCGCATCTGGCCGAAGACCTGGCCGAACGGGAGGAAATCCGCACCATGGTTCCGGAGACCATGGAACCCGTCATGCAAGAGGTGCTGAATGCCAACCCGTTCATTCAGTTCATGTATGTCACTAATCTGGAAGGTAAGAAGATCACCCGGAATATTACCCATATTGTCGATCGGGCCAAATACGAGACCATGAAACTGGATGCTGATCTTTCGGATCGGTCCTGGTTCATCGAACCGTTAAAATCTGGCAAAGTATATGTGTCTGATTTCTATACATCTTTCTTCACTAAGGCCCTATGTATTACCGTCAGTGCGCCCATCCGTAATGAGGAAGATGAAATCCAGGGAGTGCTGGGCCTGGATATTCGCTTCGAAGCGCTGGCCAAGATGGAGCGGGATGGTCAACTTGAGGCTAATTCCCGGGAGTCTAGTCCGGTTAAGCCTAAATTTTAAATACCTATTGGGGGCCAGGACACGATTGACCTTGACAATAAAGCCTAATTACTCATACAGTTAACCATTTAAATTGCACCAGGGCGGTGCCGTGATGTATTTTGGGGAAGTCATCGGGGCCTTAGTTTGTGGGCTAGCAGTATTATTGCTGGTTGGCGGTCTGCTGGCCCTATTTCTCTATTTGCTCCCTACCCTGCTGAACTGGGGGGAAAGAGCGGTCTCTCCGATGAAATCCCCGGAACAGCCTGAATCTTTATCTCCCAGGCTGTTGCCAGTTAAACCGGAAGGCGTCCAAGCACCTCCTCGCGCCGTGGCCCGGGATCAACAAGGCCAGTCCGAACATGTCGATCCCAGAATGGTTGCCGCCATCGGACTGGCTCTCTCGTTGTATCTAGAAACCACGCCAGGCCTGAAGCTGGACCGCCCATCGGGTTCCAGACCAACCTCCCCCTGGGCACTGGCCGGACGCTGGCAGGCCATGAACGCTCGCCTCGCGGTCAGAAAGAGGTAATCCCGTGCGCCATTTTCAGATAACCATCGGTATAGAAGAATATGACATTGAGATCCTGGAAGTAACAGGTGATCAGGCCCGCGTTAAAGTCAATGGCGTGCTATATGAAGTTGACTATCGACTTTCCCCCCAAACCGATGCCAACCCCCGCAGCCCCGTCACCCCCACCGCCCGAAAAGCCGGTAGGTCTGGCGGAACCGGTCGGGCTGGGGGCCGTGGTCGCGCCCATGCCGGGGATGATCTTGGAGTTGCTGGTCCAGGTCGGGGATCAGGTCCAAAGTGGCGACACCGTAGCCAAGCTGGAAGCCATGAAGATGGAAAATGATCTGCGCACCACGGTATCGGGAACGGTAACCGAGGTCCGGGTAGCTAAAGGCTCCAGCGTCTCGGTCGGCGAAGTTCTGGTCGTGGTGGCGGAGGCCTGAAAGTGGCGGCCCAGGCCGGGGTAGCAGGAGCAGCAACCCAGAGCTTTCCACTGGTGGCCGTCTTCGTTATAACCTTATTAGCCTTAGGGCTATTTTATCTGGCCATTGCCAAACGCCTGCGCCCGCCATTTTTACTGCCTCTGACCGCCGGATTGATCCTGGCCAACCTGCCGGATCCCTCCTTGATAGCTCACCTCAAGCCCTTTCTGGTCATTCTCGACGCCGGGCTAGATAACGGGCTTTATCCGGCCCTGATCCTCTTAGGCTGGGGAGCCAACGCGGATTTGAGCAGTGTCATTGCCCATCCCCGTCAGTTATTGCTAGCCCTGGTCGCTCCGGCCGGCATTTTTCTGACCATCCTGTTGGCCTGGGGGTTCGGCCTCCACCCCCAGGAAGCCGGGGCTATCAGCATGATCGGCGGCGGCGAAGCCATCAGCACCGTCTTCTTAGCCTCCTGCCTGGCCCCGGAACTGGTCGGCCCTTTAGGATTGCTGGCTTTTCTGGCTATCGGATTTTTGCCCCTGATTCAACCCTCGCTAATGCGGCTGCTGACCACTTCCGCGGAACGGATGCTCTATATGCCGCCCATGCGTAAGGTGACCAAGAGTGAGAGCCTGGGCTTTGCTCTGGGCGGCCTGCTGATTACCGCACTGTTGGTGCCGCGCGCCATACTGCTGACCGGTATGTTTTTCCTGGGCAATATTATCAAAGAATCCGGCGTCAGCGATCGTCTGGCCCGTACTATCTCGGTGGGCATGCTGGATGTGGTCATCGTCCTCTTCGGCCTTGATCTGGGGACTCGTTGTCAGGCTGGCCTGTTGCTATCCATTAATTTTTTAAAAATGATCGGGCTTGCCGCGGTGGCCTTGGTGCTGGTTACCGTCATGGGCATCGTCGCCGTCAAACTGGCTAATCTAATTTTCACGCAAAAGATCAATCCCTTGGTCGGGGCCGCGGCGGTGGGCTCAGTGCCAGATGCGGCGCAGATGGTGCATCTGGTCAGCCGTCAGGAAGATCCTCGAAATTACTTGTATATCCATGCCCTGGCCTCCAATCTGGGGGGCCTGATCGCCGCCACCCTGACTGCTGGCCTCCTTTGGGCCATGTGGGGAGGCTGAGTTTTGAGTTTGGAGTTTCGAGTTTTTAGTTGGTGGTTTTGATTTAAGGGTAACCATTGCTCACCATAAATTCATTCATCATCCTAATAATGCTCTAATTATGGTAGGCAATGCCTATCAGACGATGATTACCAAGACTTGAGGGAAGCAAGCACATGGATTTTGCAAAAAGGCCTACCAGGGAACACCACCATAGAGGAAAATCATCGGAGAGATTCTTGGACAAGACCATAATCATGAAAGAGTTGGGAATTCGCCCTGGACAGATAATGCTGGACGCCGGTTGTGGCAATGGCTACATGTCCAAACTTTTCTCAGAAGCAGTGGGAAGCACCGGCAAAGTATACGCTCTGGACCCGGATGAAGAAGCCATAGCTGCACTTCGGAATGAAACGATTGGAACGAATGTTGAAGCGCTGGTCGGAGATATTAGTACGACAACCGACTTGGAGGAATTGTCTATTGATTTCATCTACGTTTCGACCGTATTGCATGGCTTTTCTCCTGAACAAGTCCGGGGCTTCCGGGACGAGGTTAAACGATTGCTCAAGCCCGGCGGCAAGCTGGCCATTATCGAAATAGAAAAACGCCCCACCCCCTTCGGTCCGCCTCTGGATATCAGGTTCTCTCCGGAAGAGTTGCAACAAGCACTACCTTTGGCCTCCCTGGGCACAGTACAGATAGGCGAGTACTTCTACATGCAGGTGTTCAAGAATGTCGTGGAAAGTTAAACGGGAAAATCTGAGGTTGATGGAACGAATATCGACCTGCGGATCTTGAATTTTCAAATCGATCGATATTACCCAAAAATGGTAAGTTAGCCCACAGGATACCATGGATCCAAATTTAAGGAGGTTTTTTCTGGAAATACAAAACTCGAAACTCACATATAATCTGTCAGGATGAGCGCGCCACTCATCCGGGAGAGGGAGGAGAACTGATGTTTGATAAACAGAAATTGGAGCAGCTGCGCGCCGCCCGGGAGAAATACCAGGAGGCGGTGGACAAGACTCTGAAAAAGATGCCGGAGCGCAAATCCGAGTTTGTCAATACCTCGGGCATTCCGATTGAGCGGGCCTATACGCCCTTGGAAATGGAGGATTTTGACTATCTGGACAAGTTGGG
The DNA here is from genome assembly GCA_002049795.1 of Desulfobacca sp. 4484_104. GTDB lineage: Bacteria > Desulfobacterota > Desulfobaccia > Desulfobaccales > Desulfobaccaceae > Desulfobacca_B. The sequence continues at coordinate 54,249 of MUKC01000004.1, read as the reverse complement.
CTTTCCCGGTCAATATCCTTATACCCGGGCGGTGCAGCCTACCGCCTATCGGGGCCGCTTCTGGACCATGCGCCAGTACGCCGGGTTTGGCTCCGCCGAGGAAACCAACGAACGCTACCATTACCTATTAAAAGCGGGGCAGACCGGCCTGTCGGTAGCCTTTGATCTGCCCACCCAGATCGGCTTTGACTCGGACCACGAACTGGCCCAGGGCGAGGTCGGCAAGGTCGGGGTGGCCATCGATTCCCTCTGGGATATGGAAAATTTGTTCAAAGGTATCCCGTTGGACAAGGTCAGCACCTCGATGACCATCAACTCCCCGGCCGCCATTGTCATGGCCATGTACCTGGCCCTGGCCGAAAGACAGGGCATCGCCTTCGGGCAACTGCGGGGCACCATTCAGAATGACATCTTAAAGGAATATCCCTCCAGGGGGACTTATATCTTCCCGCCCCGGCCGTCGATGCGGATTATCACTGATATTTTTGCCTACTGTTCCCAGGAAGTGCCCCAATGGAACAGCATCAGCATCAGCGGCTATCATATCCGCGAGGCCGGGTCGACCGCGGTGCAGGAAGTCGCCTTTACCCTGGCCAACGGCTTTGCCTATGTCGAGGCCGCCATCAAGGCCGGTCTGGCGGTCGATACCTTCGGCCCCCGCTTGTCCTTTTTCTTTAATTCGCATAACGATTTCTTTGAGGAAGCCGCTAAATTCCGGGCGGCCCGGCGGCTCTGGGCCCGGACCATGAAAGAACGCTTCGGAGCCAAAGATCCGCGCTCCTTGATGCTGCGCTTCCACACTCAGACCGCGGGTTGCACCCTGACCGCGCAGCAGCCCTTGAATAATATTGTCCGGGTCGCCTTCCAGGCCATGAGTGCGGTTCTGGGTGGCACCCAGTCGTTGCATACCAACTCCATGGATGAGGCCCTGGCCCTGCCCTCGGAGGTGGCCGTGCAGGTGGCGTTGCGGACCCAGCAGCTCATCGCCTATGAGACCGGCGTCACCGACACCGTGGACCCGCTGGCCGGTTCCTATTATGTCGAGAAACTCACCGACGAGATCGAGGCCAAGGCCCAGGAATACATCGACACCATCGAAAAGCTGGGCGGGCCGGTGGCGGCCATTGAGAAAGGCTATATCCAAAAGGAGATTCAGGAAAGCGCCTACCGCTATCAGAAGGAAATCGAATCCGGGGAACGGATTATCGTCGGTCTGAACAAGTTCCAGGTCGAAGAGGAGCGGCCCAAGGAGCTGCTGCGGGTGGATCCGGCGGTGCGGGACAAACAGATCGCCCGGTTGCAAGATTTAAAATCGCAGCGCGATGCCGCCGCGGTCACCCAGGCTTTGGCGGAGGTCAAGCACGCGGCCCAGACCGAGGCCAATCTGATGCCGCCCATCCTGCAGGCGGTTAAATCCTTAGCCACCTTGGGAGAAATCTGCGACGTGCTGCGCGAGGTATTTGGTGAATATGAGGCCGCGCCGATTGTCTGAGGCCAATAAGACCAAATTGCCATCAACTGGATATTTCTTGTAGAGGCGTGATTCATCACGCCCCTACAGTCAGTCATATTTTAACAAGCATGGCCATATGAAATTCTAAAGAATAAGGAGAACATCATGCCGGTAGAGAAAAAGATCCGGGTGCTGACCACCAAGCCGGGCCTGGACGGCCATGACCGGGGCATCAAGGTAATCTGTGCGGCCCTGCGGGATGCCGGGATGGAAGTCATATATACGGGTCTGCGCCAGACCCCGGAGCAGATTGTCAGCGCCGCCATCCAGGAGGATGCCGACGTCATCGCCATGAGCTGCCTGTCCGGTGCCCATGACTATCTATTCCCCCGCGTCAGCGAAATCCTGAAAAGCAAGGGTATCGACGATATCTTGGTGCTGGGCGGGGGCATTATTCCCGATGAGGACATCCCGCCCCTCAAGGCCGCAGGCATTGCCGAGGTCTTTGGGCCGGGCACCAAAACCACCGATATTGTTAATTTTATTCGGGAAAATATCAAGCGCCAATAAAGGCGCTACTCCATACCGCCAAAACTTTCAAACCCCGGGGAAGCTAGCTAGATCTGCTCCCCCGGGTTTATTTTTCCAGAGCCGCCTATTCCACGGTGACACTTTTGGCCAGGTTACGGGGCTGATCGACATCGGTGCCCCTGAGATCGGCAATATGGTAAGCCAACAGTTGCAGCGGCACTACCAAGAGGATGGGGGACAGCGCCAGCGGCGTCTCCGGCACCGGGATTAGAGTCTCCACCTTCTCATATACCGGGTAATTGTCGGCTTCGCTTAAAGCAATCACCCGGCCGCGGCGGGCGATGACTTCCTCAACATTGGCCATCATCTTATCAAAGACCGGCCCCCTCGTGGCCAGTACTACGACCGGCAGATATTCATCAATCAGGGCAATGGGGCCATGTTTCATCTCACCGGCCGGATAGCCTTCAGCATGGATGTAGGAGATTTCCTTGAGCTTGAGCGCCCCTTCCAGGGCAATGGGATAATGAATGCCCCGGCCCAGATAGAGGAAATTATGGGCCTGGACATAGCGGCGGCCAATCTCCCGCAACTCCTGATCGTAATCCAGCACCTCCTGCACCAGGGTCGGCAATTTCAGCAAATTGCTCAATTGCTCCCGGACCTGAGCCGCGGTCTGCCGTCCCAGGCGCCGGGCCAGGTACAGGGCAATCAGGAACAGGGCCACCAGTTGGGTAGTAAAGGCCTTGGTGGAGGCCACGCCGATCTCCGGACCGGCATGGGTATAAAAGACGTTCTCGGAGTCCCGGGCAATCGATGACCCCACCGCATTACAGATGGCCAGGGCATGGGCGCCCTTGGCCTTGCCTTCCCGCAACCCGGCCAGGGTATCGGCGGTTTCGCCCGATTGCGAGATGGGAATCAATAGCGTACTCGCATCCACAAAGGGATTACGATAGCGAAATTCCGAACCCAGGTCCACCTCCACCGGCAGGCGGCACAGATCCTCCAACAGGAATTTGCCCACCAGCGCAGCGTGAAAAGAAGTGCCGCAGGCCACCAGGGTGATTTTCTTTAGGTTATGCAGCTCTGAATCAGGCAGTTTAAACTCTTCCAGAAAAATATCCCCCCGATCCGGGTCGATGCGGGTACGGAAGGTGTCGATCAAGGCCCGTGGCTGTTCAAAGATCTCTTTTTGCATAAAATGCTTGTAGCCCGCCTTCTCGGCCATGGCCGGGCTCCAGGTGATGGTGGTCACCGGCCGCGTCACCGGTTGGCAGTCCGGGCCTTCCAGGAAAAATTCTCCGTCTTTCAGGATGACCAGATCATCATCTTCCAGAAAGATCACCTGACGGGTATGGTGCAGGATGGCCGGGATATCCGAGGCCACAAAATATTCGCCGTTCGCCAGTCCCAGGATGAGCGGACTTTCTTTGCGGGCCGCAATCAGGGTGCGCGGCTCCTGCGCATTGAGCACCACCAGGGCAAAAGAACCGCGGATATCCTTCAGCGCCAGCCGCACCGACTGGGCAAAATCCGCGCCCTGGGAGCTATATTTATAGATTAACTGCGCCACAATCTCGGTGTCGGTTTCCGAAGAAAAACTATGCCCTTCCTGAATCAGGGCCTGTTTCAGCTCCAGGTAATTTTCAATAATGCCGTTGTGCACCACCGCAATGTGCCCGACCTGGTGGGGGTGGGCGTTGGTCTCGGAGGGCCGGCCGTGGGTGGCCCAGCGGGTGTGGCCGATACCCATGGTGCCGACCAGCGGCGACTCCTGCAGCACTTTCTCCAGCTCTTTTAATTTGCCCAGACTGCGCCGGATTTCCAGGCCACTGCCGCCGATCACTGCCATGCCGGCCGAATCATAGCCCCGATATTCCAGACGTTTCAGGCCCTCCAACAACAGGGGCATGGCCTGCTGCGCCCCCAAATAGCCAACAATACCGCACATATATTCCTCTAACTTAATATTTGCTATAAAAATTATCACACCACGACGGCTAAGGCCGCCAAGTTATAGCACTAACTCTTGGCGAACTTAGCGTCTTGGCGTGAACCCTTATTTAGGTTTAATTTCTTTGATGACCTGGCGTCCTCGTGCAATGGCCAGTTTGCCGGGAGGCACGTCCGCGGTAATTGTCGACCCAGCGCCCACATATGCCCCCTCCCCTATCCGTACCGGCGCTACCAGGGCACTGTTACTGCCGATAAACACCCCGGTTTCGATATTGGTCCGGTGCTTTTTCTGACCGTCGTAATTACAGGTGATGGTCCCGGCGCCGATATTCACCTGTGGGCCGATTTCGGCATCGCCCAGATAGCTGAGATGGCCCGCTTTTACCCCAGGATGAAGCAGGGATTTTTTCACTTCCACAAAATTACCGATCCGGGCCTTTTCCCGGATCTCGCTCAAAGGTCGAAGATGCGCAAACGGTCCGATCTGCACCTCGTCGGCAATAATACTCTCGGTAATCACCGTATTCATTTTAATGGTCACCCGGGCCCCCAAAGTACTATCGGCAATTTTGACATTGGGTTCCAAACAACATCCCGAGCCAAGGCGCGTATTACCCATGAGATAGCAATTCGGATAGATTACCGTATCCGGGCCAATCTGGACGTCGGCCTCAATATACGTGGTCTCCGGGTCGATCAGGGTAACTCCAGCCAGCATCTGGCGTTCGTTGATTTGCTGCCGCACCCGACGACTGACGATCGCCAGGTCCACCCGGGTATTGATCCCCTGGAAACTAATGGCCTCCGGGGCCTTAAGGCTAGAGACCCGCAAATTTTGGGCCTGAGCCTGGGCAATGACATCGGTGAGGTAAAGCTCCTGCTGGTCGTTGTCTGGGCGCAGATTTTCTAAGGCATTGAGTAAAAACGGGATTTGAAAGCAGTAAATGCCGGTATTGATTTCTCGGATTGATAATTGCTCCGGAGTGGCATCCCGGGCTTCGACAATTTTGAGAATATTTCCCTGCACATCTTTGACCAGACGGCCATAGCTGCCGGGATCCGACAGTTCGACGGTAAGCACGGCAGCCGCGGCGCCGGTTTGCTGATGCTGGCGGTAGAGGGCCTCCAGGTAGACTTCGGGCAACAGTGGCACATCGCCGCAGACCACCAGCACCGACCCTTGATTGCGGTTCAGGGCCTGGCAGGCCACCTGGACCGCGTGGCCGGTGCCTAACTGCGGTTCTTGGGTGACAAAAGTGACCGGAAAGGAGGAAAATACCGCTTTCACGGCCTCGGCCTGATAGCCGACTACGGCGATAATCTCCTTGATTCCCAGATTCTTTAAGGTTTCCAACGGATAGGCCAGCATGGGGCGGCCCATGATCGGGTGCAGCACCTTGGCGAGCTGCGACTTCATCCGGGTGCCCTTGCCCGCGGCCAGGACAATGGCCACCAGTTTTGACATTTCTGTATTCATTGATTCGACTCTTGAATATATCTTTAAGACTGATCTAATCTTAGAAGCTTAATCAACCCATCTCGGCATAATCTACTGCATCACTTTCCTCGATAGGGGCGTTGCTAAACAGGATGCGTAATACATCCACTTCGGGGTCATAGGTCACCTTCATGGCGTCCTCAAGTAATTTATGAAATAAAAAGGCAAGCCTTTCTAGACTTGCCTTTTTTAGGTAAGGTTGTCAATATAAAATTTTAGCGGCCAGCGACCTTCATACGGGTAATAGAACGGCGCAAGGCAGCCTCGGCCCGGGCCCAGTCAATTTCCGCGGTCCGGCCCATGGCCAGGCGGCGTTCGGCCCGTTCCCGAGCCCGACGGGCCCGCTCGACGTCAATTTCATGGCCCCGTTCGGCGGAATCGGCCAAAACTGTGACTTTCTGGCCGGTAACCTCGGCAAAGCCGCCGCTGACAAACAGGTACTGGACCTGACCGCCCTTCCGATAATACATCTCGCCCGTGTCCAGGGCCGAGAGGAAGGGGATATGGTTTACCAGCACCCCGAATTGGCCTTCCACTCCTGGAGCCACAACGATGTCAACCTCCTCGGAGACCACCTTGCGCTCTGGAGTAATGACCTCCAGTAATAAATTCTTTTCTGCCATGATTCCCCCTTTCCCTGAAAGGGCTTAGCCCATGGCCGCCAGACGCTCGGCTTTAGCTACGACCTCGTCGATGCCCCCGACCATATAGAAGGCCTGCTCGGGGAGATCATCATGTTTACCTTCCAGAATTTCCTTGAAGCCCCGGATGGTATCGGGCACGGAGACGAATTTCCCTTCCGTGCCGGTAAATTCCGCGGCCACGAAGAACGGCTGGGACAAGAAGCGTTGAATCTTGCGGGCCCGCGCCACGGTAACTTTATCCTCGTCGGAGAGTTCATCAATACCCAGGATGGCGATGATGTCTTGCAGATCTTTATACTTCTGCAAAGTCATCTGCACGTTCCGGGCCACGCTGTAATGCTCCTCACCCAAGACCATTGGGTCTAAGATGCGGGAAGTGGAATCAAGCGGGTCCACCGCGGGATAGATGCCCAGCTCGGCGATCTGCCGGGAGAGCACCACGGTGCCGTCCAAGTGCGCAAAGGTAGTGGCCGGGGCCGGGTCGGTCAGGTCGTCGGCGGGCACGTAAACACACTGCACCGAAGTAATGGAACCCTTCTTGGTAGAGGTAATCCGTTCCTGCAATTCACCCAGGTCGGTACCCAGGGTGGGCTGATAACCCACGGCGGACGGCATACGGCCCAGAAGCGCCGAAACTTCAGAACCGGCCTGGGTAAAACGGAAGATGTTATCGATGAACAAGAGCACGTCCTGGCCTTCGACTTCCCGGAAGTACTCGGCCGCGGTTAATCCGGTTAAGCCCACCCGGGCCCGGGCTCCCGGTGGTTCGGTCATCTGGCCATAAATCAAGGCCGCTTTCGCCAAAACCCCGGATTGTTTCATTTCCAGATAAAGGTCGTTACCTTCCCGGGTGCGCTCGCCGACTCCGGCAAACACTGAAATACCACCATGATGCATGGCGATGTTATGGATCATCTCCATCATGATGACGGTTTTGCCGACCCCGGCGCCGCCGAACATACCCATCTTACCGCCGCGGGGAAAGGGCACCAGCAGGTCCATAACCTTGACGCCGGTTTCCAGCACCTTGACGGAAGTGTCCTGATCGACAAAAGACGGGGCCGAACGATGGATGGGGTATAAAACTTTCGCATCAACCGGTCCCAGGCCGTCCACGGGTTTCCCAACCACGTTCAGGACGCGACCCAAGGCCTCGTAGCCGACGGGTACGGAGATGGGCTGGCCGGTATCTTTTACCGGCATACCCCGCACCAAACCGTCGGTAGTATCCATGGCGATGGTGCGCACCATATTATTACCCAGGTGTTGCGCCACCTCGACTACCAGGTTATCTTCAGTATCGTCAATAGCTGGATTGGTAATAAGCAAGCCGTTAAGAATTTCGGGAAGTTTGCCTTCCTCAAATTCCACGTCGACAACTGGGCCAATGACGCGGGCTATATTTCCAATATTCATAGTTTCCAGGTCCTCCTAAATTTTCGGGCTAGCCTTTGAGGGCTTCGGCCCCGCCGATAATATCCATTAACTCCTTGGTAATAGCCGCTTGACGGGCTTTATTCATTACCAGGGTAAGTTGCTGAACCATCTCTTTGCAGTTACTGGTGGCATTATCCATGGCGGTCATCCGGGCGGCATGTTCGCTGGTGGAATTCTCCAAAAACCCATGATATACCATGACATTGATATATCGGGGCAAGAGATAGTCCAGAAACTGCGCTTCCGGGGGTTCACAGAGGTATTCCTGAGTAGGACCTTCTTCCTCTGCCACCGCCGGGCTAACGGGCAACAGTTGTACCAGCCTCGGTCGCTGGATGGCCATATTCACGAATTCCGAGTAGATCAGATAGACTTCCTGCACCTCGCCGTTGGTAAAAGGCGCTACTGCCTCACGGGCCACGGCGATGGCGTCGTTGAAATCATATCTGTTCCACATATCCACATAACCGGTGCGGATATTGGCCTTCCGACGACGGAAAAAGTCTCGGCCTTTGCGTCCTACACAGGTGAGCGAGACTTCCAGGCCGTCGGCTTGTTTTTGCTTGATAAATTTATCGGCAGTATTAATCAGGTTCATATTAAAACTGCCACATAAACCCCGGTCAGCGGTCAGCAACACCAGCTCGATCTTTTCTACCAATGGGGCCTGGATAAAGAAAGGATGCGCTTCCGGTTCTACCCGACCAGCAATGCTGCTTAACATTTGGGAAAATGCCGTGGCATAGGGGCGGAATTGTTCCATCCGCCCTTGAGCGCCACGCAGCTTAGCCGCCGCCACCATATTCATCGCCTTGGTGATCTGCTGAGTCTTATGGACCGCACCGATTTTTCGCTTGATATCACGTAAGGTTGCCATTGCCTTTGATTACCCTCCTTGATTGCCGGTGGCCCCGGTCATCAGGCGGCCTGGCTGGCTTGAAATACGGTTTTGAATTCTCCCAAGGCAGCTTTCATCTTATTATCAAGATCAGGGCCGATCTCTTTTTTCTCTTTGATCTCGGTAAAGATCTCAGGATATTTGGCGCTGATAAAATCGTAGAGTTGCGATTCGTAGTCGGCCAGCACTTCTACCGGCCACTCGTCCAAAAAGCCCCGGGTCCCAGCATAAATGATGGTAATCTCTTTTTCCATGGGTAAAGGCTGGTACTGGGGCTGTTTGAGAATTTCCACCAAACGGATGCCCCGGTTCAGCTGCGCCTGAGTGGCTTTATCCAATTCCGAACCGAACTGGGCAAAAGCCGCCAGTTCCCGATACTGGGCCAGATCGAGCCGCAATGACCCGGCAACCTGCTTCATGGCCTTAACTTGGGCGGCGCCGCCGACTCGGGAAACCGACAATCCGACGTTGATCGCCGGCCGCACCCCAGCAAAGAACAGACCCGGTTCCAGGTAGACCTGACCATCTGTAATGGAGATCACGTTGGTCGGAATATAGGCCGACACGTCACCGGCCTGGGTTTCGATAATGGGCAGTGCCGTCAGAGACCCCCCGCCCAAGCTATCATTCAATTTAGCTGCCCGCTCCAGGAGTCGGGAGTGGTTGTAAAAGATATCGCCCGGATAAGCTTCACGTCCCGGCGGACGCCGCAGAAGCAGCGAAATCTGCCGATAGGCCGCGGCCTGTTTGGACAGGTCATCATAAATGATCAGGGCGTGCCGGTTGGTGTCGCGGTAATATTCGCCCATGGTGCAGCCGGAATAGGCGGCCACATACTGCAAGGGCGCCGGCTCACTGGCGGTGGCCGAGATCACAATGGTATGCTTCATGGCGCCGTGCCGTTCCAAGGCGTCCACTACCTGGGCTACGGTGGATTTCTTCTGACCGATGGCCACATAGATGCAAATCACGCCGGAATCTAACTGGTTAATGATCGAATCGACACACAGCGCGGTTTTGCCGATCTGGCGGTCGCCAATGATCAGTTCCCGCTGGCCCCGGCCGATCGGGGTCATGGAATCAATGGCCTTGTAGCCAGTGTACATCGGCTCATTCACCGGTTGCCGGTCAATAACCCCGGGGGCCTTTAATTCGATGCGGCGGAACTCTTTGGCTTCAATGGGGCCTTTGCCGTCAATCGGGTTGCCGACCGGGTCGAGCACCCGGCCGATAACGGCATCTCCTACCGGGACCTCGGCGATACGGCCCGTCCGTTTAACAATGTCGCCTTCCTTGATATGAATGTCTTCACCCAGGATGGCGCAGCCGACATTGTCTTCTTCCAGGTTCAGGGCAATGCCGTAGATCCCGCCGGGGAATTCCAATAATTCCATGGCCATGCATTTTTCCACGCCATGCACCCGGGCGATCCCATCACCGACTGAGAGCACCGTCCCGGTCTCGGCCACCTCAACCTTAGTCTCGTACTCCTTGATCTGGGTCCGGATGATCTGACTGATTTCTTCGGCTCTGATTTCCATTTAAAAAACCTCACTCCTTTTCAAAGATTCGGTTAAACTTTGAAGTTGGGTACGAACACTGCCGTCCAAGATCAAGTCTCCGGCCCGGGCTATAATCCCCCCGATAATCGCCGGTTCCTCTTCCACTTCCATGACCACCGTGTTGCCAGTAATCTTTTCTAGGGTCTCACGGATGCGGGATAAAGTAGCTTCTTCTAGAGGCACCGCAATCTTTACCTGGGCGCGGCTGATGTTCTCCAACTGATCGACTAATTGTTGGTAAACTTGGGAAATTCCCAGAATGGCATCAATACGTCGCTTGTCGAACAAGAGTTTAACAAAGTTTGACACCATAGGGGAAAGCTTAATGAGCTCGGTAACGCGCAATAACACACCGCGGCGATCGTCTTTGCTGTAAATGGGATTAACAATAGCATTTTTCAGATCTGGCTCCCGTTCCAGCAATTGAGCAAAGGCGTTAAGCTCCTCCCCATATTCCTTATACCGGCCATCCTCTTTGCCGATGGTCAGCAAAGCCTTGGCATAACGTCGGGCAATAATAAGATTAATCAATGGGCTTCCACCACCTTTGTCAAGTAGTCATCAACCAACCGCTGTTGGTCATCGGCCGTTATGTGCTCTTTGATCAGACCCTCGGAAAGCTGGGCGGCCGTTTCCACCAGCTCCCGTTTTAATTGAGCCGCGGCTTTTTTGGTTTCCCCCTCAATGGTGAGGGCTGCCATTTCTTTGATACGAGCTGCCGCCTGTTCGGCCCGCGCGATGATCTTGGCCTTCTCGGCCTCGCCTTCAGAGATAAAGAGTTGAATGATCTTTTCCCGCTCTTCGGCTACCGCGGCCAATTTCGCCTGGGCTTCGGCCAGGGCCTTTTCGGCCGCGGCTTTCTGGCTTTCCAGCTCCTCCAGGTTCTGAGCGATCTGCTGCTTGCGGCTGGCGAAGAACTCCTTTATGGGCTTGGTTGCCAGTTTAATTAAAACTCCGGCAAATACCACAAAGTTTACGCTCCGCCAGATCAGATCATTCAGTCTGGTCGCGTCGTGTTCACCGCCGCCGTGGCCAGCCTCAGTGGCCCCAGCCACTCCAACCATTAGGACCGTGCCCACTAACGCCAGTAGCGCCCCAATTCCTGATCCCATGTTTCTTTCCGTGCCTGTGCTCATGCCATCGCCCTCCCCAAGATTTTGGCAGCCAGCTCCAGGGCAAAGGATTGGGCCTGTGGCTTCAGGGCCTCTCGGGCCTTGGCCATGTCCTCTTTGATCTTTTTCTCCATGTGCTCCCATTCCGCATCAGCTTCTTTCTTGACCCGCTCCAGCAAGGAACTTTCTGCATCACTGCCTTCCTTCTTGATCATCTCCCGCTTTTCGATGCCACTCTTGCGGGCCGTAGTGAGCTCGGCCTGGATAGTCCCCTCCACCTGTTGGTGATTCTCGGTGAGGCTGGCAATGTCGCCCTCAAAACCCATAATCCGGGCCTGGCGGTCTCTGAGTGCCCCTCGGATCGGCCGGAACAACACTTGATTCAAGACAAAGACCAGGAGCAAGAAGTTGACGATTTGTACGTACAGTGTCCAATTAAGCTCAATCATCTCTCTGGCCACCTCATATAAGTTTTTGTTAAAACAAATAAATCAGACTATGTGAACTTTTCCGCAAAGTTAATTAGCATTTTTACCCTATTTTGCTTCTCCTGTCAAAGGATTTTTTGCAAAATCTCAAATTGACCCGGCCGGCTGGTGGCGCATACGGATATTAAGGAGTAAGCCGATGCCCATCAGAGTGGAAATTAACGATGACCCGCCATAGCTAAACAAAGGCAGGGTAATGCCGACTACCGGCAACATTCCGGTTACCATAGAGATATTAATAAATATTTGCCAGAAGATCATGGCGACGATGCCCACGGCGAGCAGATTGCCGAAGCGCTCTTTACAAGATCGGGAAATCTGGAGTCCCCAGAGAATCAACAGGGTATAAAGCAGGAGTATAACTATCGAACCAGCAAAGCCCCATTCTTCCGCAAAGACTGAAAATACAAAGTCGGTGTGCTGTTCCGGTAAAAAATTAAGCTTGCTCTGGGTCCCGGCCAGGAAACCCTTCCCCCATAACAGGCCAGAACCTACCGCAATTTTAGACTGGATAATGTGATAGCCCGCGCCCAACGGGTCACCTTCGGGATTCAAGTAGGTAAGAATACGCTGTTTCTGATAATCCTTAAGAAAGTGCCAAAGGATCGGGGACAATAATAATAAGCTACTGGCCAACACTATCAGGGCCTGCCAGCGCACCCCGACAAACAAAACCATCGCGGCGGCGATCAGGGCGATTAACAACGCGGTGCCCAGATCCGGTTGTTTGGCTACCAGACAGAAAGGAACCGCGGCGAGCAGAAAAGGAAACAACAATTCTCGAATACCCAGGTGGGTCAATTCCTCGCGCGGGGAAAAGTGGCGCGCCAGAGCCAGGATAATGGCCAACTTGGTCAGTTCCGAGGGTTGAAAAGATAACGGCCCCAGGGGTAGCCAGCGCTGGGAGCCGGAGACTACTTTGCCCACTACCAGCACGGCCACCAACAAGGCCACGGTGAACCAAAAGATCGGATAGGCGGCTTTCTCCAGGTAGCGGTAATCAAACAGCAAGGTCGCCAACATCAGCCCGAAACCGATCCCCAGCCAGTAAAGTTGCTTGATATATAACGGCGTGTCTTGTTTGACGGCTTGACTCAGTCCGGCGCTGTAAAGATTAAGAATGCCCACGGAAACAATGATCAGCACCAGGCTCAGCAGGAACCAGTCAAAATTATGGATATAGCGCCGATCGATCAGCATCTGGGCTTAAGTCTCCACCCGATGGCACAGGGCCTCCTTAAAGATTTATTGCTAAACCTTAATTTAAAGCTCCAGAACCTTGAAGGGATGTTCAAACTGTTCAGCAGCTTCCCGAAAATGTTGATCGAAGGCAAGGGCATATTGACAATGACATTTCTTCATGATCAATAAGCTGGTTATATCAACAATGCCCCAATTTTTATCTTTATAATCCCAGAATCTGTTATCTCTGTTGCGCCTTCTTCCTTATTTCGTATAGGAAATTTAAAGCGCTCTAGTGTATCAGGATACTTGAACTTAATAGTCCACATGACAGAGTCGCTGCCGCAGAGAGTTATGCTGCTACCATAGCATTCAGCACACGTACCGGGCCCCTGTTTATAAACCTTATCGTAATATCGTCCTTGAACATCTGATATTGTCCCATATTCTATCTGATCCGGGAAACCAGCAGTTATTCCACATACCAATTGCCCAATATTTCTTGAAGTCCGGGGTTGTCCAATACCGGTTTGAATTTCCATTGTTACATTTCCTTGTATATCAACTGGATATTAAAAATGGGTTCAATGTCTTCCTTCAGTATAGAGACGGTATCGGCAAATAAAGTTTGATATTCTTGCACCGATTCACCAAAGTTAGCGTGAATTTGCATAAAAAGTCCATTTTCAACTATCATAGAACGGTCAAAAATCATATTTAAATTGCAGCCTGGCCAGGGTAGTTGGATCAGAAAGGTGGCACCTCTTGAGATAACAATGTCTGCTTTCTTTTTAAACGTTACGATATCATTAATAAAATCTGCATAAGTAGATGTTGCCGCTAAGCAGTGCAAATTAAAAGTTAAAGTTTGAGTTTTGAAATTTAGTTGTCCTAACTTGCTTACTGCAGCCATGAGCCTCAACGTTAGTTCCCATGCCTTGGTTTCCGTGGCAGGGTTTACATAGCTAGTCTTAAGTTCGTCCGCTCCTATCAAGGTATCAAAAAACTCTGGAGCATGACTAATAAAACGTCGGAAATATATCAGTCCAGAGCTAATTGCCTGATTATTAAAAACAAAGTCTCTGAATTTCAGATCGAATTCCTTACAGAGGAGATTCAGTAACTGAGCTTGATATTGAGGTAAAGCAATTTCCAGAAGCGGTGGACTGAACTCCGCTTTGTAAATAATCTCGACATGTTGCAAATCATATTTTGTTGGCATTTACGGCTCCATCTAACTTTTCTGCCATTACCACTATTAGGTTAAGCAAATCGAAATGTTTGGACAACCTTGGTGCCCCTCAATAAATACCAAGCTTTTGGGTTAATCCCCGATTCTGCTAGGCCTCCACCCGATGGCGCAGGGCCTCCTTGAGGGTCTGCTGGTCGCAATACTTCAGATCGCCGCCCATGGGGATGCCATAGGCAATGCGAGTCACCTTTATTCCTTGCTGGCGAAGTTGTTCTGACAAATATGCCGTGGTGCTCTCCCCTTCCAGGCTGGGATTAAGGGCCAGCACTACTTCCTTAATGTTTTCGGGCTCCAGGCGGGAGAATAGCTCGGCGATCCGAAGATCCTCCGGTCCGACGCCTTCCAAGGGGGAAATTAGTCCGCCCAAGACATGATAAACTCCCGCAAAAAACCCGGGCCGTTCCAGGGCCAACAGATCGCCGGGGTCGGCAACCACACATAACTGACCCTGATACCGGTCAGGATCAGCACAAATTGGACATAATTCCTGGTCAGCAAAGGCAAAACAGCGGGAACAGAGACGGATTTTATCCTTTAGCGCGGCAATAGACTCAGTAAGTTCGGCAACCTCGGCAGTTGAGGCCCGTAAGAGATAAAGGGCCAGGCGAGCGGCAGTTTTCTCCCCGATCCCCGGCCACTTACTTAAACAATTAACTACCTTCTGGAGCGGGGCCGGATAGATTCCTTTTGGCATCGAACCCTAAGCTCACATCAGGCCAGGAATTTTGAAGCCGCCGGTCAGCTTGGACATTTCCTCACTAACCATTTCCTTGGAGCGCTGTAAAACATCGTTCACCGCGGCCAGCACCAAGTCCTGCAGCATTTCCACGTCATCGGGATTGATCACTTCCGGGTCGATACGGATCAGCACCAATTCCTGACGACCATTGGCGGTTACTTCCACCATGCCGCCACCGGCCTGGGCAGTTACGGTCCGCTCCCCTAACTCATCCTGGATGGCCATCATTTTGCTTTGCAGCTTCTGGGCCTGCTTCATTAGATTATTAATATTTTTCAAACCGATTCCTCCTTAGGCACGTTCTGCCGCCCCTCTTCGGTAATCCATTGTCCGCCAAAGATCTCCAACACTTGCTGTTTGATCTCGGCCATCGTGGCCGGTGGGCGTGGCGTGCCAGGCGTCTTCGGGGCAGGCGGCGGGGTGGGCGCTTGGATGACTAATTGATACTGGTTGCCAAAAAACTCTCGGGCCAACTCTTGCAGGCGGGCCTGATGCGACTCTTCGACCGCCTGCCAGGCCGGGCCGACGTTGACCAGCAGGCGCTGTTCCGCTTCCTCGGCCACGCAACTGCTCTCTAACCCTGCGGCCAGCGAATTCCCGGCGTGGGTCTGCACAAATTTGATAAATTGCGGCCAACGGGAGGCGGCAGTTTCCTCAACCTCGGGCTCCAGCACCATAATCGGTTCGGTTACCGGGGTACTAACCGCCGTCTGGGGCCGATCCGGTGTAACCGCTAATGGTTCAGGCCCGATGTCCCCCTGGCCCAGCCGGGCTTCCAGGTCGGCCAAACGTTTTAGCCACTCCGAGATCGGTACTAGGGGTTCGAGATGGACCAGGCGCAGTAGCAGAATTTCCAGGGCCAGGCGCGGAAAACTGGCGCGGCGCAGGTCCTCACTGCCCCGGAGCAGCTCATTAAGCAGATTAAACAGATGCGACAGCGGACGCTCTTGAACCAAGGCTTGCAGTTGCTCCCATTCCGGGTCGGCCACTTCCACCAAAGTCCGGGCCTCGGGGCCCAACCCGGCGACCAGTAAATGACGGCTGTAAAGCACCAGATCCTGATAAAAGCGTTTTAGATCCAGGCCATGTTCGTGCAGTTCTTCCACCAATTGCAACAGTTCGGCCCCCTGGCGGTGGATGATCGCCGCCAGGGCCTGCAGCAACATCCGGCGATCGGTCAAACCCAGGATGCGGGCCACCTCTGCGGCGCTGACTTGCTGGCCGCCAAAGGTCACCACCTGGTCCAACAACCCCAGGGCATCACGCATGCTGCCCTCGGCCTCTTGGGCTAAGAGTTGCAAGCCCTCCGCCTCCAGTTGCCAACCTTCCTGGGCGATCAGATGGCCCAGATGCTCCTGGATCATTGGGGCGGGCAGACGCTTAAAATCATAGCGTTGGCAGCGGGATAAAATAGTCACCGGCACCTTGTGGGGCTCAGTAGTGGCCATGACGAACAGGGCATGCGGCGGCGGCTCCTCCAGGGTTTTGAGCAGGGCGTTAAAGGCCTCTTTGGTGAGCATATGCACTTCGTCAATAATATAGACCTTATAGCGGCCCTGCGCGGGTAGATATTTGATATTTTCCCTAAGTTCGCGGATCTCATCGATGCCCCGGTTGGAAGCCCCATCGATCTCCAGGACATCCAGACTATGGCCCTGAGTAATCTCCTGGCAGGACTGACAGTGGTTGCAGGGAGTGGGCGTCGGCCCGGACGCGCAATTCAGCGCCTTGGCCAGGATGCGGGCCACCGAGGTTTTGCCTACTCCCCGCGGGCCGCTGAACAGGAAGGCGTGGGCCACCCGGCCCTGAGCAATGGCGTTTTTCAGAGTCTGGGTGGCATGCTCCTGCCCCACTACCTCATCAAAAGTCTGTGGACGCCACTTGCGGGCCAGTACCAGATAGGACATTATTTGATTTTAAGTTCTTGATAATAAAAATAATTTTTTGAAAAATACTCGACCCGCACTCCAGCGGGCCTTGCCGATAGTTATCAGTGGCCCCAGACCGCGATATCTAGCGGCATGTCAGCCGCCAGCCAGGGAGCTTGCTGCTCTAACCCTCTCAGCCGCTTCTTTAAATAGTCAACCTTGGCTTGCAGAGACCGATCAGCAGCATCCTGATAACGGGCCGCCTCGGCCCCACATAACTCTTTCCGGAGTTCGAGGTATTCCTGCTCCACACCCCGAGCCTGTTGCCGGAAATCCTGGTAGTCTTGCATTTGTTCAGGTTTATCTTCCAGGCAGCTGGGCAAGACGTCTGCTCCTCTCATATTCTTTGTTCCGGGCTGGGCTATTTCGAGATATCTTCATGGTTTTCAGTGCGGCGAACCCCATTCCAGGGACAGGGATTGCTTTTTGAAGGCCTTATAGTCCTCCATCTCCCCATAGTCGTCATATAACCACATGGTCATGGCGCACCTCCCTGTTTGTCGGTCATGGGTGGCGGAGAGAGAGGGATTCGAACCCTCGGTACACCTTTTGGGCGTACACGCGATTTCCAGTCGCGCCCCTTCAGCCTCTCGGGCATCTCTCCTAGAAAAACTGTTTTCGGTTTTCTGTTTTCGGTTTTCTGTTGGCTTAGACTTGACGCGGCAAATAATCAATAACAGAAAATAGAAAACTAATTATGGCGGAGGGGGTGGGATTCGAACCCACGTGGGAGTGATTAGCCCCCAAGTCGATTTCGAGTCGACCCCGTTACGGCCTCTTCGGTACCCCTCCAAAATTTATTCGTCTACTTTATAAGTTAGTTTCCTTTCGCCGTTCGCGAAAAAATTCCTGCATCAGGGCCCGGCATTCTGCTTCCCGGACGCCGCCCTGGACCTCCAGGCGATGATTCAACCGGGGATCAGCGGGAATCTGGTATAGGGAGATGCAAGCCCCGGCTTTCGGATCCGGCGCGCCGAACACCAGCCGTTGCACCCGGGCCTGGATTATCGCCCCCAGGCACATCAGACATGGTTCAATAGTAACATAGAGGGTAGTGCCGGGCAATCGGTAATTTCGGACTTTGGCCGCGGCCTCCCGCAAGGCCAAAATTTCGGCGTGCGCGGTGGGATCAGCCAGCTTAATGGGCTGATTATAACCCCGTCCCCAGAGCTCCCCGTCCGGCCCGACCAGCACCGCGCCTATTGGCACTTCGCCGGCAGCTAAAGCTTTTCTGGCTTCCTCCAGCGCCAGCGCCATATAGCTTTCCGCTAACACGGTATCAAACCCCGACCGAGATACTTTCACCCCAGATATTTCAGGGCCTCTTGTTCGTAGCGTCCCAGGAGGGCCACCGCTTTCTGCTCCTCGGCCAAGAGTTCCTGAGTGCAATCCGACGACGAAGACAATTTCCCCTGCTGAAGCAGCTCCGCAACCGCCTGGCAGCGCTGCTGGTGCTGTTCTTTGAGCAGCCGTAGGCGCAGGATGATTAACTGGCCCAGCAACCGCACTGCATCGCGCTCGGGCGGCCCGGCCAGTTTCAGATATCGTAAACTCTCCGGAAAGTCGTCCTCTTCTAGAGCTGCTAAGGCCTGAGAGCGGTAGTAACCCTTGGGCATCAGGCCCGAATCTTCCAGGGGTTCGGCCAGTAGCCAGCGCCCCAAGCGAAAGAGCAGGTTGAGGCCCAGCATCTCAGGCCTTCTGGGCCGACATCCCGGCTTCCACCATCCTGAGTATGGTCTCCCGCAGTTCAGGCAAGTCCTCGGTCAGCTCATCGATCCGTTGGGCTACCTGGCGGTAGTCTTCTCCATCGTTGAGCCGGGCTCGGACTATGGTATCCCGCAATGACTCGCCTAAGCGGCGGTCTAAGCGCCACAGGCCGACCGCGACGCCGACCACTTCCAACAACCGAAATATTTGGTTTCGACATGGGTCACACTCCCAAAAGAAAATTTTCCGTTAAGTAATTTCCGATTTATTCGACCTGAGGTGGAACCGTAATTTTGACCTTGGCCAACCCCTGAACCAGTTTTTCCGTCTCGGTCAGCATGCGCCCGATATGGCGATCCTTTTCCTCCAGACGGCGTTTCAGTTGACGGTTTTCGTCACGCAGACGTTTAACTTCCGAGCCTTTAAACAGGCTTTTAATTTTGATTACGGCCAGGGTTAAGCCAACCCCCAAAATGAGGCCGATCAGTAGACCCAAAATAAATTCCAGCGCACTGAACTCCATTCGGACCTCTTTGTAGTAAAAGTTATCAATTCTAATAGCTATTGTCAATTAAGGAGTGAGGCTTAGGCAGTTCATGGCCCAAACTTTGGTGTCCATCCGGAAACCCTTTTCCCCTCACTCCTTGATGGGGGAAGGTCAGGGTGGATGTGATTAAACTTTGGAAATTAGCACTTTTTACCCCTCACCCTAACCCTCTTCCCGCCAGCGGGGCGAGGGAATTATGGAGTTTCCGGATGGACACCAATTAGTAGTTGAGGAGGCCGCGGGAGTGCATCAGACTTTGCACCTGGTCAATGGTTTCCGGCCACTCCAGGGTCAGAAATTCCCGGTTCCGGAGCAGCCAGCGGCCAGCGACCATCACATCACTAACATCCGCGGCCCGGGCCGTATAGACCAGATGCGAATAAGGGTCAAAAAGTGGCGTCAGGTGGGGCTGATTCAAATCAATGATAATCAGGTCCGCGGCCTTACCCGGGGTTAGAGTTCCACAACAATCCCCAAGTCCCAGGACGCGCGCCCCTTCCCGGCTAGCCAGGGCGACGACCTCGGCGGCCGCCAGGCAGGTGGGATCAGCACGCATAACCTTGTGAAGCTTGGCGGCCAGTGCCATTTCGCCGAACATATCCAGGTTGTTGTTGGAGGCCGCGCCATCAGTGCCCAGACCCACGCAAATACCTCTCTTTAACAGGTCGGGGATCGGCGCCACGCCCGAGGCCAGCTTCAGGTTACATTCCGGACAATGGCAGACTTTGACCGCGCGACGGGCCAGGATCTCCTGGTCGGCCTCATCCACCCAGATGGCATGGGCTACGCTGGTCAAGCCATCGAGGACGCCCAGCGCATCCAGATAAGCTACCGGGCTGAGGCCGTGTTGCTGCTGCATCAGTTCCAGTTCGCTCCTGGATTCAGCCAGGTGGGTTAAAAACGGCAAATTCCGTTTTCGGCTCAGAGTCTTGGCCTGTTGCAGTGTATTAGCCCCGCAGGTGTAGGGGGAATGGCAGAACAAGGTAGAGGTCACCAAACCCTTAGCGCCATTTTCCCCCGAGTCGATAAAAGCGGCTGCGACTTTCAGGTTATCCCGGGGATCAGGAACGCCAGGAACGGGGAAATCAAGTATGCCCTGCGCCACTACCGCTCGCAGACCTGCCTCGAGGTAGGCCTGGCGGGCGACATTGGCAAAAAAATAGGCATCGCATACGGTGGTAGTACCGCTGCGGATCATTTCGGCAATCGCCAGCCGCGTCCCCCAATAGACGAATTCCGCATCCACATATCGGGATTCAGCCGGAAAGATATGTTTCTGGAGCCAGTCATCCAGGGGCAAATCATCGGCCAAGCCCCTGAACAGGGTCATAGCTCCGTGGTTATGGGTATTGACTAACCCTGGCATCACCAAGCCGCCCTGGGCATCTAACTGTTCGCCGGCCGCCGGCAACTTCTCAGGGCTGGCCGCCTGCCCCACTGCGGCAATGCGCTCGCCCTGCACCGCCACATAACCGCAGGCCAGGGGCGGCGCGCCCGGCTCCAGGGTAAGGACCAGGGCATTATAGATTAGACGATCGCCTGGCATGCGACCAGACTAACATAATTTCCAAAATTCATCTACCGGGATATCGATATCCCTTGCTATTTTTTGTAGTAGAATAGAGAAAGATCCCGGCCGCGAGGAAAAGGCGACGCTGTCGGGTTACCCTTACGGAGAAGCCCCATTTTATACGGATCTGATCCCGGACTGGCAAAAATGTCATAGATTGTCTAAGTTAAAACATTTTAGCAGGGGTTAATACCACTACATTGCCGAAGTTGTATTAATTCTCCGTGGTCAGGGGCTGGCAAAATTATTATACCTAAAGCCCGACACCGCCACCACCGGGGCGATCAAGGTCTTAAGACCATATGATCCGCTTAAGTCAGATTAAGTCGGTCTGAACAGGCTCATTTAAAACTTAGAGGCAAGATTATGCAAAGTATCAATCCGGCCACCGGCCAAATCATCCAAGAATACCCGGAACACAGCCTGGCAGAATGTTGTGATATTCTCTTAAAAGTCGATAAGGCCTGGGAATCCTGGAAATTTACGGCCTTTTCGGAACGGGCCCGATTAATCAAACAGGTGGGCAGAGAGTTACTGGTATACCGCGATCAATATGTCCGATTGATTACCCAGAAAATGGGCAAGATCCTTAAAACCGCCCGGACGGAAATGGAAAAGTGCGCCTCAATCTGCGATTATTATGCCGATCATGCTGCCGCCATGCTGGCCGACGAAGCAATTCCCCTGGAGACCGGCCGCAGTTTTGTTACTTTTGAACCGATCGGCGCGGTTCTGGGGATCATGCCCTGGAATTTTCCCTTCTGGCAGGCCTGTCGCTTTGCGGTGTCGCGGCTGATTAAAGAGATTAGGTAATATGCTTTAAAATTGATTGTTTGCGACAAGTGACGTATGATCATAAAGAAGGCTTTACCAAAAGAAGGCTAATTGGTTAAAATGCGTGTATTTATCTGATTTACCATCTTATTCCTGGTTTTAAAGTTTTTGCCGATTAAAACCGATTACTAATAAAGAATATACTGAGTACTAAACCATAAGCAAATAGTAATAAAAATTCTTTTTAATTGTAGTTTTGGTCTGTTGTTAAATAGATTAACTATAACTATAAAGGCTTCAAATGTTCCTCCTCCCAGAGTCAGGGGAACTCCTGTGTTTTGCGATAGGATCAGTTTTTAGTTCCCAGCGTTGGTGGTCCCGCTTTCTAAAACCAAAGGAGGCTGACCGGCCAGTTGAGCAGGATAATGCGTTAACGGTAGAGCAGCTCAAGAAAGTAATCGCCAAATTGCGTCAGGTCAACTCTAAGCAACAGCAAAGTATTGTCTATCTGAAAGAAATCAATCATCGTTTAATCCAAAGAAGCCAGATAATCACCGATTTTATTTTTAAAGGAGGCGGGCATCAGCAAGAACAGCAGCAGAAACAGATTGTAGGGACTCTAACCAGTCTCCGGCAAGATCTGGACCCGATAATCAACAGCCTGGAAAAAGGTGAATTGGAAACTATATCATCCCATCATCTGACCAACCTCAAAGGCCGGGCCCAACATATTGAAGGTCAGATCCTTAACATGCGGAGCGAAATGACCCGCCAACGACAAGAACTGCTCAATCAATTACAGGAACAAAAACTTTGTTTGTCCGTGCAGCAATCTGACCTGGAAAGTATCACTTGCGAGAATCAGGTCTTAAAGGACGCGCTTAAGAAACAGCGGTCGAAAAACGCTGACTTGGAAGAGGAACTGCAGAAAAATAAATATTTGGGCAAGGCTTTTAGGGAATGCGAAAACAAACTCAAGATCATGTCCAAAAATGTCCTGGCCTTACCTTGCCGTATGATCTCTGACCTGCTAGTCTAAATCACTTCCCTCGGCAAGGCTGCTCAATCTACCTTGGGGCGAGGCAGCAGGCCGGCCCGTTCAACGATCTCGGGGACTTTTTCCTCCCATTCGATGGCCATGATGTGGAAGCCGTGCACGCCCTTCATTTCCTTAAGCTGCTGGATCTGCTCCACCGCCATGGTAATGCCTTCATCGGCCTGCTTCTCCTTGGGGACGCCTTTTAAGCGATTAATTACTTCATCCGGAACATCCATACCAGGGACTTTGTTTTTCATATAGCGGGCCATACCCAGGCCCTTCATCGGCGTAATCCCGGCCAGGATGTGGACCTTTTGATCCAAGCCCTCATCACAGATCATCTGCATCCATTTGCCGAATTTATCCATGTTAAAGATACACTGGGTCTGGATAAAATCGACCCCGGCGGCGATCTTCTTGGCCAGCCGCATGACCCGCAACTCAAAGGGATCGGCGAACGGATTGGCCGCGGCCCCGATAAACATTTTGGGGGCCAGGGTCATTTTGGCCCCGCCCATGAAGGTGCCTTCTTGCCGAATCTTGTTGACCCCTTGAATCATCTGGATGGAATCAAGGTCAAAGACATTGGCGGCGGTGGGATGGTCACCGAAACTCTGGTGGTCGCCGGTCAGACACAGCATGGTATTGATGCCAAAGGCATAGGCTCCCAGAATATCGGCCTGGATGGCTAACCGGTTGCGGTCCCGGGCGGTCATTTGCAGGATCGGACTTAACCCCATCTGCTTCAAGATAATGCACGAAGCCAGACTACAGACCCGCACCATGGCGGTCTGGTTGTCGGTGACGTTGCAGCAGTCCACATAAGCTTTTAACATCTCGCCTTTTTTCCGGATGACTTCGGGCTCCGCGCCCCGCGGCGGCCCGGCTTCCGAAGTTACGGCCAATTGCCCCGACTCCAGAATCTTTTCTAATTTGCTCTCGGTTTTCATATGGTCAAATCCTCTCTAACGATTTTCCGTGGGCCACCGTCCCGGCTAGTATTCCAATCTTTAGCGGCCATTATCTTGGCATAGTCCGGGGTCCGTCCCAAGGCCACCAAACGGTCCCAGATCAGTTGCCAGCCACAGGGGATATCAGGGTTTACCTCACAATGGCCACCGGTGGAGCCGCCGCACGGTCCATTGAGCATCCGTTTCGAGCACCTAGCGATGGGGCAGATGCCACCGGTCTCATGGAGAATGCAGTTACCGCAACCGGCACAACGTTCCGCCCAGATGCCTTGCGCCAGCGAGCCGCCCATAAACGAAGTATTTAAGGCCGGCAAGGCCCATTTAGTGGGATAAGTGTCGGCAAAATATTGGGTCCCGACGCTACAAGCACAAGATAGGACCGCTTCATACTGATCGATAAAGGGACGCACCTGTTCAATGTACTCCGGGTCACAGCAACGTTCCAGAGTAACTTCTTTAATCTCTAAAGGCCGGCCATCTTTCTGAGCCGCCATCGCCAAGGCCGCGGCCAGTTGTTCGACCTCTTTGCGACCACCGGCGTGACAGACGGTAACGCACTCGTTACAGCCGACGATTAACAATTTTTTAAAGGGAGAGGTCATGGCGATGATCTCTTTGAGGGGTTTTTGTTCGGCGACAATCATTTTTTCACCCTTTCCAGATGGTTAACTTTTAACAGGACTGACTCAGGCCTTGTGGGCCGCGCCTCCGTTTTTGACCGGATTGGGTCCCAAGGCCCGAATCTTGTCGGTCATCTCCTGAGCGATGCGGGCGAAGTGCGGGACTTCTCCGGTCATGATGTAACGCATCTCTAACCGCTCGCTGCCGATTTCCAGATCGTCCAGGATCTTTTTGGTATATTGCAACCTTTTCTTAGCCACCAGGTTGCCGGTTTTGTGATGACATTCGCCTTCTTTGCAGGCTACCACATAAACGCCGTCGGCTCCGTCTTGGAAAGCCCGCAGCAGATGGATGACATCAATCCTTCCGGTGCAGGGCACTTCAATGATGGAGACATTGGTGGGATAACTTAAACCTTGCTCGCCTGCCTTATCGGCCATCTCATAAGGGCAGAAATGGCAGGTATAAGCAATAATCGTTGGCTCAAAAGCTTCGCTCATTCCCCTACTCCTTCTGGCAAAATCTTCCGATTCTACCTTGCCATCTTAGGTCTGAGTCACCATGGGCCGGAGCGCCGCGGCGACGTTCTCCCCGGGCCTTGGCCCTCTTAGCGGGTTAGGCCCTAATTCCTTGATTCTGGCGGTCATTTCCTGGGCGATTTCCGCAAATCTAGGCCCCATGCTGGCGGATAGATTATACATTTCCACCCGATCAGCACCGAGGCCAAGATCATCCAGAATCTCTTTCACCCGTTCCACTTTACACCGGGCCCGGAAATTGCCGGTCCGGAAATGACACTCCCCTTCCCGACACCCAGCTACCAGGACTCCATCCGCGCCGTATTGCAAAGCCCGCAACAGATGGATGGTCTTGATCCGTCCCGAACAAGGGATTTGGATGATCAAGACATTAGCCGGATAACTTAACCGCATGGATCCGGCCAGATCCGCCGCCGCGTAAGCACAGAAATGGCAACAGAAAGCCAGGATTATCGGTTCAAAAACTATGTTTAAGGCCTTTCCCCGGGTAATCGGCCCGGTTTCACTTTCCTAACTGGCAATGGCTGGTACAGCTCCTACCGGCTTTAACTGGCTGCTTCGGCTAACAGGGCATCGCATTTAGCCAGCAACTGGGCATCAGTATAGCTCTGCAAAGTGATGGCCTTGGCCGGACATTCCGCCGAACAGATACCACAACCCTGGCAGCGGGCCGGATCGATCATCGAGTAGCCGTCTTCGCAGATATAGGGCACATCATAGGGACAGGCCCGCACACAGATCAGACAGGCGGCACAGAGGTCCTTCTCCACTACTGCCACTACCCCGCCGATGCGCTGGCGCTCAGCAGCCAGCACGGTTAAGGCCCGACCGGCCGCGGCCTGGGCCTGGGCGATGGTTTCGGTGATCAGTTTGGGCGCATGGGCCAAACCGCACATATAGACGCCTTCGGTGAAGAAATCTACCGGCCGTTGTTTTAAATGGACTTCCTGGAACCAGCCCAGATCGTCGCGCTCCAGCTTCATGGTCCGGGCTAAGCCCTCGTTATCACCAGGCACCGCGCCGGTGCTTAAGGCCAGAATATCAGGACTGAGGACAACCTCGCGGTCCAAGAGCAAATCTTTAAAGCGCATGCTTAACCGACCGCCTTTGTCCTCCACCATCGGCGGCTCCTGACGCCGATAACGGAACAACATGACCCCTTGTCTGCGGGCTTCCTGATAATGGCCAAACGCTCTCCCAATTCCAGTTGCGTCAGCACGGCCGGATTCTGACCATATAAATATTCCTTGGGTTTATAAGGCTCAGCCCCGGAGGCGACAATCGCGACGCCATGCCGGAGCTCCCGGGTATCCCCAGCTACCTTAATTTTTGAGGTAAAGTCACCTTTTATCCCTTTAAATTCAACGATCTCGCTATTGGTCAGGACCTCGATCTGCGGATGGGCCTGGACCTGGGCAATCAGGTCCTGGAGGTAGGCCTGGACATCGTCGCCCTCAATAGTGCTATAGAGGCGGCGGGCGATGCCTCCCAGTTCGCCGCTCTTTTCGACCAGGGTCACGGGAAACCCTTGCTGGGCCAGACTCAGGGCAGCATTCAGGCCACCGATGCCGCCGCCCACGACCAGACCAGTTCTGGTGACCGGGACCTCGGCTTCGCTAATCGGTTGCCGCAGGTTGGCGTCGGCGACTGCCATGCGGATCAGGCCCTTGGCCTTTTGGGTAGCTTTTGCGGCTTCACCTTTATGGACCCAGGCCACCTGTTCCCGAATGTTGGCCATTTCCAACAGATACTTATTGAGACCGGCACTTTGCACAATATCCTGATACTGTTCCCGATAGTTGCGGACCGAACCTGCGGCTACTACCACCCGATTGAGGTTGTTCTGCTGGATGATGTCCTTCATCTTTTCCGGGCCACCGGGCTTGCACAAGAATTCACCGATCTCGGCCAGGGCCACGTTAGCCAGGGTCTTGGCATAAGAGGCCAAGGCCGGAAGGTCTAGACTGCTGGGCTCAATCCCGCAACTATCAATAAATACTCCCACCCGCGGGGCTTCGCCACTGACCTCACGCTCCGGCGGATAGGTCTTGGGTTGGGCCAGCGTGCCCCGAACATTATTTAAATCAGCCGATACCGCAGCCACCGCGGCCGAGGCCTGGGTCACGGATTCGGGAATATTTAACGGGTTCTGAAAAGCGCCGCACACATAGATCCCCGGCCGGTTGGTCTTCACCGGCTGGAAGATAGAAGTCTTGGCAAAATTATGTTGATTGAGTTCGACCCCTAATTTATGGGCCAACTCCTGGGTCGCCTTGGTGATTTGCATACCCACGGATAGCACCACCAGGTCGTAAACCTCGACGTGGGTATTACCGCTATCATCAATGTACTTCAGACTTAAGTTGTGGTTTTCAACCGGGTCGATGGTATGAATACGGGAGCGGATCAGTCGCACTCCTAAATTCTCCGCCCGGTGCAGATATAGCTCGAAATCCTTGCCAAAGGTGCGGATGTCCATAAAAAAGATGCTGGTTTCGGGCGGCTCCGGACACAGCTCCTTGGCCATCATGGCTTCTTTAAGCGCATACATGCAGCAGATCGAAGAACAATAGGCATTATCGCCATGATGAATGTCCCGGGAACCCACGCATTGGAACCAGGCAATCTTCTTGGCCTCTTGTCCGTCAGACGGGCGGAGGAGACGGCCGCCGGTGGGACCGGTCCCCGACAAGAGGCGTTCAAATTCTAAGCTATTGATGACATTGGGATAGTCTGCATAATGATATACGTCACAGATGGTTGGATCAAAGACCTCATAGCCGGGGGCCAGAATCACGGCCCCTACCTTCAGGTTTCGGGCCTGGGACTGTGCGCCGACCTGGACCTGGGCCTGGAAGTTTCCCGGTTCCCCCTCTAATTTCTGGAGGTCAGCCTGGGGCAGGAACTCGATAAAGGGATGGCGGGTAACTTCCACAAATCCATGGGTATCCTGTTTCGGGCAGACCATGCAGAGGAAACAGTCATGGGTGGGAAACATCTTGTCCAGTTCTGCGGTGACCCCGCCAACCTTGGCGGTTTTTTCCAATAAATAAACGTAATAACCCGAGTTGGCCAAATCTTCGGCGGCCTGGACGCCTGTCACCCCGGCTCCAACTACCAGGACGGCGCCACTAGGACCACCACTCTGGCCTGGATTCGACCCACTTTTTTCTATACCTCGCTCCGCCATTTTTTCCTTCCTCTTTTAGAGAGATTTCAGACCAGTTAGCCAATCTTTGACACCGAGATTTGTCGGTTCCCGGAGCGTGACCGCTGTCGTCCTGATCGTCCGGGGAGAATGAGTCATCGGCTAGCGTTAGGTTAAACCCCCGGCTTGGCGGTGGCGCAAAACGCTCCGCCTCCGGATATGATGGCATAACCTCAAACCAAGTTTCCCGGCATGGAACCTCGGAAACCAAGGGATAATCTTGTAAAATATTTCTCATTCTCCAACATTAGCATTTATTATTACCATTGTGTCCCTGGACCTGTCAATAACAATTATGAATAAATATTCACTAGAATGACCTAAGCGTGGGTTAAAATATTATCAAGCTGCACAATTGCCCAAGGGCCTGCGGAAAGGAAACGATAGCCAGTCGGATTTGTTATCTTCCGCACAATCTTACCATTTAAGCTGGCCGGGCTGGCCGATTTCGCTTGACAAGTTAGCCCTAAATCATTAAAATTTGTATCTGAATCTCAATAAATTATCTGTGGTCATGAAATCTGAACTAGAAATTTTTAAAGAATATATCCGGGGGCAGGGCTTACGCCAAACCCCGGAGCGGGAGAATATCCTCCAGGAGATAACCACCTTTACGGGCCATTTTGATGTGGACGAACTCTATCTCAGGCTCCGCCGCCAGGGCATCAAGATTTCCAAGGCCTCTATATATCGAACTCTACCGCTGTTGTTGGATTGCGGCCTGATTCGTGAAGTCGATTTCACCGACGGTCATTGGCACTACGAGTCCATCTATGGTCAGCCGCATCATTGCCACCTGCGCTGCCTGAAATGCGGAGCAATTGTCGAATTTGAAGATCCGCTGCTGATTTGTGTGGAACAGAAACTGGCCTGGAGGTTTGGTTATCTGGTTAAAACCCATACCCTGGAAGTCCAGGGCGTCTGTCCCCAGTGTCAAGAAAGGCTCGAGACCGGGGACGACGGCGGCGACTGAGGCAACCAGGTCAGATGCGGATATTCAGCCCGATAAACTTAACAGAGCATTAGACAATCTCTGGTTGGTTAAGACCCTCTCCTCATAGTCCCTAGTGCCAAAAATCTTGATAATCACCGGCAAGTCTTCTTTCCTTCTTAACTACAATTCCAGAACCATCGCATCCTGATGATTTGGCCACGCTGGCCGGGCAGGTGGAACGGATCAGCTTTACTGATCCGGTGAGTCACTTTACCGTAGCCCGTCTCAAGACCAAGGGCCGCCCTGACCTGGTCACAGTAGTCGGACCCCTGACTGGTATCCAGGAAGGCGAGCAACTGCGTCTTAAGGGACGCTGGGCGGTTCACCCCCGCTTTGGCGAGCAGTTCCAGGTGCTCTGGTGGACCTCGGTAGTCCCGGCCACGGCTGCCGGAATCCAAAAATACTTGGGTTCCGGTTTTATTCACGGCATCGGTCCCGAATTGGCCGCACGTCTGGTCAAGCAATTCGGCCCGCAAACTCTGGATATTATAGATAACTACCCCCAACGCTTACAGGAAGTCCCCGGGATTGGCAGTAAACGCGCCGCCCAGATTCAGGCGGCCTGGGAAACCCAGAAAGACATTCGCGAGGTCATGCTGTTTCTCCAGGAGCATGGGGTGAGTGTGGCCTATGCCACCAAGATTTATAAACAGTACGGTGCGCAGGCCATCCAGATAGTCAGCGACAACCCCTATCAACTGGCCACCGAGGTCTACGGCATCGGCTTCCTTACTGCCGACCGCCTGGCCGCCCGCCTCAACATTGATCGTCAATCACCGGCTCGCCTGGCCGCGGGTCTGCTTTACAGCCTGGACCAGTTGGCCAAACAAGGGCACGTCTATGTCCCTCGTAAGCTATTGATCACCAAGGCCCAAGAGTTGTTGGAATCCGAAGTGCCAGCCCTGGAAGCCGCCTTGGAGAGCCAGGTGCAGGAGGGTCACCTGGTGATTGAGCGTCTGGAGGGAGGAGAGACCGGCATCTACCGCAAACCGTTTTTTGTGGCCGAAACCGGCATTGCCCAGCTCCTGGCCCGGCTGCGCGCCGGAGCGGGATTGGAACGGCCGCTGGCTCTGGATCAGGCCCTAGCATGGGCCCAGCAACGCCGCCGGTTAAGGTTATCCGCCGAACAGGCGCAGGCGGTGACTACAGCCCTGACCGAAAAGGTGCTGGTGATAACCGGCGGCCCGGGAACCGGCAAAACCACGATCATCAGTTGCATTACGGATATTTATCGGTCGTTGGGAGCCCGGGTAACCCTGTTGGCGCCCACTGGCCGGGCCGCCAAGCGTCTGTCCGAAGCTACCGGTAGCGAGGCCTCCACTATTCACCGCTGCCTGGAATTTTCGCCGCAGACCGGAGGCTTTCGGCGCAATGCGGGGGATCCGTTAAAGACCGATGTGGTGGTGGTCGATGAGGTCTCCATGGTGGACACCATCCTGATGTACCACCTGTTGAAGGCCCTGCCCGCGGTCGCCCGCCTCATACTGGTCGGCGATGCCCACCAGTTGCCCTCGGTCGGTCCGGGTAATGTCCTCAAAGATCTGCTGGATTCGGGGGTGATCCCGGTAGTCCAGTTGCGGGAAATCTATCGCCAGGCCCGTCAGAGTCTGATAGTTATTAATGCCCATCGGATCAATCAGGGCCAGTTTCCGATTATTCCCCCTCAGGCCCAGAGCGCGGATTTCTTCTTTCTGGAGATCGACGACCCGGAAATCCTACGGGATCGATTGCTTGAGATAGTGGCCCACAGACTGCCGCTCATGCAACTGCGCAATAATTATGATAAAGAGGTGTTTAATGGGGATATCGGTCTGGTCAGCGGCTATGATGCTGAAAACAACTTACTGAGGGTTAATTTTGAGGGTCGGCAAGTGAGTTATGAACCGGCCGAATGGGATGAAATAAGTCTGGCCTACGCGGTGTCGGTCCACAAAGCTCAAGGCAACGAGTTTCCCGCGGTGGTTATTGCGCTCACCACCCACCACTATTTAATGCTGCAACGGAATCTGATCTACACCGCCATTACCCGCGGCAAACGGCTGGTCGTCCTGTTGGGTAGTAAAAAGGCCCTGAGCATGGCCATCCGCAACGATCGGCCCTTGAAACGCTATTCCGGTTTGGCTGCACGTCTGCGTCAGAGCTTGACTGGATCAGGGTCTAAAAGTCCTTGACTTTTTATCTGTATCGAATAAAATCAATCCCATAGAAACTAAAGGGGAAGCGGGAGTGTCACTAGAGCTCTTTGAAGTCTTGGAGAACCGACTGGAACAGATCCTCACTCAGTACCAAACTTTGAAAACGGATAATGCCTCTCTACTTAAATCTCTGCAGGAAAAGGAGCAGGCGCTCAAGGAGGCTCAGGAAAATCTCGACAAAATAGGCCGAGAGCGGGAGTTGGTAAAGCAGCGCATAGACCAGCTGTTGCACAAATTAGGAAGCCTCGGCGCCGAAACCTAAGGAGTAATTATTTACTGGTGCCGGAAACTATAAAGATTGAGATACTGGGTCGGCCGATCACCCTGAAAAGTGAGGCGCCCCCCGGACGGATTGAATCCATCACCCGTCTGGTGGATGACCAAATCAAAGAAATCAGGCAGGCCTTGCCCGCTATATCTCCTTTGGAGGTGGCTATTATGGCTGCCCTCAACCTGGCTTATGAATATGTGGAGATTAAGGAGGATTACCAGCAACTCCAAAGGGAAGTTGAAACCAAATCGCAACATTTAATAAAATTAATCGAGATGCGCAGTTCGCTTCCCCTGCGATGCTCGTGATTAACAGATTAGTTGATGTTCCAACACTACAAAACCGGGTTTCGGGTGGACTCCGTTGTGCAGGGCCCGAAAGGGAAAGCCTGAAGGAGCAACCATAGAGACCCACTTGAACTTTAGAGGTTCAAAACTTCCTGTTAACACGGCATTATTTGTGGGGGAAGCGAAATTTTTTGGGCCAGGTCGTGACTCCTAGTTTGCCAGGGAGTCCTCAGACTGGAGAACACCGTATTATCGGTGCCCGGGGCGGATGTAAGAGTATTCGGGCCCCAAATATCAGGTTAAGCTATTACCACCTGCGGGGATGGTTTTACATAGAAAACAAGATCTTGTGGAGGTAAAAACCTCTCCCGGAGGGGGATCTTCAATTCCCTCCAGGCAAGGTCAGGCTTCAAAGAAAGGAGGTTAATCAAAGTCTGTACCGCGCTGGGGTATTGTTTACCTCGAGCAATATCTTATAGCAGATTTTTATATTTAGGTTAGCCTGATCACGGCTGACCCGATCATGGTTTTCTCCCGCCCTGTTGATCCAGCCTCACGCGGCTTTCGGTCGCGACCGCCAATCTAAAAAATTATCATTAAACAGCTTTGAAACAATTTTCACATAATCTGCTTCCTGGCTTAATAGTGAAGCAGTAATCAATATAGAGGGGAGAACCACTATGGGTTGGCCGGGAGGATCGACCATACTGCTAGTGATAGTAGTGACTGGCGGCTTGGGAATGCTGGCCGGCTTCTACCTCCGCAAAATGATCCTGGAATCCCGGGTCAAATCGGTGGAGTGCCTGGCAAAGAAAATGTTGGACGAAGCCGGGAGAGAAGCCGAAAGCATCAGAAAGGAAGCCAGTCTTCAGGCAAAGGACCAGCTTTATCAACTAAAAGTCGAGTTCGATAAGGAGGCCCGGGAACGTCGACTAGAATTAAATATTTTAGAGAAACGGCTGCTGCAAAAAGAGGAGCATCTGGAACGCAAAACCGCTACCCTGGACGCCAAAGACTCGGAATTGGCCAAGCGGGAAAAAACCATCGTCAAGACCGAGAGAGGCTTACAAGAACAGGAAAACCGTTATCAGCAATTAATCCAGGAACAAAAAAACCAGTTGGAGCGCCTGGCCGGCATCAGTTCGGAAGAAGCCCGCAGTCTGCTGCTCCAGGCCTTGGAACGGGAGGTTCGGACTGATGCCGCCCGCATGGTCAAACGGATCGAGGCCGAGGCCCGGGAACTGGCCGACAAGAAGGCCAAAGAGGTCATCGCCCTGGCCATCAAACGTTATGCCGGTGATTATGTCGCGGAGCAGACGGTGTCGGTAATAAACTTACCCAACGAAGAGATGAAAGGCCGCATCATCGGTCGAGAAGGCCGTAATATCCGGGCTATTGAAGCCGCCACCGGGATTGACGTCATCATTGACGATACTCCCGAGGCGGTAATTCTCTCCGGGTTCAATCCTATCCGCCGGGAGGTGGCCCGCCTGTCGTTGGAGCGTTTGATTACCGACGGTCGCATTCATCCGGCCCGGGTTGAGGAAATTGTTGACAAAGTGACCCAGGAAATGGAGGTCAATGTCCGGGAAGCAGGTGAAGAAGCGACCTTCGATGTGGGCGTGCACGGTCTGCACCCGGAATTGATCAAGCTGTTGGGCAAGCTGAAATACCGCACCAGTTTCGCCCAGAACGTCCTGCAACATTCTAAGGAAGTCGCTTTCCTGTGCGGTATCATGGCCTCGGAACTGGGAGTTAATGTCAAACAGGCCAAACGGGCCGGGCTGTTGCATGATCTGGGCAAAGCGGTGGACCACGAAATCGAGGGTCCGCATGCCCTGATCGGAGCCGAATTAGCCAAACGTTACGGCGAGTCGCCCAAGGTCGTGCATGCCATCGCGGCTCATCATGAGGATGTCCCGCCGGAAAGTTTGTTGGCTATCCTGGTGCAAGCCGCGGATACGCTATCCGGAGCCCGGCCGGGAGCCCGACGGGAAATGCTGGAGTCCTATGTCAAACGGCTGGAGGAACTTGAAAAGATTGCCCGCTCCTTTAATGGCGTGAGCAAGACTTATGCCATCCAGGCCGGCCGCGAGGTGCGCCTGATCGTGGACAGCGACCAACTCAGCGATGAGGAGGCGGTATTGCTTAGCCGGGAGGTAGCCAAAGAAGTGGAAAAGAAGCTGACCTATCCCGGACAGATCAAGGTTACGGTAATCCGTGAGACCCGGGCCGTAGAATACGCCCGGTAAGGAGTTCTGGTTGGTAGTTTTGGTTTTTAGTTTTAGTTGAAAAAAGTTGAAACTACCAATTAAAACCAAATGAAAATCTTTTTTATCGGTGACATCATGGGGGCACCGGGACGCCGGGCCATCGCCCAACTGCTCCACAAGGTGGTCGATCAGCATCAGATCGATCTGGTGGTCGCCAATGGTGAAAATGCGGCCGGTGGCATCGGCATTACCCCAGCCCTGGCTGAGCAACTGTTGGGACAAGGAATCGATATCCTGACCAGCGGCAACCACCTCTGGAAACATAAAGAGATTATTCCCTTTCTGGAGTCCAGTGACCGCCTGTTGCGTCCGGCCAATTATCCGCCCGAGACCCCGGGACAGGGATTGGCCCTCGTCGAGACCCCGGCCGGGGAACCCGCGGCCATTTTCAATCTGGAAGGTCGGGTGTTCATGAGTCCGTTGGAGTGCCCTTTTCGGTGCGCGGATCGCCAACTGGCCACTATCCCTCCGGAGGTAAAGGTTATCCTGGTTGATTTCCATGCCGAGGCGACCAGCGAAAAGCAGGCTCTGGGGTGGTATCTGGACGGCCGGGTCAGCGCCGTGATCGGCACTCATACGCATGTGCAGACCGCGGATGAACGCATCCTGCCCGGAGGGACGGGGTATCTTACCGACGCCGGCTTTACCGGCCCCTGTGATTCGGTGATCGGCATGAATAAGGATGTCATTATCAAGCGCTTCTTGACTCAGCGCCCGCAACAATTTAAAGTAGCCACTCAAAATATCCAATTACAGGGGGTGGTGCTAGACATCGATGCCAAAGGGCATTGTCTTGCCCTGAATAGAATCCAATTGCCGTTAAGTTAATGATTAACTTATAAAAATATCTGGAGTAATAAAAATGCGCCGACCATTGCATGTCTGCCTGGTTATTACCGCGCTGATCTTCATGGGCTGTGCCACTTATCAGTCGCGGGTAACCCCGTTTAAATTGCCCCAGGCCTATCCCAATATGCAGCAAATCAATGGCACTGCTATCGCGGCCCGAGCCTGGGACCAGATAGAGGAAGCCCGGGCTGCCTTTGGCTTCAACATAATCAGAGCCGGGTTATTGCCGGTCCAGGTAGTCTTTGACAATCAGGGCTCCCAGACCTTACAGATCAATCCCAGTCAGACTTTTTTAGTCAACTATCATAATGAATTATTCCCGGTGCTGGATGATCAGATCGCCTATGATCGGGTCAGCCAGGCCTCCGACTTTCCCGAAGCAGTGCGCGGCTTTGCCAAGGGTGGATTTTTGGGTGGAGCGGCCGGTGCCCTGATCGGCGCTGCGGTTGGGGTAGTCGCGGGCCGCGATGCCGGTGATTACGCCATGCGCGGTGCGGTGGCCGGGGCCGCGACCGGCGCCGTCCTGGGAGCCGGAAGCGGAGGCAGTTCTGACCTGGGCCGGACGATTACCGAGGACCTTTATAACCGGAGTCTGAGCAATAATCCCATCAAGCCGCAGGAAATGGCGCAAGGCATTATCCTGTTTCCCGCCGAAGCGGGACGGCCGCAAGTGTTAAGATTACAAATTAAAGAGAAAGAAACGGAAAAGACCTATAATTTAAACCTGATCCTTTAACCCCGCCGGCCAGCGGGGGAGACCCCGACCACTGTGAGCTGATATGGAATTTCGGCAAGTAATTGATCTGATGCGGCTGAAAGAGGAATTTATCAGGGAAAATCTGGAACTGATTCCTCGGGAATTCCAGCCCTATGCCGCAGCCTGGAAGGTGTCGGCGGCCCATTTTGTGGATCTATTTTTGGAGTACCTGGATCGACAGGGCCTGGAAATTTCCTTTAAACACGGGTTTTCCGACTAATGGCCCGGCACCACGAAATAATTCTGTGAATTTGAGGTTGACGGCATTAGTAGATTATATTTAAATGAACACAGTTTATAATATTCTGCACTATCGGGAGATTCTCTGGGCAAAGGACAAAACATGAAAATCCACGAATATCAGGCTAAACAGTTATTAAAAAAATTCAACGTGCCCATCCCCCAAGGGGGGGTGGCGACAGACCCCCATGAGGCTTATCAGATTGCCGAAGCCCTCGGGGGCATGACTTATGTAGTCAAGGCCCAGATCCATGCTGGCGGCCGCGGTAAGGGGGGGGGAGTCAAGGTCGCGGCCGACCTAAATGAGGTCCGGCAACTGGCCGAAGCCATCCTGGGTATGACCCTGGTGACCCATCAGACCGGGCCGGAAGGCCGGGTGGTCAAAAAGGTCCTGGTGGAACAGGCCCTGGACATCAAGCAGGAGCTTTATCTGGGCATCGTCATTGATCGCGCCCAGGCCCGGCCGGTGATCATGATGAGCGCCGCCGGGGGCATGGAGATCGAAGAAGTGGCGGCCCGGACCCCGGAGTTGATTGTCAAGGAGGCCATTGACCCGGCAGTGGGTCTGATGCCCTACCAGACCCGCAACCTGGCCTTTGGGGTGGGGCTGGATGGGGCCTTGATCCGCACCGCCTCCAATTTTATCACCAATCTTTACCAGATGTTCATGGCCTATGACTGCTCCCTGGTGGAAATCAATCCGTTGGTGGTCACCAATGGTGGTCAGCTGCTGGCCCTGGACGCCAAGGTCAATTTCGACGATAACGCCTTGTATCGCCATAAGGACTTGATTGAACTCGAAGACCCGAACGAAATCGATCCCCTCGAACTGGAGGCCAAGAAACACAATCTCAACTACATCCGGCTGGATGGCACGGTGGGGGCGATGGTCAACGGCGCCGGCCTGGCCATGGCCACCATGGACCTGATCAAGCTGGCCGGCGCGGAACCGGCCAACTTTCTGGACGTCGGCGGCGGCGCCAGCGCCGACATGATCACCAATGGCTTTCGCATCATATTGGGCGACCCGCGGGTCAAGGCCATCCTGATCAATATCTTCGGCGGCATCCTGCGCTGCGATGTCCTGGCCCAGGGGGTGTTGGAGGCGGTCAAACAGGTCCAAGTCCAGGTGCCGATCATTATCCGCCTGGAAGGCACCCGCTGCGAGATCGGCCGCGACCTGTTAAAAGACTCGGGCCTCGACTTCACGGTGGCCTCTGACATGCTGGACGCGGCGCACAAGGTGGCGGCGTTAGCCTAATGGACTTTGAACCTTGAACCTTGAACTATTTAAGCAGAAAGCGACAAAATGAGCGTTTTGGTAAATAATGATACTCGACTGGTGGTGCAAGGGATTACCGGCAAGGAAGGATCGTTTCATACCCGGCAGTGTGTGGAATATGGCACGAACGTGGTCGCCGGGGTGACGCCGGGCAAAGGCGGTCAGCACATGGACGACATCCCGGTATTTAACACCGTTAAGCAGGCGGTGGCCCAGGCCGGGGCCAATACTGCGATGATTTTTGTGCCTCCGGCCTTTGCCGCCGATGCCATCCTGGAGGCTGCCGAGGCCGGGATCAAGGTGATCGTTTGCATTACCGAGGGCATTCCCACCCTGGACATGGTGAAGGTAGCCCGCTATCTGGAAGGCACCGATATCCGACTGATCGGCCCCAATTGCCCCGGCATCATCTCGCCGGGCCAGGCCAAGGTGGGGATCATGCCCGGCCAGATTCATCAACCCGGTCCGATCGGGGTGGTGTCGCGCAGCGGCACTTTGACCTACGAAGCGGTCTATCAGCTAACTTTGCAGGATCTGGGGCAGTCCACCTGTGTGGGCATCGGCGGCGATCCGATTATCGGCACCAATTTTATTGATATGCTGCGGCTGTTTCAGGCGGATCCCCAGACCAGCGGGGTGGTGCTGATCGGCGAAATCGGCGGCACCGCGGAAGAAGAGGCCGCGGCGTTTATCAAGGCGGAAGTCAACAAGCCGGTGGTGGCCTTTATTGCTGGGCAGACCGCGCCGCCGGGCAAACGCATGGGTCATGCCGGGGCGATCATCTCCGGGGGCAGCGGCAAGGCCG
The DNA here is from genome assembly GCA_002049795.1 of Desulfobacca sp. 4484_104. Lineage (GTDB taxonomy): Bacteria > Desulfobacterota > Desulfobaccia > Desulfobaccales > Desulfobaccaceae > Desulfobacca_B. The sequence continues at coordinate 16,637 of MUKC01000004.1, read as the reverse complement.
CGGATAAGATTGCCGCCCTGGAAGCCGCGGGGATCACGGTGGTGCGCAATATCGGCGAATTGGGGGCGATCTGTAAAAAGGTGATGGGCACTTGATGGTTTTATGAAAATTTTATTACATATCTGTTGCGCGCCGTGCGCCCTTTACCCGCGGCAGGAGCTCAGCGCCGCCGGGATGAAGGTGCACGGCTATTTTTATAACCCGAATATTCAGCCCTACCAGGAGTTTGCCCGCCGGTTAAGCACCCTGGAAGATTACGCGGCCAGCTCCGGCCTCCCTCTGATCGTGGACCGGCGTTATGACCTGGAGGAATTCTTGCGCCTGATGGTCTTTCGCGAACAGCAGCGTTGCCGCATCTGTTACCATCTGCGCTTAAAAGGCACGGCCCATGTGGCCCGGCATGGCAAGTTTGACGCCTTCACCACTACCTTACTCTACAGCAAACAACAGCAACATGAGCTGATCCGGGAGATCGGCGAGCAGGTCGGCCGCGAATTGGGGGTGCCCTTCTACTATCAGGATTTTCGTCCGGGCTGGAAGCAAGGCATAGAGGAATCGCAGCGGCTGCAGCTTTATCGGCAGAGTTATTGCGGCTGTATTTACAGCGAACGGGATCGCTACTATCACCCTGCGAAAAGAAAGTATGACGCCAAGACGCCAAGACGCCAAGACGCCTTGGCGTGAAAAAATAATGGTTAAAGACCTTAAAGGCATAGTCTACTTGGTGGGCGCCGGGCCGGGCGATCCCGGGCTGATCACCCAGCGCGGTTTGGAGGTGCTCCAGCAGGCCGACTGCCTGGTCTATGATTATCTGGCCAATCAGACCCTGCTGGCGGCCGCGCCGCCGGAGGCCGAGATCATTTATGTGGGCAAACGCGGCGGCGATCACACCCTGAGCCAGGAAAGGATCAACCAGTTGCTGGTAGCCAAGGCCCAGGCCGGTCTGAAAGTCGTGCGCCTCAAGGGCGGCGACCCCTATATCTTTGGCCGCGGCGGCGAAGAAGCGGAGGAGTTGGCCCAACACGGCATTGCTTTTGAGGTGGTGCCGGGAATCAGCTCAGCGGTAGCGGTCCCGGCCTACGCCGGGATCCCGCTGACCCATCGGCGCTATGCCTCTCTGGCGTCCTTGATCACCGGCCACGAAGACCCCAGCAAACCAGAGAGCGCCATCCCCTGGGAGATTCTGGCGCACAGCCCCGGCACCCTGGTCTTTCTGATGGGGGTAAAAAACCTGGCCGAAATCACCGAACAATTACAAGCTCATGGCAAACTGGCGCAGACCCCGGCCGCGGTGATTCAGCAGGGGACTACCCCGGCCCAGCGCACGGTCTGCGGCACCCTGGGGAATATTGCTACCTTAGCCCAGGCCGCGGGAATCAAGCCCCCGGCGGTGCTGGTCGTGGGCGGGGTGGTAGAACTGCGCCCCAAGCTCAACTGGTTCGAAACCCGGCCCCTGTCGGGCAAACGGGTGGTGGTGACCCGGTCCCGGGATCAGACCAGCGCCTTTGTCAAACTGTTGGCGGAACAAGGTGCCACCTGTATCGAGGTTCCGACCATCCAGATGCAACCTCCGGACAGCTATGCTGGCCTGGACAACGCCTTAGGACAACTCTCCCGCTATGACTGGTTGATTCTGACCAGCACCAATGGGGTCAAGGCCTTTATGACCCGGCTGTTCCAGTCCGGGCAGGATGTGCGGGCCTTGGGCGGTCTGAAAATTGCCGCCATCGGCGCGGCTACCGCTCAGGCTTTACGGGAATACAGTCTGGTGGCGGATTGTGTACCCACGGACTATCGGGCCGAGGGCTTGGTAGCCAGTCTGGGCCCGCAGATCCGCCCCGGCAGTCTGATTCTGCTGCCCCGGGCCCAGATAGCGCGGGAAGTATTGCCCCAGGAATTGGAAAAACGGGGAGCCTTGGTGGATGTCGTCGCCGCCTATAAGACCGTTCCGGGACCGGGTTTGCCCCCCGATGTCGAGGCCAGTTTTCAGCAAGGCCAGGTGGATGTTTTGACCTTTACCAGTTCTTCCACGGTAACCAATTTTGCCGCCCTGGTCGGCGAGGCGCGTTTTTCGGAACTGGCAGCCCCTGCGGTAATTGCGGCCATCGGCCCGATTACCGCGCAAACCTTGGAAAGATATGGCCTAAAGGCCCAGATTCAGCCCCAGACTTACACGATTCCGGCCCTGAGTGCGGCGATCGTGGCCTATTTCACCAAGAGTTCGAAATGAAAAATCTGAAGTCCTTGACCACCTTAGAAGACCAAGCAGTGACCCCGCCCTTGGCACCAGCCATCGATTATCGCCGGGAGCTTAATCCGGCCCAATATGAGGCGGTGACCACCCGGGAAGGGCCGGTGTTGGTAATAGCCGGGGCGGGCAGCGGTAAGACCCGGACTCTGGTGTATCGCCTGGCCTATCTGGTGGAATCGGGAGTGCCGCCCTGGGCCATTCTGCTGCTCACCTTTACTCGCAAGGCCTCTCAGGAAATGCTGTCCCGGGCCGCGTACCTGATTGATCGGCAGCTCCATGAAGTGGTGGGGGGCACCTTCCATTCCGTCTGCCATCGCTGGCTGCGGCGCTACGGCAACCGCCTGGGCTATGAGTCCGGCTTTACCATCTTAGACCGCAGCGACCAGGGGGATCTGCTGCGACTGCTGCGCGAACCTTTAAAGATTAAGGCTGGTCCCGGCCAGTTCCCTCGCAAGGAGACCATCGCCGAACTGTTCGGGGCTATAGTCAACAAAAATCTTCCCCTGGAAACTCTGTTGGCCCAAAATTATCCGCAATTTGAGCCTCAGACCGGGTTGTTGCACCAGCTTTATCAACTTTACCAGCGTCATAAACGGGAGCATCAGCTACTCGATTACGATGACCTGTTGGTGGAGGGCAAGCGTCTGCTCGAAGAGCATCCCGACCTGCGCCAGACCCTATCGGAACGTTATCGCTACATCATGGTCGATGAATACCAGGATACCAACCGGCTGCAAGCGGAACTGGTGCGGCTGCTGGCCTTTTGTCATAATAATGTCATGGCGGTGGGGGACGACTCGCAGTCGATCTATTCCTTCCGAGGCGCCAACTTTAGGAATATCATAGATTTCCCGCGCCTGTTTCCCGGCACCCAGATCATCAAATTAGAGGAGAATTACCGCAGCACCCAACCGATTCTGGATCTGACCAATACCATCATCGCCCAGGCACGCGAGAAATATACCAAGTGCCTGTTCACCCGGAAGAAAGAAGGCCCTAAACCACACCTCTTAAGGACGGGCAGCGAAAACGAGCAGTCCCAACTGGTCTGCAATCTGGTCGCCGAACTCCAGGAGCAAGGGGTGGCGCTCCACCAGATGGCGGTGTTGTTTCGAGCCGCCTTTCATTCCTTTGATCTGGAGATTGAACTGCTGCGGCACCAGGTGCCGTTCATGAAGTTCGGCGGCTTTAAATTCATGGAAAGCGCCCATATCAAGGACCTGTTATCTTATCTGCGGGTGGTGGCCAATCCCCGCGATCCCATCAGTTGGAACCGATTGTTACAACTGGTTCCGGGGGTGGGCAAAAAAACCAGCCAGAAATTGCTGACCCTGCTGAAGCAGGAGGACTTTACCCTACCCTCAGCCCTGGCCTGGCTGAATGCCCAGAAAGGTTCCAAGCAGGGTCTCAAGTCATTGGCCGAACTTTTGGCCCAATTGAACGAGCCGACGCTCAGCCCGGCTACCCAGCTCAACCTGGCCCTGACGCATTATGAGCCGATCTTGAAGACCCGTTTTGACGATTATCCCAAACGTTTCCGGGACCTGGAACATCTGGTGACCATTACCGCCCGTTACCGGCAACTGGGGAATCTGTTAAACGACCTTACGCTGGAGCCGCCGACCAGTCTGGCCGATGTCACCCAGGAACGGGGGGACTATCTGAACCTGTCCACCATCCATTCCGCCAAGGGCCTGGAGTGGGAGGCGGTGTTTATTATCTGGGCCGCGGAAGGGCGCTTTCCCTCCAGCTATTCGCAGGATAACGAGGAAGACCTGGAGGAAGAACGGCGGTTGATGTATGTGGCCACCACCCGGGCCCGGCATTACTTATTTATCCTTTTCCCCGCGGTCAGTTATAATAGATATTTAGGGACCACCTATAACGAGGTCTCCCGCTTTGTCCAGGACTTGCCGGATCGGATCCTGACCAAGATGAGGATCGACCCATGAATGAGTGGGAACCTGCCTACTTAGAGACCTACCGCCAGGGCATCCTGGAGCAGCGCATCAGTGCCGCGTATGAGATCATGTCCCAGTGCGAAATCTGCCCGCACCATTGCCACGTCGATCGCTTGCACGGCGAGCTGGGTATCTGCCGCACCGGCGATAAACCCATAATTTCCAGCTATAGCCCGCACTTCGGCGAGGAAGACCCCCTGGTCGGAAAGCATGGCTCCGGGACGATCTTCTTCACCAACTGTAATCTCTTTTGCATCTTTTGTCAGAACTGGGAGATCAGTCATGGTGGTGAAGGTACTATAATCTCTATAGAAAATCTGGCGGCGATTATGCTTGCTCTGCAACGCCGGGGCTGCCATAATATAAATTTTGTGACGCCCACCCACCAGGTGCCGATGATTCTGGCGGCCCTGCCGCCGGCCATCCGCGGCGGTCTGCACCTCCCCCTGGTCTATAACTCGGGCGGCTACGACGCGGTGCCGACCCTGAAGCTCCTGGATGGGGTGATTGACATTTATATGCCGGACTTCAAGTTCTGGGATGCCCAACTCGCGGCGCAACTGACCGTCGCCCCGGATTACCCGGAAGTGGCGCGGGCTGCCTTAAAAGAAATGCACCGCCAGGTCGGGGACCTGGTGATGGATGAAGAGGGTATCGCCTACCGCGGTCTGTTGGTTCGGCATCTGGTCTTGCCGGACGGTCTGGCCGGGACGCGAGAGATTATGAAGTTTTTGGCTGAGGAAATTTCACCTAACACCTATGTCAACGTCATGGGTCAATATCGGCCTTGCGGACGGGCCAGTGAACATCCATCGTTAAATCGCTTCCTTACCGGGCTAGAGCATCTTGAGGCCCAAAAACAGGCGCGGGAAGCCGGACTGACCCGCTTGGATCAGCGCAACAAACTATTCCGTTGGCTGTAGGAGCCTGAGTTGTCGCAAATCTATGCCATCGGCGATATCCATGGCTGTTTAGGACATCTGAAACGTTTGATGGCCAAAGTTAGACCTGACCTCGATCACCATAAGCTGATCTTCATCGGCGATTATATTGACCGCGGCCCAAACTCGCGGGGCGTGGTCGATTACCTCATCAATCTTAAGAATAATTACCCGCCGGAGCATATCATCTTTCTGATGGGCAACCACGAACGTATGTTCCTGGACTTTTTACAGGGTGAAAATCAACTCCTCTTTCTCATTAATGGGGGTAGATCTACGTTGGAGAGTTACTGGGGCAAAGATTGGAGAAATCATCCCTGGCGATTGCCGCCCGACCATGAGGAATTTTTTCAGCAATTACAAATGATCTATGAAACCGAGGATTACATCTTTGTGCATGGCGGCCTCAAGCCCGGTATTCCCCTGGCCGAGCAGCAGGAAGACGATGTCCTGTGGATCCGTGAAGAATTTCTCAGTTGTTTAGATGACTTCGGCAAACGGGTGATCTTTGGCCATACCCCCTTTCCCAAGCCCTTTATCTGGCCCAATAAGATCGGCATTGATACCGGCGCCGTCTATGGCAACTACCTGACCTGTATTAAACTGCCGGAAGAGATCTTTTACTGGTCTCGTTAGACCCTCGAAACGACCCAAAGGGGCGGGGGTTCGGCTCAGGAGTTTATAACATGTTGAGAAAAATCCGCCTAAAATTCTTATTTTTATTAATTCTGACTGTGGCTTCAATAGCCTTTGTGTTGCCGTCTTTTACTGACCGGTTACCGAGCTGGTGGCAAACCTATGTGGGCCGCGGCATTAACCTGGGACTTGATCTAAAAGGCGGCATGCACCTCATCCTGCAAGTGGACATGGAGCAGGCGGTACAAAATTTCCTGTCCATGAGTTCTCAGGACCTCAAAGAACTGGCCGAAAAACGGGGCTTGTCCCTGCAGATCGGGGCGGTATCCCAGGAAAACCTGGCGGTGACGCTCTTAAACCAGGATGAACAGGCGGTTTTTAACCGCTTGCTCAAAGACGAGTTCAGCCAATTAGAGGTTAAAAGCACCCAACGGCAAGGAACCAGTGTCAAATATCTGCTGGACCTGCGGGAAAGCGAGCGGAAAGATTTAGAAAAGCGCACCCAGGCCCAGAGTCTGGAAGTGCTGCGCAACCGTATTGATCAGTTCGGGGTCCGGGAGCCGGTAATTGCTCCGCAGACCATTTTAGGGGCCTATCAGATCGTCGTCCAACTGCCGGGTATTCAGGACCCCCAGCGGGCCATGGATCTGATCGGCAAGACCGCGCAACTGGAATTTAAATTAGTAGATGACCAGACCCAGATTAATCTAGATGAATTGATCGAGCAGGCGCTGGCCGACGGTCGCTTGAAGCCGGGTTACAGCCATGAAGAACTCAATCGCGTCCTGGCCGATAAGATCCCCCCAAACACCGAAGTTTTTAAATATAAGAGTGTCGATCGCCAGACCGGCAGCATCAAATGGAGCTCGCTGTTGCTGGAAAAAAAGGTTTTGCTCACCGGTGCCGCTATTAAAGGGGCCCGGGTGCGCTACGGCGATTACAACGAACCCGAGGTCTTAGTCGATTTTAATAGTTTGGGAGCCAAGCGTTTTGATCAAATTACCGCGGCCAATGTCAAGCGCCGCTTGGCTATCGTCCTGGACAATGTGGTCCAATCCGCCCCGGTGATCCAGGAGCGCATCTCCGGTGGCACCTGTCAGATCACCGGCTCCTTTACCCCGGAAGAGGCCTCCGACCTGGCCATTGTCCTACGGGCCGGGGCCTTACCGGCCAGCGTCAAGATCGTCCAAAATATCACCGTCGGCCCTACCCTGGGGCTGGACTCTATTCACAAAGGAATTTTCTCCGGCCTGTTGGGAACCCTCCTGGTCGTGGCGTTCATGTTTATTTATTACCGGCTGAGCGGCTTGGTAGCCAATTATGCCCTGATCCTCAACCTCATCATGATCATGGGTGCCCTATCCCTGTTTAATGCCACCCTTACCCTCCCTGGAATTGCCGGGATCATCCTGTCGGTGGGGATGGCGGTGGACTCCAACGTGCTCATTTATGAACGCATGCGTGAGGAATTTCATGCCGGCAAGCCCCTCAAGTCCGGAATTGATGGCGGCTATGATAAGGCCTTCTGGACCATCATCGACTCCCACGTGACCACCCTGATCACCGCCATGGCGTTATTTCTGTTCGGTACCGGACCGATTAAAGGCTTTGCGGTGACCCTCAGTCTGGGCGTTGCCCTCAATCTGTTCACCGCGCTATTCGGCACCCGGGTGGTCTATGATTACCTGCTGTTCAAACGTTGGCTCCAGAAACTGTCTTTTCTGGAATTTTTCAAACAGCCCCATATCAACTTCATGGGCTACCGGAAGATTGCCTTTGCAGTGTCGGCGGTGCTCTGTCTCTTAGGGTTGTTTGCCTTTGTGCAACTAGGTCGCGGCCATGGCAACCTGGGAGTAGATTTTGCTGGCGGGGCCATGGTGCAATTCACAGCTCAGAAACCCTTTACGGTAAACGAAGTCCGCCAGGCGCTAACCGAAAAAGGTTGGCAACAGGCGGAAATCCAGTCCATAGAGGGCGGCCGCGGTCTGATGGTCAAGCTAAAAAAATCCGACGCATCAGTGGGCCAGATGGCCGAGGACATGAGCGCGGTGCTCAATCAGAGTATATCTGGCAATAGCTTTAAAATCGAGGGCACTTCCGAAATCGGGGCTTCAGTTAGCAAATATTTGCGCAACCGCGCCTTGCTGGCCATCGGCATCTCCTTAATCGGCATCATCCTTTATCTGGCCTGGCGTTTTGAATTGATTTTCGGGATCGCCGCCGCTACCGCCACTTTTCATGATGTCTTGGCCGTCTTGGGAATCTTTTATCTTTTAAATAAAGAGATTTCCCTCCTGGTGGTCACCGCCCTGCTGACCCTGGCCGGTTACTCCCTCACCGACACCGTGGTGGTCTTTGATCGCATCCGGGAAAACCTGGGCCGGCGGCGGGAAAGCTTGTATAACACCCTAAACAACAGCATTAATGAGGTCTTGAGCCGGACCATTGTTACCTCCCTCACGGTGATCTTAGTGTTGCTGGCCCTGCTCCTGTTCGGAGGCCTGGTAATCCATGATTTTGCCTTGGCGCTGTTGCTCGGGGTGATGGTTGGCTCCTATTCCTCGGTATTTGTGGCCAGTCCGATCATCTATGGCTGGCGCCAAGAAACTAAAAAAGTGGTAATCAAAAAGGAGAAGGTCATCGAGCTGGCGGCCCAGAAACAGAAAAAAGCCCAGAAGCGGGAAACCGCCAACCGGAAAAAGAAAGGCTCACGGCGTTAAGAGCGATGCCCCCCATCAAAGCGTTGGTTCTTTGTGGCTATGGTTTGAATTGTGATTATGAAACCCAGTTTGCCCTGGCTCAGGCTGGCGCCGAAGCCGTGCGGGTGCATATTAATGAACTAATCTGCGGTGAGGCGCGGCTCACTGATTTTCATCTTCTGGCCCTGGTCGGCGGCTTTAGCTGGGGCGATGACCATGGGGCCGGGGTGATTCTGGGGCTGCGCCTGAAACTCGCCCTCCAGTCTCAACTGATTGATTTTATTCAGGACGGAAAGCTAATTCTGGGTATCTGCAATGGTTTCCAGGTGCTGGTTAATATGGGGTTATTACCGGGCTTGAACGGAGATTATAACCGGCGTCAGGTAGCCATGATCCCCAACGATTGCGGTAATTTCCGGGATGCCTGGGTGCACCTCCAAGTGGCCTCCGAACGCTCGGTATTTACCCGTCACCTGAACCATCTGGAACTCCCGGTGCGCCACGGCGAAGGCAAGTTTTTTGCTCCCCCTGAGGTTCGGGCGGAGTTATTCGCCAGGCAACAAGTGGTCTTCCAATACGCCACTCCGGAAGGCCATCCGGCGCACGGCCGCTTCCCCGATAATCCTAATGGCTCCCTCGACGATATTGCCGGGATCTGCGACCCCAGCGGCCGGGTGCTGGGTCTGATGCCTCACCCCGAGGCCTATATCCAATTTACCCAACACCCCACCTGGACCCGCCAGAAAGAAACCTGGCGGCGGCAACATCAGCCTCCCCCCTCTCTGGAAGGGGCCGGGATGCATTTATTCCGTAACGCCATTACCTATCTCCAAGCAACCTTTGGAACATCCTCGGATTGATGGTTATCATCGGGTCCGTCTGCGCGCCATTTAAACTACCTTAAGCCAAGTAAATATTCCAGGAGCGCGTCCCCCCGGTCAACGAATAGTCCGGTAGCTTCGGCACTGAACTCGTCAAAGCCGCGCTCCGGTCTGTTTTCGGACTTACGAGAATCGTAGATTATAAACGGCACTGGTTCGGTGGTATGGGTTCGCACCTTGACCGGCGTCCGATGGTCGGGGAGCAGCAGCACCCGATGCGCCCCCAAAGATGTCAATCCCTGCCGCATGGGACCTACCACCTGGCAGTCAAAGTCTTCAATGGCCAGCAGCTTGTCCTTTAATTCCCCGCTGTGGCCGGCTTCGTCGGGAGCTTCGACATGCAGATAGACCAGGTCAATTTCCTGCAGGGCCTGTAAAGCCGCGGCCACCTTACCGGCATAGTTGGTGTCCAGGTAGCCGGTAGCGCCGGGGACCTGAATCGGCTTCATGCCGGCATAGATGCCCAAGCCGCGCATCAGATCTACCGCGGAAATGACCGCGCCGTGCAACCCAAATCGTTCCTGCAAGGTCGGCATCTGGGGCGCTTGCCCCTGTCCCCAGAGCCAGATCGAGTTCCCCGGATTCAGCCCGCGTTCCTGACGCTGTTGATTGATATAATGCTCCGCCAATAACGGCCACGAGGCCTTGACCAGATCAAGCACTGGTTTTTCCGGCCCCTTCCCGCCCAGATAGTCTCTGACACTCTGTCCGGTGAGATCATGGGGCGGATAGGTGCGCCAGTTATCCTGACCCCCTTGCCAGACCAGCAGATGACGATAGCTGACCCCCGGGTAGAAGCGCTTGGTGGCATTTCCCAGATTCTGATTGATGGTGATGATCAGTTCCCGGGCTTCTTCGCTGCTGATATGTCCGGCGCTATAGTCCTCCATAAAGATGTCACCGCCGGGTTCGTGGCGTAGGGTAACCAGATTGCAGCGAAAGGCCACTTCCTCCGCTTGCAGGTACACCCCCATACTGGCGGCCTCCAACGGTGCCCGGCCGGTATGATAGCGGCCCGGATCATAGCCCATGATGGCCATGTTGGCCACGTCGCTGCCCGGTTCCATACCGGAAGGGATGGTGCGCACCAGCCCTAGTTCGCCGTGCGTGGCCAAAAAATCCATGTTCGGGGTCTGGGCCGCTTGCAGCGGGGTTTGCCCGTCCAATTCCGGCAGGGGATAATCCCCCATGCCATCGCCGATCAGGATAACGTATTTCATCTAAACCTCAGATCAAGACAGCTTTTTTTAAAAATATGACCCATATATGCCAGGTTGCCAAGTCAGATCTGCGCGGCATCGAGACCTGGATCTTCAATGCGCAAGAGTATAGTTTTATGAGCAATTTCTGGCAGTTGATCTATCGCCGCCAACGCCTGTCGGACATGGGCTTCGCGGGCCTCATGGGTGATCATAACGATGGGCACCGATTCCTGGAGGCCCCGGCCTTTCTGGATCACCGCGGCGATACTAATCTGGTTCTGACCCAAGATACCCGCCACCTTGGAAAGCACTCCCGGGCGATCCTGGGCGGCAAAGCGGAAATAGTAATTGGTGATCAGATCGTCGAGGGGTTTGACTTCCCGGTTGGTCTGACTGACATGCTCAATCCCTAAAGCCGGCAAGCGCCGCTTGATACCGTGGGTTAGATTGCGGGCCAACTCAATCAGATCCGCAACTACGGCACTGCCGGTGGACATCATCCCTGCCCCCTGGCCGTAGAGCAGAATCGGCCCCACCGCGTCACCGGTGATGTATACCGCGTTATACGCACCGTTGACATTGGCCAGGATATGGTCCAAGGGAATCATGGTCGGGTGGACCCGGGCTTCGATGCGCTCGCCGTCATCCCGGGTGATAGCCAACAGCTTGATCTGATAACCGAATTCTCGGGCGAATTGCAGATCCACCAACTCGAGATCGGAGATGCCTTCGATGGCGATGGCCTCAAAGTTGATGGGCACCCCGTAGGCCAAAGCCATCAGAATGGCCAGCTTATGCGCGGTATCCGTCCCTTCGACGTCCAGGCTAGGATCGGCTTCGGCATAGCCTTGATCCTGGGCCTCTTGCAAGGCCTGCTGGAAAGAAGCACCCTCGGCGGCCATCCGGGTCAGGATATAGTTGGCGGTGCCGTTCAAAATGCCAAACATCTCCTGAATCCGGTTGGCCGCCAATCCCTGGCGCAGGGATAGAATCAAAGGGATGCCGCCGCCGACGCTGCCCTCGAAGCCGATTTCCACCCCGGCCTGGGCCGCGGCCTGGAAAATCTCATTGCCGTACAGAGCCAACAGATGCTTGTTGGCAGTGACGACGTGTTTACCCCGGGCAATAGCCACCATCACCAACTCCCGGGCCGCGTCGACACCGCCGATCAGTTCCACCACGATGTCGATTTCCGGATCATCCAGGATGTCCTGAGCCTGTCGGGTCAGCAGCCGGGGGTCAAGATTCATCGGTCGCGGGGTCTCTAAATCTAAGTCCGCGACTTTTCGTAGGATTAACTGCGTTCCCAGGCGCTGGTGATAGCGATTGCCACTCTCGGTAAGCAGGCGCGCCACTCCACACCCGACCGTGCCCCAGCCGATTAGCCCCACCTGGACAGGTTTCACGCTTATTTTCCTTGTAGTACTTTTCTCAGTCCACGAATCGCCTGATTAATCCGGTGTGTGTTCTCGACCAGGGCAAAGCGCACGTATTCATCGCCATATTCGCCGAAACCCAGGCCGGGCGAGACCGCCACTTTGGCCTCCCTGATCAACATTTTAGAAAATTCTACTGACTTCAAGTGGCGAAATTTCTTGGGGATCTTGGCCCAGACAAACATCGTCCCTTTGGGCGGCTCCACTCGCCAGCCGATGCGTTTCAGACCGCGACAGAGGGCGTCGCGTCGTTCCTTATAAGTATTAACAATATCTAGCACCGGCTCGTACGGGCCATTTAAGGCGATGATGCCGGCGATCTGAATCGGCTGAAAAACCCCGTAATCCAGGTAGCTCTTGATCCGGGTCAGGGCGTGCACTAATTTCGGGTTGCCCACTGTAAAACCTAAGCGCCAGCCCGGCATACTATAACTTTTGGACAGCGAAAACAGTTCCACCCCGACCTCCTTGGCTCCCGGCACCTCCAGGAAACTCGGAGCCACGTAGCCATCAAAGACCAGGTCGGCATAAGCAAAGTCATGAACAATCATGACATTATATTCTTGCGCATAGGCCACCACCTTCTCAAAAAACTGTCGATCGACCACTGCGGTAGTGGGATTATGTGGAAAAGAGATGATCAGCATCTTGGGCCGTGGTTGAATAAGCCGAGTGATGGTTACCAGATCCTCAAAAAAATCCCGGTCAGGATCTAGCGGAATGCTCACCAAGTCGCCACCCGCGATGACCACGGAATAAGCATGGATGGGATAGGTAGGATTAGGGACCAGCACCACTTCGCCGGGGCTGCTGGTCGCCAACACCAAGTGGGATAGACCCTCCTTGGCGCCGATGGTAGCAATGGCTTCGGTTTCCGGATCGATGTCAACATCATAGCGGCGTTTATACCAATCGGCGATCGCCCCCCGGAGTTTGGTTATGCCACGGGAGGCAGAATAGCGATGGTTATGAGGTTTCTGCGCCGCTTCGAGCAATTTGGCAACAATATGCTGAGGAGTGGGGAGATCAGGGTTGCCCATGCCTAAATCGATGATGTCTTCCTGCCGTCGCCGAGCTTCCATCTTCAAAGCGTTGACGGTGGCAAAGACATACTCCGGCAACCGTTTCATGCGGGGAAATTCTTCCATTACGGTTTCCTTTACGGCCATCAGCGGCCCAGAATTTTTTTAAATAATTAATAATTACATCAAATAACCATGATTTGTCAAACCCTCTGCATGGCTGTCTCTAAGGCCTAATCACCATTAGATTTTGTGAACTTCAATAGCTGGCAATTTTATCTAGGATTAACCAATAGACCTAGTTTAGCTAGCTTTCGGACAATAGAAGGCCCCTCCAAGGGGACCATCAAGCTGTGGCCCCCCTCTGCAATGCTTATTTTTAGAGATGATATACCTAGAAGCGGGTTATGCAGCAGGCTCCAACTGAAAAATTCCGTCCGGCGTCATAGTAGCTTTAATACCCAGCTGGCCCAGGAGTTGGCTGAGTGACCGGCCCAACAACAGATTCGTGGCCAGCGCCGGGACTTCCCAGTCATCAATCAACATCTGACGCAGGTAGTGATCAAAATGGAGCAGGTCAAATAACGCTTCTTGAGCCTCTACCCCGCCTTGCGCGACTTCCTGCACCGCCTTCTCGAACCGCAAATAGGCACAGCGTTGTTCATGGGCTTCGATCAATTCCCATAATTCCGCTAGGTCACCAAAGAGCTGGCGCCTACTGAGCGGAGTCTCAGTCTGTGGGGGACGTTCTTCTTCGGTATGCCAACAGGCCTGGGCCTGACATTGCTGGGGCCGCTGCTCATAGATCAGACAGCGGTTCGGCTCTTCCCGATAGAACAGGCACTGCCGGGAGCCGGGAAGCGTCCGGATCTTGATCCGCTCTTCGGGCAAGGCAAACACCTCGCCGCTCCGGGGCGACGACACTCTTTCCCCGGTCCTCAAGGTATAGACGTCGGTCCAACTCAGGACATTGTTCTGAAAGAGACGCAGATCGCTGAGCATCAAGGTAGGAGTATGCCGCCGACAGCATTCTCCACAGCGGACACAGAGGCCTTCGGTATTGCGTTTATGTTTCTTGGTGATCTCCAGTAATTGATACCACCGGAAACCTCTTTCAGGTACCGTCAAGTCATTCCACTCCTGGTATAAACGCTCAAAATTGGCCTCGCGCTTGATCCGGCCTTCCAGCTCCTTAAAGCGCCCTGACTTGGGTTCCATCCCGATGAGTTCAGTAAAATATTCTTCCCAGAGAGTGGCCATCACTTCACAAGTGCCCCGTTCCAAGGCAACAATCGGGTTATCGCGAATCTTACCGGTGAATTTCCTGGTTTTTTCCATCCAACAGCCTTTTTAAGAACTTCAGTTTTTTAGTTGTTAATTTTAGTTGTTAGTTTCGCTTTTTTTCAACAGAAAACTGAAAACTATCATTCAGATAGTAATCCGGGAGAAATCCGCCATTTTTAAAAAGGTCTGGCTGATCCGTACCAGCAGGGCCAGTCGGTTGTGCCGCCGGGATAAATCCTCAGTCATCACCAAGACGTCGTCAAAGAAGCGATCCACTGGCTCTTTGAGTGCGGCTAAGGCCCGACAGACCGCGGGGTAGTCGCGGGCCGGCAACGCCTGGCTGACTGTGGCTTCCATCTGTTCGGTGGCGGCCAGCAGATCATGCTCGGCCGGATATTCAAATAACTTTGGGTCGATAGGGCCCGGCGGGGTATCCCGTGAAATATTGATCACCCGTTTGAAGGCCACCGCCAAAGCCGGAAAATCGGGGCTGCGACGCACTTCTTGCAAGGCCCGGACCTTCTCTAGGGCCTCCACCACATCGGTAAAGGCGGTTGACAGGACTGCATCCACCACTTCAAAGCTAAAGCCCTCGCCGGTCAGCAGGTGATGCAGTCGGGCGCGGAAAAAGTCCAGCACTTCCGCCCCAGTCTGCTCGGACGCGGCCGTCAGTTTGTCCTGTAGCAGATTAAGGCTGAAGCCGATGGCCGCAGCCAGGTCCAGGTAAAATTTCTTGTCCGCCAGAATATTGATAATCGCCAGGGCCTGACGGCGCAGGCCATAAGGGTCGGCCGCGCCGGTGGGGATCAGCCCGACTCCAAAGCACCCGCAGATGGTATCCAGGCGGTCGGCCAGGCCGACCAGCGCCCCTACCTGGTTGTCGGGCAGTCGATCCCCGGCATGTCGGGGCAGATAGTGGTCAAAAATCGCCTCCACCACCTCTATAGCCTCCCCGGCCCGGCGGGCATATTCTCGCCCCATGACGCCCTGCAGGCTGGGAAACTCCCCCACCATGCCACTGACCAGGTCGGCCTTGCACAACGTCGCGGCCCGGCTGACGGCTTCGACTTTGTCCGGCGACAGTCTTTCGGCCAGATACCGGCCTAAGGCTCGGAAGCGTTCCATTTTTTCGTACGAGGTGCCCAACAAGGAATGGAACACCACACCTTTCAGTTCCTCCACCCAGTTATCCAGGGGTATTTTGCTATCCTCCTGGAAGAAGAACATGGCATCACTGAGGCGAGCCCGCAGCACCCGCTCATGCCCTTGTTGTACCACCTGGGGATCTCGGGCCAGGGTGTTGTTGATGGCGATAAAATGCGGCAACAGTTTCCCCGAGGCCTCCCGCAAGGAAAAATAGCGCTGGTGTTCGCGCATGGCGGTAATTAATACCTCGTCCGGCAGCTCCAGAAACTTAGCCTCAAATTTGCCGCACGAAGTCGAGGGAAATTCCACCAGAAAGGTATTTTCTTGCACCAACTCCGGGTTGTGGACCACCTGACCGTTAACCTGGGCCGCGGCCTGCTCCAGCTCTTTGACCAGTTTCTCCTGCCGCGCCACCGGGTCCACCAGCACGTAGGCCTGCTCCAGGGCCTTGAGATAGGCCTGGGAATCGGCAGCCACCAGGGTGATGGCCTGTGGGGCCATAAACCGGTGGCCATAGGTTACGGCTCCACTGCTGACTCCACCCAGGCTAAAACGGATGACCTCATCTCCCAACAAAGCGACAATCCAGTGAATCGGTCGGGCAAAGGTAATAGTCTCCGACCCCCAGCGCATGGATTTGGGAAAGGACAACCCCAGGATCCATTCGGGGAGAATCTCGGGCAACCGCTGCCGGGTGGGCTGCCCCGGAGTACTCTTTTTTATCGCCAGATAAGGCCCGCGCTCCGTGGACACCATCACCAAGTCGGCCACCGTCACACCTTGGGCACGGGCAAAACCCTGGGCCGCCTGGGTCGGACGGCCCTCCGCATCAAAGGCCACGGTCTGCGGGGGACCGATAATCTCGGCGGTAATTTCGTCTTGTTGGGCAGCAAGGTCGCGCCCCATCAGAGCCAGCCGCCGCGGCGTCCCCATGGTGCTCAACTCTGCCACCCGAATGCGTTCCTGGTCCAGACGTTTCTGGAAGGAGGTCTTCATTTCTTCCAAGACCGGTGGAATAAACCGGGCCGGGATTTCTTCAGTGCCAATCTCAACTAGCAGTTGCAGTGCCATCTTACCCCTCTTTAGCCCTTGGCTCAGGCCGCCTGCTTGAGCAAAGGAAATCCCATCTCTTGCCGCTGTTTCAGGTAACCCTCAGCACATAGCCGGGCCAGATTTCG
>MUKC01000041.1 GCA_002049795.1 Desulfobacca sp. 4484_104 | reverse complement strand
CCTCAACAAGGCAATTACTATTTATTTCGCATGGATATGTTAGTCATTATAAAATTTTATACTATAGCAAGTTGATAAAAAACTTCAAGTACTTTTGTCGGCGGACCAGCCGCTCAGAACCTGATAGTTTGGATTTGGGATTCTTTCAAGGAGACTTAACCAACGCATCACTTAACGCATTGATTAGACTAATCATGTCAACAGAAAACCGAAACCCGAAACAGAAAACCGGATTAGACAACGGCATCCTGATCTTTGCGGAATCTCGGAATGGGTTGACGCTTGTGGGACGAGAGCCGCATCATGGTAAGGATGCGCTCCTGGGCCGCCGGACTGACCGTCGTCGGCAGGTGATAAGTGCTTTCATTCAGGAAGCGATCTAATTCCTCATAGGTTACGCCCATTTCGGTTTCGTCGGTCTGCTCCGGCCATAACCCCGCACTCGGCGGTTTGTCAAGCAACCAGGCGGGCAACTTCAGAGCCTGAGCCAAGGCCCGGACTTCGGTCTTGAGCAAGTCCGCCAGGGGCAACAGGTCCGCCGCCCCATCCCCATATTTGGTAAAATAACCCACGGCAATCTCGCTTTTATTGCTGGTGCCCAGTACCAGCGCCTGGCGTGCCGCGGCATAATAATACAGCGTCACCATACGCAGGCGGACCTTGAGGTTGGCCTCGGCCATGGGAGGACCGGAGGGCAGGATGGACTTAAAAAGATCGTAAATTGGAGTCAGTTCTACCGTTTCATGCGCCAAACCCAAATGTTCTGCAACCCGTCGGGCATCCTCGACGTCCCGCATCAAGCTATGGCAGGGCATGATCAGGGCCAGAAAGTTATGACCCAGGGCCCGGCAAGCCAGAGCCGCGACCACCGCGGAATCGATGCCGCCGCTCAGTCCGCAGAGAGCACCCTGGGCTCCGGCTTTGTTAATCTGATCCTGGAGCCAGCGGCTGATCTGTTCGATCAAAATTTGGTTTTGCATATTTTTCATGTTAAAGGTCCTGTTGCCATCGTCTCATCAAGACGGAGGCCTGATCGAATTGATCGGCAAAGATGATGTTGATCATGTTTTCAAACATCGCCGACTCCTCAAAGGCCGGATTCATGGTGGCCGATTCGACGAAATCCTCGGCCTTGGTGCCGATCCGGTCTTTGATATAGACCAGTTCCTGGTAGATCTGATCTTCTTCACTGGCCTGATCCCGCTTCATGGTAGCGATGACCTCGTCGTACTCCCGCATCTGCTCCCGTAAACCAGTGATCTTGGTGAGCCAGGCATCGTAAATGGAGGCCATGCTAAGATAGTACAGGGCATGTCCCAAGGGCACCAGATCATAGATATAATAATCGAATCCGCCCTGGACCACGATATCTACGACCGCGTCGAAGATGGCACTTTCTTCCATGGCCGGTTCCGCGGCCGAGGCCCGGCTATAGCTCTCGATCTCCTCGGGAATTTTATCGATTCCGGACATGGCCAGAATTTTTTCGCGGATTTCCTGCTGATAGGCCTCGATATGCCGGTCGGCATCCACCTCACAGGCGAACAGATTGGGCATGATCTCTACATTACCCTGGCCAAAGATCTCACGCTCGAAGATATCGCTTAAGGAGGCCTAGGAATCGACCGAAAACACTAAGAGTTTATAGCCCTGCTGGGCCAGATAATAGGCCGTGGCCGCCGAAAAAGTGGTTGTTCCCAAGCCTGCCTTGCCGCCATACATGATCTAGCGTCGCTCTGGATAGCGGGCCAAGACGCCGTAATTAACATTCTGATAGGAGTGGGCCAAGGGCTGAGTAGGATTATGGTGGATGCCAAGAAAATCAGCGACTTTGGTCCTCAGACTGGGATATTTGTTACATAGCCGGTCATGGTTGCCTGGGATATAAATCCGTTCTGGTTCACAGGGCAGGTTGAAGCGGTCCTTGAGGGTGCCACTTAGTAAGGTGTAGGTCTGGAAATTCTCCGGATGATTTTTGATGGCCTCAAAGATCTCATTGGCATGGACCTCGATCTGGGTTTCCTGTGTTCCCCAGGGCCGTTCCGCAACCGAAAAATTAAACCTCTGCTCTGGCCGCCACTTCAAGCGATCAGCTCGCACGGGGAATCGATTTTTTGCCTGGCCTTTGGCAACTGCCGCGGGTAGATCAGGACTACTTTGGTTTTTCCTCATCATATTTTAAGAAATTGACACAAACATTCCGAACAAAGGCCTGAGTTTCCCTAATTGGAGGGACTCGTTGGTGCTTTTTCACCCTTTCCGGACCGGCATTGTAGGCGGCTAGCGCCAGGGGGAGATGGAAGTTAAATTTATCTAATAACATCCGCAAGTAGCGGCTGCCGGCGTGAATATTCTCCCGGCTGTCATAAGGATCGCCCACCTGTAGATCGGAGGCGGTGTCCGGCATCAGTTGCATCATCCCCATGGCCCCTTTGGGAGAGGTGGCCTCCGGGTTGAAATTGGATTCGACCCGAATTACCGCTTTGATTAAGGATGGCGGCAATTTATTCTTATGACTGGCTTCTTTAATTAGCCGCTCCAGTTCCGGGCGGGACAAGCGTTGGGTCTGGGTGCGGGACCTGGGCCCCCGGAGGCGCACCGGGGGAGCGGCATAATTGGGGTTAGCATCAACGCCCCGGGTGGAGAAATAATAATAGATCACTCCTTTTTTGCATACCCGGATACATTGCGGAATACTCTGTTTGGCCTCCAAGGTCTGGACCGGCAGCGCCAAGAGCAAACCTAACCATATAATTGTGACCCTAAACAGCCCGCCTTGGTTACCATGAGGCATCAGCTTAAAAACTCTCCGGTCTGATAATTTATGGACTAAAGCGACATTGATTAAGTGTATGGTCATACCTGTAGCAAATTCGCCTTATTAGGTCAAGCTTAAATTAGCCCCACGTGGACGGGGCTTATTTAAAAAATATTCCGATATTATCAACGTCAGCGCGCCTGAAGCAAAGAACTTGACTATCAAACCGGAAACCTTTACTCTACTGACCAGGACGGTTAAATTTGCCAGCAAAAGTGCAGCGCCATGGAAGGACTGGAAATACATTGCAAGGTCTGGCTGGAGCGAGAGGGCAAGGTAGTTTTTGGCCGGGGACGCCTGGAATTATTAAAGGGTATCCAGGAGTATGGTTCCCTGGCGGAAACTGCCCGACATTTGGGGATGTCCTACCGCGCGGCCTGGGGCCGGTTGAAGTCATCTGAGGACCGTTTGGGTCTAAAACTGGTGGAAAAGGTGGCGGGACGAGGCCGGGGGCAGAGATTGAACCTTACCCCCCTAAGCCAGAAATTGCTGCAGGCCTTTGAAGAACTGGAACAGGAGCTGACTGCCTTGTTAGCGGCTCGCAAGGCCCGGTTTGATCAGCATCTGGATTCCCTTAACAACCCTATATGTTGACCGCATCCGAAAAACGGATTATCCGCGCCCTGCAAATCGACCTGGAAGTTAGGGCTCAGCCCTTTTTGCCTCTGGCGGCAAGTCTGGGTTTAAGCGAAACCGAATTACTGGCGGCAATTCGCGACCTGATGGCCAGAGGTTATATTCGCCGCTTCGGAGCCACCATTCGGCATCGGATTTCCGGTTTTGATGCCAATGCCATGGTGGCCTGGGCCGTGCCTCCTCAGGATATTAACCGCGTAGGCCAAATGCTGGCCGGCTTTCGGGAGGTCACCCATTGTTATGAACGGCAGATCACCGGCAATTGGCCCTATAACCTGTTCACTATGCTTCATGCCCGCACCCAGTCGGAATGCCAACAGATGGCGCAGCGCATGGCAGAGCTAACCGGTATTAAAGACTACGAATTACTCTTCAGCGACGTGGAATTAAAAAAGACGACGATGCGCTATTTTCGGGATCATGCCGAAAATACTGGCGAGTTGCCCCCGGCTGATACCAATGACGTAAACCCAATATGAATATCATCGGTCAAGCAACCATGTTGAATCAACGTTCGCAACAGTTATTTCACCAGGCCCAGCAACTGATTCCGGGAGGGGTCAATAGTCCGGTGCGGGCCTGGCAGTCGGTCGGCCTGACCCCGCCCTTCATTGCCCGCGCCCAAGGGGCGACCATTTATGATGTTGACGAGCAGGCCTATCTGGATTTTGTCGGCTCTTGGGGGCCAATGATCCTGGGCCATGCCCATCCTGAGGTAGTGGCCGCGGTGCAACAGGCCGCAGGGCAGGGTACCAGTTTTGGGGCGCCGACCCCCGGAGAGGTGGATTTGGCCCGGCTGTTGATTGAGGCCGTGCCCGGTCTGGAAATGGTGCGGCTGGTCAGTTCCGGGACCGAGGCGGCGATGAGCGCCCTGCGTCTGGCCCGGGGTTACACCGGCCGTGCCAAGATCATCAAGTTCGATGGCGGTTATCACGGCCACGCCGATACCTTGCTGGTGCAGGCCGGTAGCGGCATCCTGACCCAGGGTATTCCCGGCAGCCCAGGAATTCCCGCGGCTATCGCCGGCTTGACCATTTCCGTGCCTTATAATGACTTGGACGCGGTGCACCAGGCGATTTCCCAAAATCTGGGTGAGATTGCCGCGCTGATTGTCGAACCGGTGGCCGGGAATATGGGGGTGGTGGCTCCGGAGCCGGGTTTTTTACCAGGATTGCGCCAACTCTGCGATGAGCACGACATTGTTCTGATCTTTGATGAGGTCATTACCGGCTTCCGGGTAGCCTGGGAAGGGGCGCAGGGGCGCTACGGCGTGACCCCCGACCTGACCTGCCTGGGCAAGATCATCGGCGGCGGTCTGCCGGTCGGGGCCTATGGCGGCCGCCGGGAAATCATGTCCCAGATGGCTCCCAGTGGGCCGATTTACCAGGCCGGAACCCTGTCGGGCAACCCGCTGGCGGTGGCCGCCGGACTGGCCACCTTGAAACTACTCCAGCAACCCGGAGTTTATCAGGCCCTGGAGGACAAGGGCCGGGTGTTGGAGATCGAGATCAAGCAACTGGCGGCTCAGGCCGGGGTACCGTTGTGGATAAATCGGGTTGGCTCGATGCTCACCTTATTTTTTAGCAGCCGCCCGGTTAGGAATTTAGTTGACGCCCAATCCAGCGATCTGGCCAGCTTCCAGCGGTTTTTCCAGGGGATGTTGGCGCACGGCATTTATCTGCCGCCTTCCCAATTTGAGGCCTGGTTTATCTCTTTGGCCCATAGCCCGGAAGATCTAGAAACCACGCGGGCGGCGATGCGTCAGGTCTGGTCGGAAATATAAATGGTCCTTGGCGGAGCGGTAGTCGAGCTTTGTTCGGTTTTTCACGTCAATCTGCGGCAAGCAAAGTTTTATATGATTGGCGGGGTAAATTACCCCATGACAAGGGGAAAATGTCCTCCAATTTTGCTGAACCGGAGAGCTAATCCCTTTGGCAGTTGAGGCTCAAAATTCCAAGCTATTGTCACTTAATATAAATTGACATTATACTTTTAATCCATCCCTCCCGGTTACTGGCAATAATTTTGCAAACCTTGAATTTTTAAGGCTATCAGGTCCCCTGGAAAGGAGGTGTCATGATTGTACCGGTTATCTCAAGGGGCAAGCGTACTATATTGTTATTATTTTAATTTTTTGGGCAGAGGGGTTTCATCTTTTTCTTAACCAGTAGAGGAGGATTATATGACAGCTCCGGTAGGAAAAGTTCCAGGAAAAGCATGGCGCGTAGTGTTTTCCGGTACGGCCATTAACCTATGTTTGGGTGTGTTATATGCCTGGAGCGTGTGGAAAAAGACTCTGGTTAGTGTCGATTTGGCGGGACAACCCATTCCTGGGCACCCCGGGTGGGAATATATCACCAACGCCCAGGCGGCCACACCATTTTCTCTTTGTGTCATTATTTTTGCCTTATTAATGATTCCCGGCGGTCGGATTCAGGATAAATTAGGGCCTAAAGTGGGCGCTATCACCGGCGGCTTATTCCTGGCCCTGGGCTGTATTATCGCTGGTTTATCAAAGAGCTACGCCGGCCTGATCATTGGCTTCGGGATTTTTGGCGGTATCGGCATGGGCATCGGCTATGCGGCGCCGACGCCGGCGGCCTTGAAATGGTTCGGCCCGCATCAGCGCGGTTTAGTGGCCGGACTGGTGGTCAGCGGCTACGGTGGCGCGGCCTTGTATATTGCCCCATTAGCCCGGGCTCTGATTAATAGCACCGGTCTGACCGGGAGCTTCGTCTGGTTGGGACTGTGGTTCGGCCTGGTCACCATCGTTGCTGGCCTCATGCTGGCTTGGCCGGAACCAGGTTATGTGCCTCCAGCTGCGCCAGTGGCCCCAGGTGGGCCTGCCAAGCCGGCCCTCACTATTATTGATTGGTCACCTTCAGAGATGGTAAAGACTTGGCAATTTTATGCCTTGATCTTCCTGTTCATTGGCACCACCCAATCAGGTCTGCTGATCATCGCCAATGCCGCTACCATCTTGAAGAAGGCGGCCGCGGGCTCCCCCTTCCTGGTGGCTAATGCCTGGATTTTGGCCTCCTATGGTGGTCTGGTAAACGCTGCCGGTCGGATTGGCACTGGCAAGTACTCCGACATCCTGGGCCGAGATAATGCATATACAATTAACTGCCTGGTGTCGGCGGTTTGTCTGCTGGTGCTGCCGTGGGTCATTGCCTCGGGTAATCTGTTCCTATTATTTCTGGCGGTGGGCATCGCCTATTGGCAGTACGGTGGCGGTCTGTCGCTGATGCCTTCTTATACCGCCGACTTCTATGGCCCCAAAAACCTCGGTATGAATTACGGTCTGGTGTTCCTAGGCTGGGGTCTCGGCTTCTTTATGACCAGACTGGGCGGCACCATCGAGGACATTACGGGCAGTCTGACTTGGGCCTTTATCTTGTCAGCGATCGTTCTGGTCATCGCCGTTATTGTCGCCCGCCTTACCAAGCGGCCGATGGCGGCCCACGAGTAATTGACCAGTTTTTTCTACTTGCTTCCGGGTTCCAGTTTTCTGATCTCGGGAGCAGTAGAGTAGCCTAAAACATGATTTTTATAACTGCCTGCAACCGAAGGTAGGAGGAGCTGCCCTCCTACCTTCGGTTTTTTTGGAGCGGAGCAAGTACTGATCAAACTGACGGGTGGGAGTAATGGATAGTCCGTTTCCGGTACCTTATATTTTTAACTTATCAAATTTTGTGGTCGAAGATCTGATCTCCTTTGTCCTCGGAATATTGTTTGCTGTAACCATTAATGCCGAGGCCCAGGCCTTTATGGCGGCAATTTTAGGTGATCAGCGGGAAGGCGCCAAAGATCGCAGGCATTTTTTTTTCCTCTTCCATATGGACTTTTTGGGCACCCTAGCCTTTTTGGTCGCTGGTTTCGGCTGGCCCCGCCAGATGGACATAGATCCCCGTAAGTTCGAATATCCCCGGTTATATATGGTTATTTCCCGATTTGCCGGGCCGGTTGCCAATATCTCCCTAGCGGGCATTGCGGCTAGTTTTATCATGCTTTTTAGTATTATCGATATAGATCCGCGGTTATTCCTGGGGATCATCGCCGTCAATATCACCGTGGCGGTCTATAACCTGCTGCCGCTGCCGCCGCTGGCCGCCTCGTATATCATTTCGGAGTTGCTGACCGGAAGGTTTGAGGGGATCAAGAAGGTCTTTGAGATGGCCGGCCCTTATGTCTTGATCGGCATCTTACTGTTGGACCGGTATTATGAGTTAAAATTATTCAGCCCGTACTTTGACCCGATTATCGTACCCATATATAATTTTATCATCGGTTAACCCACCGCCCGTTAATACAGTTTTTAGTTTTCGGTTTTCGGTTTTCTGTTGAAATGCTTAATTGAATCAATGTGGTAAACGCTGAATTTGGTGCATTTGAATGAAAACTTTGTATAAAACCTTTATCAAACCACCCAAAAAATAAGGCACAGCCGCTTGCTGCTGTGCCCTAGTCGAGATAACCTTGGGGAAACTACTCAGACCTGGACGCCGATTTCCCCCAGGGTCTGAAAATAGATGCGCCGGATAAAGCGAGGCCGCGCCTTAAAAAACACGCCCAATTGCATACAGACGTTGTAAAAAGAATCCCGATCAAAGTCGAGAGTCACGGTCCGGCGAAAGGAGGTAAGGCGTTCGCCCAGGTCTTGCTGCCAATTCATGGCCTTCTGACGGACGTTCTCCCACCCCTGCCAGACCGGTAATAAGATCAGGTCAACTTTTTCCTGGA
This sequence comes from Desulfobacca sp. 4484_104, assembly GCA_002049795.1. Lineage (GTDB taxonomy): Bacteria > Desulfobacterota > Desulfobaccia > Desulfobaccales > Desulfobaccaceae > Desulfobacca_B. Next base: position 2,523 of record MUKC01000041.1, on the reverse strand, counting down.
GATTATTGATTTCCGCTAATAGAGCCGCGAACTGGCCGTTCTCGGTTTGGCTGTCTAAATCGGGCAGATTGGGTTGGCCTTCTCTGACAATTTCCACTCCCAGGCGTTCCAGGAACCGCATCAGAAATTCACGGGGGCCACTCTCCCAGGCCGACAGTTGCCAGATATCTTCCGGGATGCCGATCCGGCGGATGCGGCGGTGGCGGGGCAGATAAGCGCGCCATTGCTGAGCGCGGCTAAACGTTTGATCCTTGAGGAGTTGAAAATATCCCCGCTTTTCATAAAAGGCCCGTTTCAGATGTAGGCGGCCGTGGGCCTTCAGCAGCGCCATGAAGAAATCCCCTTTGAATAAACGCTTCATCACCGAAGGCCAACTATAGAAGCGCTGCATGGCCTTGAAGGTTTCCCATTGCAGTTCATAAGGGGTCATTTGACGGGGCAGAAATACGGCATGATGCGCGTCGTAGCGGCTCCAGTCCCGGCAGATGATGCGATTCTGAGCCTCCAACTCATCATAGACGGGAGTGCCCGGCAAGGGGGTCAGGATCAGATATTGCAAGGAATCCAGATCTAAGCGGCGGGAAAATTTCACCGTATCCTGGATGACCTGAGGATTATCCGCTTCGGAGCCGAACACAAACATGCCGTGGACTTTGATCCCGGCCTGGTGGAAATTGATGACACTCTCCCGGATATCTTCCACGGTCTGTGATTTATTATACGCCTTAAGGGTGGCCGGGTTAATCGATTCCAGACCGATAAATACAATGTAGCACCCGGCCTGAGCCATCAGTGCCAGCAGTTCCGGGTCTCGGGCCGCTTCGACCCGGACCTGGGCACTCCATTCCACCTTGATGCCCAGGGACAGCATACGCTCCAGCAGACTCTTAATGCGCTCGCGGTTAACCGTAAAATTGTCATCGCAGAAGAACAGATGCCGGGCCTCCAGGGCATTTTTTTGGATTTCCTCGATAATCCGGTCTACCGAGTTATAGCGGAACCGCCGCCCAAACATCTGGATTACCGAACAGAAGCGGCAGTTAAAGGGGCAGCCCCGGGAGGTGGCAATGGAGGCATAGTGTTCTTTGCCGGGCCGCCAGCCATGAATCACTGAATAATCAGGAATTGGCAAGATATCCAGGTCTTCAATATAAGGACGGCGAGGGTTGCTTTGCAGAGTTTCTCCTTGACGGAAATTCAGATTGGCAATCGACTCAAAGCCGCTACTTTCATTAAGGGCGGAGATCAGTTCCGGTAAGGCCTCATCGCCTTCCCCGCTAACCACGTAATCGCAATGTTCCAGGCTCTCAGTGGGCAAAAAGGAAGAGTGGGGGCCGCCCATAACTACCGGGATACCCTGTTGGCGATAGTAATCGGCCAGCAAAAAAGCTCGCGGTATAGTGGAAGTGATCGATGAGATACAAACTAAATCAGGCCGGAAATCCAGACGATCCAAATCCGGACTTGCAACTTCCTCAATAATGACCTTAACTTCCAGTCCTTGCTGTCTTAAAATAGTCGCTAATAACACACACCCTAACCGAGGAATGACTACCCGGCTAAAAATATGCGCCCGCGGCGCCCTTGGTTCAATGAATAGTACTTTTTTTATTGGCAAGGCCATATTACCCCCTTAGTTGAAACATACCTGCACCTCAGCGGGCAGCAGATTGTCAAAACTCCGGCCTTGGTGACGACTAAACCATAAACGCAAAAGTTTTAATGATTTTAGAATTACCCTAGAACAACTTCCACACCACGGTCAGACTGCCTTGCTTCAGTTTTTCGAATTGCCTTGAATGAATTACTTAGCCGTCAAGTTGTCTCTGGGTGCTTTACCTTCGTCCCGCTCTCAAGGTTAACTCAATTTGCCTCCACCGTAGCGTCTTTTCAAGACGTACTGATATTGTTTGTATCTTAACTTACCAGGGGGTAAATTGTCAATTTTTTATTTAGGTAGGAAATTTCGCGGTAGACACCTGACCTCGTCTTAAGGATAACCGGGTTTTTGAAGCAGAATCCGGCACCGACAATGCCGGTATCTGCTTCAAAAAAACTCACTGGCAGCCGGATGGGTTTGCTGGGACCGGTCTTCCCGGGGCAGAGCCAACAGCGCCGTCGAATCCGCGTTAGACGCAACCTGTGGGTTTGGGCAGGCCAGCCATTTTACAGGCTCCTTTGCCTGGTCCCGAGGGAAAGAGTTCGTAAATATATTTCAGCTTGAAGCCGGTGACCTTGGAAAGGATTCGCACCATGGGGGCGATACCATTCTTCTTGAAGTAATCCTGGAGCATGTTGATTACTTTCCAGTGGTCGTCGTTAAGTTCAGTGATCCCCTCAGATTCTTTAACAAAGTCTACCCAATCCGGCCCCCAGGCATCCAAATCTTGCAGGAACCCATCTTCATCTACCTCAAAGGTTTTGCCTTTGTGTTCTACTAAGGCCATATGTGCACCTCCTTCTGAATTTTACACCATGTGATTTTTTTCTACAGTGGTTTTTTTTCTACTAAATAATCGAAAA
>MUKC01000149.1 GCA_002049795.1 Desulfobacca sp. 4484_104 | reverse complement strand
AGCAAGGCCCTGGACATCCTGCTGACCGGACGGGTCATCAGGATGGATGAAGCCCGGGAACTGGGACTGGTGGACCGGGTGGTGGCACCGGAGCGCCTGCTGGCCGAAGTTCAGAGCTATGCCGGTGAGATGGCCCAATGGCCCCTGCCGGCCATCAGGGCCATTAAACGGGCGGTGAACCAGGGGGAGAAAAGCGATTTACGCAGCCACATGGATTACGTTTCTTCGCAGCTGGCCCTGCTGTCCGAGACGCCGGAGCACCTGGAAGCGGTGAACCGGCTGGTAAACGGGCAGAAAAGCGGTAAGTGAGTCGATCAACCGTGCGTTTTTTTCGATCTTCATCTACCAGCGGCGACGCGGCGGCGAAGTTAACGGGAAACCCCGGTTTTTCGTTCCGAAAATCCCCTTGAACCACTTTGCCGGCAGGCAAACTTAGTGCATTCCCTTAAAGTTTTTGTTTACTTCCTACACCAGCTGCCTTGTTCACGGGAGGGTTGGCGTATGGCCTCATCCAGCAACCGCAGCTTTTGCCTGCTAGGTGGGGGTGCAGGAAAAAATTATTCAGGCGTGGCGTTGAGCTCTATCAGGGCTTCAAACGCGGGTGTCCTTCTCTCGGAAAACCTGCCAAACCATTGATCGTAGATTTTCAGGATTTCCTTACTGCGGTAGAGGTCGGAGATCACCCGGTCCGCTACCAGGCGGAAGTCGGCGTCGTTTCTCCTTACCGCCAGCGCGAAAGGTTCGAATGAAAAGATGTCGGGCAGGATCGAAAAGGCCTTCTGGTCATTCTCCATCAACGCCAGGCCGATGAGCACCACCTGGTCGGCGGCGAAAGCATCAATATCTCCTTTTTTCAACGCCTTCAGGGCGGCAGCGGTTGAATCCAGCAGGACAATGTCGGCCCGGGCCTTGGTTTCCCGGAGCATTTTTTTCAAGATTGACGCGGTGGTGGTGCTTTTGACCACGCCGATTTTTTTGCCGTCAAAATTGTTCATGATTTTTTTGCCCCTCAGGGTCATGAACGAAGCTCCGGTGACGAAAGTAAGTTGGGTAAAATCAACCAACTCGCTCCGGGAAAGGGTTTTGGTGGTGGAACCGCACAAAAGGTCGATTTTGTTGTCGATCAGTGCCTTGAAGCGGTTGGCGGCAGTGACGGGAACGTACGTGATTTCTACTTTCCGGCCGATGGTATCCTGAACGGCAGCGGCGATCCGCTTGCCAAGGTCGATGGAATAGCCGACGGGATTGCCATCTTTGTCCAGATAGGACATGGGGGGCTGATCGTGACGATAACCAATCCTGATTTTCCCGGATTTTTGAATCTGTTGCAACGTACCGGAAAATTCCTTCGCCGGCAGGGGACTGGCAAAAAAAGTGAGTATCAGCAGGACGGTCAGCAGGGTTTTTATGCTCATGATTTTTCTCCTCTTCAGGCTTAAGTTCAGCACGAGGGTGTATGGATGTGACCTCTGTATCAAGATGTGGCTCAACGATTGATCAGGAAGTCCAGTTTCTAACATTCCATAGTGATAATGGAAAAGTGGCATAAAGTCAACTCCAGGGAAAGGAAACGGCGATTGATAATTTTTGCCCAAAAAAGTGAAAAATTCATGTATAGAAAATGGCACGATGCAATCCAGAAAATGGCACGATGCAATCCGGGAAAAAGGGAGAGTGAATCGCCAGTTGTGAATCGGCAGTTTGTACCTGGACGAGGAGAATAATGATGAAAGTATTGCTGGTGGCCGGTGCTCGGCCTAATTTTATGAAGATTGCTCCCCTCTACCATACCGCTGCAGGGCTGGATAATCTCCAGTGCTTGGTGGTCCATACCGGACAACATTACGACTATGAAATGTCCCAAGCTTTTTTTGATGATTTGGAACTACCAAAGCCCGATTTCTTTCTCAATGCCGGTTCCGGCAGCCATGCCGTGCAGACGGCGAAAATCATGGTGGCTTTCGAGGCGGTTTGCCAGGAACATCGGCCAGATCTGGTACTGGTGGTCGGCGACGTCAATTCCACCCTGGCCTGCAGCATCGTTGCCAAAAAGATGTGCATCGAGGTAGCTCATGTTGAGGCCGGTCTGCGGAGCTTTGATTTATCGATGCCGGAAGAGATCAATCGCATGGTCACCGACGCGATCAGCGACTATTTCTTCGTCACCGAGCCCAGCGGGGTAGACAATCTGTTGCGGGAAGGCAAACCACGGGAGGCCGTACACCTGGTCGGTCACGTGATGATTGACAATCTATTGAGGCAGGTAGAAAAGCTACAGGAAATGGACACCGGTGCATTTGCCACTCGGGAATTTAAGGATCGTTTTGGAGAGCGGGGCTATGTGTTTCTTACCCTGCACCGTCCGTCCAACGTTGACGACCGGGAGGTGTTTGCCGGTATTGTCACCGCCCTTAATGAAATTGCCACTGATTGTCCGATCCTCTTTCCGGTTCATCCCCGCACCGCCAAAATGTTGGAAACCTTCGGGTTAGAGTTGTCTCCCGATGTTATCCGCCTGCCGCCTCTGGGTTTTCGCGAATCCCTTTTCCTGTGGCGAGATGCTGTTTTGGTGCTTACTGACAGCGGTGGTCTGCAGGAGGAAACCACCGCTTTGGGGGTGCCTTGCATCACTTTGCGGCAAAACACCGAACGACCGATTACTGTGGAGCAGGGCAGCAACATACTGGCCGGGAGTAAAACCGCCGACATTCTTGCCGCCTACCGGCAGGTACGGGCCAACGGCGGGCCGGTTGGCCAAGTGCCTCTCCTTTGGGACGGCAAGGCTGCGGAGCGCATCTGGGATATTTTGAGGTAAAACCAGTCGCATGCCATGTAGGTGAAGATTGTCACCTGGTAAGAGAAAAGAAATGTTGCCAGATCATCAACATTGAATGAAACTGGAGGAGATAAAGGAGCAGCCATGAGAAAACAAACAATAGTCCTGTTGACCATTCTGTTGTTGCTGGCAAGTGTTGCTTGCGGTGGTCCCAGTGAACGGCGGGACAAATTTTTCAATAAGGGAAAGGCTTTCTACGAACAAGGCGATTATGTCAAGGCGGCCCTGGAGGTGAAAAATGCTCTACAGATAGATCCCAAGTTTGTCAACGGCTACCTGCTGCTGGGGAAAATTAACCTGGCCCAGAAAAAGTTCCGTGCTGCTTATGGTGCCTTTGCCAAAGCGGTGTCCCTGAACGCTGAAAAGTACGAGGCCCAGTTGGAAATGGGTAAATTACTGCTCCTCGGTCGGGAGCCGGTCAAGGCCATGGAAAAAGCCAATCTGGTACTCAAATCTCAACCTAATAACCAGCAAGCCCTATTGTTGCGGGCCGGCTGCCTGCTGGCCGAAAAGCAGGAGGCGGAGGCGGAAAAAATTCTCCGAGGCCTGATTGCCGCCGACAGTGAGCTGAGCGACGCCTACCTGATGGAGGCCAATATCCTAATTAAACATAATCGCCTTGAGCATGCCGGAGAACTGTTGCAAACGTTGCTGAAACACCATGAAGATTTGGTGGCCGCTCGTCTGCTGTTGGTTGACATTCTTGAGAAGGAGGGAAAACTGGAGGATGCTACTGTCGAACTTGAAACCCTGGTGAAGCAGCGGCCGGATGACATCAATCCACCTTTGTTGTTGGCCCGCTTCCATGATCGTCACGGGCAGCGGGAGGCAGCGGAAAAAATCCTGCGGCAGATTGTCGCCGACCACCCGGACAAGGGCAATTATCGTTTGCTGCTGGCTCGTTTTTATGCCGTGCACCAGGAAAATGATCAGGCCCTGGCCGTTCTCCGCCAGGCCCGGAAAGATTTACCGAAATTCTACGGCGCTTGTGAAATGCTGGCCAAATATGATCTGAGCCGTGGAAGGGTACCTGCAGCTGTCGACCAATTGCGGAGTTTTATGAAGACGGTGCCGGACGGACCGGACTACCTGCTGGCCAAACTTCTGCTGGCCCAGATTCGATACCGAAGCGGGAAACAGCAGGATGCCGAAAAGCTGGTTGACGAAGTACTGACCGACAACCCCAAAGACCAGCAAGCCCTGGCGCTCAAGGGTGATCTGTTGGTTTCCCGCAGTGATTTGCCTGGGGCCGCAGCCGCCTATCGCGCCGCCCTCAAGGATGATCCCGACAACGTGCCTTTGCAGATGAATCTGGCTCGGGTTCACCTGCGGCAGCACGAACCACGTTTGGCAGAGGATGTTTTTCGCCACATTCTCGGGAAAAATCCCCGGTCAGTGTCAGCTACTTTGGAATTGGCGCGGCTCTACCGCCAAGAAGATAAAGATGTTCAGGCCCGCCAAGTTCTGGAGGAAAGCCTGCGGGTCCAACCCGATGCTGCCCCCGTTCTGGAACAGCTGCTTGATATACTGGTGAAAAAGGAGGGTCTTGGCGCTGCCCTGAAATACTGCCGGCGACAGGTGAAAGCCCGGCCTCAAAACCTTGATTTTCAGGTGCTACTGGCCCGGTTGCAGGCGGCGAAAAAAAACCTGGCCGCCGCTCGCCGGACCCTGATGGAGGTGCTGAAAGCCAATCCTGATCATCAAGGTGCCCTGTTTGCCATGGCCCGCCTTGAGCAGGCCTCGGGTTCCCTCGCGGCTGCCGTGGATCGTTACCGGCAACTGCGACGCCGGCAGCCGCAAAACCTGGCTCTGGCCATGATCCTCGCTTCCCTGGAGGAACAGCGGGGCAACCATAAGCAGGCCGCCGTTTATTACCGCGAGGTGCTGGCCAAAAAACCCGACGCTTTCCTGGCGGCCAACAACTTGGCTTTTTATTACGCTGAATTTGAGCCCAGTGATGAAAACCTGGCTCAGGCCAAAAAACTCATTGACCCGTTGCTGGAAAAATATCCGCAGGAGGTGACTTTAGTGGACACCGGCGCCTGGGTCTACTATCGTCTGGGTGATTTCATGCGGGCCCGTGACCTGCTGCTAAGGGTTGCCGACCAGTTGGACAAATTGCCAATCGCCCGCTATCACCTGGGAATGGCTTGTCTGAAGACAGGGGACCGGTCGGCAGCGAAGAAATACCTCCAACTGGCCCTTGAGGGCAAGGATAGTTACCCCGGACGTGAACTGGCTAAAAAAGAACTGAAAAAATTGGGTAGGGTAAAATGATACCAGGGGCAATAAACCTCGGGGGGAGTTTTATCGTACATCAGGAACAATCAAAGGCGGCTGTTTGGCCCGTTGACGTATCTTATTGATAGTTGCCAGAACTTTCGGAAGGCTGACCAGCCGCTTTTCCAGCCGCCGCTTGCCGGGGAAGTTGA
>MUKC01000040.1 GCA_002049795.1 Desulfobacca sp. 4484_104 | reverse complement strand
ATGAGTTTGATTCTTACCTGCATATTATTCGGCCTGATTGCCTCCGGCATCGCCTCCAGCAAAGGCCGCGGCCCTATAACTTGGTTCATTTTGGGCTGTCTTATCGGCCCCTTTGCCCTGGTAGTCATCTTTTTACCTTCCGCCACTAAGATCGCTCAGCGCCAGGCCGTGCGTTATGGCCGCGCTCGCGGCTTTAAGAAATGCCCCTTCTGCGGTGAGGCCATTCGCCAGGAAGCCATCAAATGCCGTTTCTGCGGCAGCTCTCTTGCCCCAGCTCCCGCCCTTCCAGGTGCCGATCCCCCCCGACCTCTCCAATATCTGCCCTTTTTGCGAACACGCCAATATCCCGAACGCCAATTTCTGCGGCTCCTGCGGCCGATCTCTTCCCAAATCCCAATCTGGTTAATTTTGGATTTTTCCTGCCTTCAATATTTCTCATTTTATTAGCTAAAATAAATTTATTTTCCCCAAATTTCTCGTTTTACGCACTATCACAAAATATCATGATCATCCCACCCTAAGTCCATAATAATCCCACAAAAATACCTCATTCGCATCAATACCCCCGCGCCGCCCATATTTCTCATTCTACGTGCCCCCTATAAAGTGCATACCCCAATATGACTATTCATCCGAAATTCAGGTTCTGATCACCTGGAAAATCAATTTAAGGAAAAACCTACTCACGAAAATAAGAAGCCCTCGCTGTAACGAGGGCTAACTTTTTGTCTTTATTGGTGGAGATGAGGAGATTCGAACTCCCGACCTCTTGCATGCGAAGCAAGCGCTCTCCCAGCTGAGCTACATCCCCAGAGGTAATTCTATTCTATTTGCTAAAGCCAAGCATGTCAATAGCCCGGTTCTAACAATCCACCCAGCGCACCAATTTATCTAGGGGTTCCCGACTGCTGCGGAATTCATTAATCTTGGCCTTCTCGTCCGGGTAGCCCAAGGCAATGCCCACCACGATCTTTTGGGTGGCGGGGATCTCCAGGTATTTGCGAATCAGATCCGGATAGAGGGCCAACTGGGCCTCAATACAGGTTCCCAAATCCAGGGCGTAGGCCGCCAGACAAAGGCCGTGGACCATCGCTCCCATATCCAACATGGCGTAAGGAATACTGAAATCTCTCTGGAAAGTAACATAGATGATATGGGGAGCCGCGAAGGCCCGGGTCATATTAAGCATATGCTCCTGGCGGGCCGTCTTGTCTTCCCGAGCGATACCCAGTAACTGAAAAAGCTCTTTGGCTACGGTCAGATAGCGGTTTTGGGCCTGTTCCGGAAAGGTTCCTGGCATGGGTATATCCGGGTTGGGAGGGACCTTTTGGGCTACGGCCTCGACAAAGTCGGCGGTTAATTGTTTGACCGTCTGTCCACCCATAACCACCAACTCCCAGGGCTGGGTGTTGCCCCAGGAGGGGGCCCAACGGGCCGCGTCCATCAATTCCCGCAATGTCTCCCGGGGAACCGGGTCGGGCTTGAAGGCTCGAATACTACGCCGTTTTTTCAGGGATTCTAAAACCTTGTGCATGTCTTCCCCTCCTTAAGCTCAGGGCAATCTGAGCACCATTTGCAGATTTAGCATTAAATTCATGCCTCTCAAATTCTGAAATGTTCTAGCGGCCAGGATATGCTGGCCAATTGCACTTAGGCCCCCCAGTCTTACGAAGCCGGGAGGACGTTGCGAAAATCATTGATCTTGGTTATAAATAATTCCCAATGACGCATTGTGTCAAATAAATTTCTGAGGAACAGGAAACGCGATGGAAACCGCTGAGACGCGACACGGCACTTGGCAGGTAGCGGCCTTCCCCCTGGTAATCGGCTGGCAAGCGGAATATTGGTCGCTGCCGCTGTTCTTTCCAGACCTCTTGGTGGGTCATCTGGAAGGGCAACCGGACCATACTGGTTTGCAATCCTTACCCTTACCGCCCCTGGATAAGAGCCTGGCCTTTGACTGGCGGAATTATCATCCGGGGGAATTACTGCAATGGAAGGCCTATCTGGAATTTAAGGCCGGGGAAGAAGAGCAGGAAGACACCAATGACCTCATCCGAGCCATTAAGGGGAAGCCCGAACCGCCTCCGGCTCTCCCGACCCTGCCACCGGAAGCCGGTTTTCCTCAACTTCCCGAGGCCTCGATGATCTGGACCCTGGCCTGGCAACTGGAAAGCATGTGGGCCGAACAGGAGGCCAGGCTGCTGGTATTGCAAGACCAGCAATCTGAGCTCGACACCTGGCTGGCGCCCGAGCCTTGGGAAGAGCCCCCGGCTTTCCGACCGCCGCCGAGCCATGATCCGCTCTTGACTCCGGCCGCGCCGCCGGATCCGGAACTGGCCCTACTGCGTTTTTACTTCTGGCGGGCCATTCTGGGCTCCCGGCTTTCCCCGCCCTGGGTGCCGTTAATCCTCGCTTCTCCCGGCTTTTCGGTTCTGCGCGGGGAAGAGCCGGGACCGGCCTCGGTACGCTTAACCTTGCCAGGGTGTCAGAATCGGGAAGGTTTGGAACAGGCTGTCAATCAGGTGTCGGCCGCGGGATTAGAGAGCCGGTTGACCCAGGCGCTGGGCCAGGTTTTGGATGCCATGGCCAGCTCCCCTACCGAGATCGAGCCGGCCCAGCAGGAATTGCAGAACCTTGTTGAACAAAAACTAGGGCCAGCGCTGCGGTTGAATACTCCCCAGCCACTGATCACCCTAGAAATTTGTCCGACCATCAGAACCCACCCGGAGTTGTCGGATGACCTAAAAGAGATTTTTCCTGGACCAATGTTATATTGGCGGTCCAAAGGCCGCTAATCACATTTTCACTGTTCAGTTAAAGAGGTCCCGCGCATGACATCGCCTCTCATCCCCGGCAATTTCCATACCACCGCCATGGCCATCCTGCCCCATGATGATGTCGATGAAGCCCTGAACCTGGCCTTGTCGCTGGACATCTCCTTCTGACCGCAATTACCGGGCGTCAGCTACTATGAAGACATGTATGTCCAGGCCGCCGAGCATTTTCCGGGCATTGTCCTGCTGCCGGCAGGCAATAGCATCCGCTTTGATACTGCCAGGTTCTACGCGGAATTGCCGGAGATGCTGGCCCATTGGGAGGAGCCGGACTATTTTGGCATGAAAATCCTGGACGAAAACGATCGGCCGCTGATCTTTAACGATGAAGTCCGGTCAATATTGATGGATTTCATGGCGCGGCGGGTGCAGGTGCAGCTCCAACGTCTCAAAGCCAAACATCCCCGGGCCTTTATGTTTATCGACGAACCCGGTCTGCAATTTATCTTTAGCTCGGTTTCGGGTTACACCGACACCAAAGCCCGTGAGGATCTGGACCGCTTCCTGGCCCAGATTGACCGTCCACGCGGTATTCACCTGTGCGGCAACCCCGATTGGGAATTTCTGCTGAAACGTGATCTCGACATTCTGTCCATGGACATCTATACCAATGCCGAGATTTTCCGCTGCTTTGGCCCCGACATCCGCCGTTTTGTGGAGCGCGGCGCGGTCCTCAGTTGGGGCATCGTGCCTACCGGCTTCGAGGCCTTTAACCAGGAATTTCAGGATCACCTGATCAGCACCCTGGAAGATATCTGGACCACCTCAGCTCAGGCCGGCATCGAGCGGCAGCAACTGGTCGCCCAGGCCTATGCCTGGGAACAGGTGAGAAGCGAATGCCATTATTTCTTAACCTTGGGCCAAGCCGCGCCGGGAAGCTTGACAATTAAGGACTAATCATTTAAAATTCCTCAGAATATTGTATATCGGAACTTAGCCTGGGCCCTTTAAGGAGAGCGCCATGAAAGTTTTGGGAATCTGGGGCAGTCCGCGACGCGGTGGCAATACGGAAATTCTGCTGGATGCTTTTTTAACCGGCGCCGCGCAAGGCGGCGCCGAGGTCGAGAAGATCACCCTGACCAAACTGAAGATTTCTCCCTGTATGGAAATTTATCATTGCATTAAAGATGGCACTTGTCCGATTAAAGATGATATGCTGGAGCTTTATCCCAAGCTGTTGGCGGCCGACGTGGTGGCTCTGGCCTCTCCGATCTTTTTTTATGGCTTGACGGCTCAGGCCAAGGCATTGGTTGATCGGACCCAGGCCCTCTGGGCCCGGCGCTATGTTCTCAAGCAGGACTTTCCCGGGCCGCAGCGTCAGGGGGTCTTGTTATGTGTCGGCGCGACGCAGGGCAAACATGTCTTTGTCGGCTGTCGGCTGACAGCGCGCTATTTTTTTGACGCCATTAACGTGGCTTATGCGGCGGAAATTTTGGTGCGCGGGGTGGATGAAAAGGGCGCTATTTTGCAAAAACCTGAGATCTTAGTTGAATCCGAAGATTTAGGGCGGCGTCTCGGGCAGGGTGAGACGGTAGGGCCGGTAAAGCTGTTCCCGCTGGCCTAATTGTTCCCATTGATTGAACCTGCATCAGGAGGATACGGATGGAATCTCCTTTTACCGTGGGCATGACTAATGAAATGCGGCTCAAGACCGAGCCGGGGCACTCAGCGCGGAAATTCTTTCCGCAATTGCCCGATGCCTTTGCCACTCCTTATCTGGTCGGGCTGATGGAAGGGGTCAGTGCTGAACTGATGGCCAAACATTTGCAGCCGGGAGAGCAGTCGGTAGGCATCGCCATGAATCTCAAGCACCTGGCCCCGACGCCGTTAGGCATGGAGGTCCGGGCGATAACCGAAATCACTCAGGTTGAGGGCCGCAAACTGACCTTCAAACTGGAAGTCTTTGACGAACAGGAAAAGATCGGCGAAGCTGTCCACGAACGCTTCATTATCAACGCCGATAAGTTTCAGCAAAAGATCGCGGCCAAGGCGTCGGCCGGTCAGCAAGGCTGATGTCCAAAGATTTTCCTTATGATTTAGTAACCTTGCGGGATTTTGAAAGCGGCTGGGGCTGGGATGCCCAGCTTCGGGGCCTGATCCGCCAAAAATATCGCCGGGATCTGGAAGGATTGAGCCACTTGGACCCCCAGCTCTTAGCCCGCAGCTTACGGGCCGAGGTGCTGCCCGAGCAGCCCTATGCCAGCGTTAAATGGTTTATCCGTCTCTGCCCTTTCCGGCCCCTGGAGCTTTATTTTCAATACGACTGGGACGAGGAGTTCGGCACTGATCTGCGCATCTTTTACGCCCGCAAAAGTTTGACCGTGCCCACCGAAGATGCATTTGTGTTCGGTTGGGATTTTCTAGGTTTATTGGCCCGCTATGGCCGGGGGACCTATGTTCCTGAGACTGATGGCCCCGGTTCGGGTTGGGTGCCGTTTGAAGCTGTCGAGGCCCGGGCCGGGGGGGCCCTCAAGGACTGGGCCTTGGGGCCGCGGCTGGAAGTCCTACCGCTGATCTCTGCGGCGGTCGCCCAGGTCGCCATGTTGCGCCTGGATTGCGGCACCTGGGTAGAAACTGCCGGCGGTTGGCTCGCCACCTGGCCGGTATTGCAAGATCTTAGCCTGCACCTGCGGGTGGCGCCGCCCGAGATCCAGGTGGCCTATGATGACCGGGGCGGGAGCAAGTACATGCCGGAATTTCTGTTGAGCATGGCCTGGTTATATATCAACGCCCTGATCCGCCAGGCCCGGCAGGTAGATGCCGATCTGCCGCGCTTGTCGCGTTATTTTTAGGGGGTAGAAGTCATGAAATGTGTCTATTGTGGGGCCGACGAGGTGACGGTCCGCACCCTTTGACAGGGCGGCCTTGAGGTGCGCTGCCAGGTGTGCGGCCATGAATATTCCCCCCAAGAAATTCGGCAACTCCTCAAAGGCAAAGGCCGAGGGCAGAAGATGGCCGATTCTCCGCCATCGGCGCCTAAATGCCGTATAACTTCCTAAGCGACTATTAACTATGGGGAAAATGCCTTCAAAATAATTAGTTTTTTAGTTTTTAGTTTTGGTTTTTGCTGTAGAGCAGAACAATTGTCACATGAAATAAAAATAGTAGCAGCAGTTTCTGTCTTTACCTTTTTTAAGCTGTTTACTGCTAACTGAACCCTTAAACCTAACAAAAGTTCAACGGCGTTAAGGTATGAGGGGATGCTCAAGGAGACAACCGGTGGCCAGAGTAACCATTGAAGATTGTTTAGATAAACTACCTAACCGTTTTGCCCTGGTGCATTTAGGGGCGCAACGGGTGCGACAACTTTACCATGGGGCGCCGCTGTTGATCAAAGGCCGCAATAACAAAGAGATTGTTATGGCCCTGCGGGAAATCGCCGCCGGGAAGGTGACTCTGAGCGAGCCGCCCAAGGCGTTGCCCGAAAAATGACTTTAAGATTTGCTTCAGCCTAAATTTAAGTGATGTTAACTCATTTCCTCAATACCACCAGAGCCGCGGCGAACCGCCGGCCGGATCCGGTGCTGGGGAGGAGTAAGTCGATGATTTTGCCGCGCTTCTAAGCCGGGGAGTGAACTGATGCCGGCCAATTTACCCCCCCAGTATTTTGAGGCGGAAAAGCGCTACCGGGAGGCCAGGACTACCAGAGACAAGCTCAAGTGCTTGGAAGAAATGCTCACCATTATGCCCAAGCACAAGGGCACGGATAAACTCCGGGCTGATCTTAGGCGGCGCATTTCCAAACTCAAAGATATGGGCCAGGCTCGCAAAGGCCCGGGCCGCCGGACCCCGGTCTATCTCCTGGAAAAAGAGGGGGCCGGGCAGATTGCCCTGATTGGTCCGCCCAATACCGGCAAATCCTCTCTCATAGCCGCCCTGACCAACGCCCAGCCCCTGATTGCCGACTATCCCTTCAGCACCCGCATCCCCCTAGCGGGCATGATGACTTACGAAAACGTCCAGATTCAATTAATTGATACCCCACCGTTAAGTTCCGACTTCCTGGAACCCTGGTATCCCGATCTGTTGCGTCGGGCCGATGCCTGGGTCTTGGTGGTCAGCCTGGCCGACGACGAGGTCTTGGACCAGATCGAGCAGGCCGAAGCCATCCTGGCGCCGTTTAAGTTGGGGCTGCAAGGTAAGGCTGCGGACTCGCATAATGCTGAATTACGGGGCCGACCGACCATGGTGGTGTTGAACAAAGTGGATCAGGCCCTGGATCAGGAGGAGGTGGCGCTAGCCCAGGAAATTATCCAGGAACGGTTTGTCATCCTGGCGGTATCGGCCCGGGCGCGCCAGGGGTTGCCGGAACTCAAGGCCGCTATCTTTAACATCCTAAATTTAGTGCGGGTCTATACCCGGGCGCCAGGGCGGGCGGTTAATTTCGAGGCACCTTTTGTCCTGCCGGTCAATACCACGGTCCAGGAATTGGCCTCTCGGATTCATAAGGAGTTTGCCCAAAAATTCAAATACGCCCGGGTCTGGGGACGAGAGACCTTTGAAGGACAGCGGGTGCAGCGCGACTATGTCCTGAATGACGGCGATATCGTGGAGTTACACCTTTAATCCGAAGTGCTGGAGGAAGTTTCCGATTATACTCCATCGGCTTATGGGTTGATCAGGGCCGCCATCTCGCGTACGGCCCGCTCGATGCCGACCAGCACCGCCCGAGCAATGATGCTGTGGCCGATGCTGTATTCGGCAAACTCCGTCCGACCCTGAAATCGTTTGATATTGCGATAGTTGAGGCCATGCCCGGCCTTGACCTTGAGACCCAACTGCTGGGCCTGACGGGCCGCGGTCAGTAATTCTTGGAACCGGGTTTCGGCCTCGGCTACCGTAATGGCTTCGGCATAGGTGCCGGTATGCAGTTCGACGCAATCGGCGCCGACCGCTTTCGCCACCTCAATCTGGGCGGCTTTGGGATCTACGAACAGGCTGACATAAATTTCCGCCGATTGCAATTCCTTGATATAGTCTTTCAGGGGAGCTTTATAGCGGGCCACATCCAAACCGCCTTCAGTGGTCAGTTCCTGGCGCTTTTCCGGTACCAGGGTAACCAGGTCAGGTTTGACTTCGAGGGCGATTGCCAAGATCTCCGGGGTCGCGGCCATCTCCAGGTTGAGGCGCGTCTTAACCGTCTGGCGCAGCAGGCGTAAATCGCGATCCTGGATATGGCGGCGGTCTTCGCGTAGGTGGACAATAATCCCGTCAGCCCCGGCCAGCTCGGCCAGGGCCGCGGCGGTGACCGGATCAGGTTCATCAATCAGGCGGGCTTGGCGCAGAGTGGCAATATGATCGACATTCACTTCTAGTTGGGGCATAGCGCTTCCTCCTTCAGATGGGGATGAATCAGACTGAGCAGTTCCCGAGTTTTAGCGGCCATCCGGTCCGCCTCCGCCTCGCTGGCCTCGTGATCATAACCGACCAGATGTAAAATGCCATGGATCAGATAAAGGTCGAACAGTTCTTCAAAAGTCCAGTCGCATTGTTGGGCCTGACGCTTAGTGGTTTCCAACGAAATGACCACATCTCCCAACATCTGGGACTGGAGCTCTGCGCCTGGTCCACCCTGCAGCGGGAAGGCGATTACATTGGTAGGGCCGAAGCGTTGGAAAGTGGCGCGATTAAGGCGGGACATAGCCGGATCATTGATCAGAGTCAGGCCAAATTCGGCCTCAGGATATCCCAAGGCGTTTAAGATCTTCACGACCTTTTTCCTGATTGCCGTTGGGTTTATGGATATCTTTCTTTGCCGGTTGTTTATCCAGATCTTCATGGCTTTTCTTTTTATCAGCGGCGCTCTTGTCAGCCGGGGTCGGATATTCGATGCGTTGATGGAAGATGCCGCTCAGGATCCTGATAAAGCACTTGGCAATCTGGTGCAAATCTTTGAGGGTTAGTTCACATTCATCCAACTGGCCATCCGCAAAGACGTTGTTAATAATCTTTTGTACCAGGCCGTTGATCCGGGCCGGGGTAGGATCGGTCAAGGTCTTGGAAGCGGCTTCCACCTGGTCGGCCAAAAGCACCAATCCGGCCTCCTTGGTCTGGGGCCGCGGCCCGGGATAGCGGTAGTCTTCAATATTGACCTGCTGCGGATTAGCTGCTTGTTGTTTGGCTTTATTATAGAAATAGCTGATAAAACAGGTACCGTGGTGCTGACGGATAATATCAATGATCCTATCCCCCACCTTATTCTGTCGGGCCAGTTCCACGCCGTCTTTGACATGGGAAATAAGGATCAGGCTGCTCATCGAGGGAGCCAATTTTTCGTGCTTATTTTCTCCCCCTAGCTGGTTTTCGACAAAATAAGCCGGCTTTTTGATCTTGCCGATATCATGGTAATAAGCCGCGGCCTTGGCCAACAGGGGACTGGCGCCAATAGCCTCGGCGGCAGCTTCGACCATATTAGCGACGATGATAGAGTGGTAATAGGTGCCGGGAGCGGTCACCATCAGCTGTTTGAGAATTGGCGTTTCCAGGTTAAGCAACTCCAGGAGGCGGATATCGGAGGTGAAATTAAAGATGATTTCCATCACCGGGGCCAAGCCGGTAACCAGGACACCTACCAGCAGGCCGCCTCCTACGGCGCACAGCATGCCAACCACAAAGTCCAAACCGCTAAGCGGAGCAGCGTCCAACAATTTTATCGCCACCACCAGGGCTAGATTGGTCAGACCGATAAATAACCCGGCTTTGATCACCGCCCCGCGATTACGGCAATGCTGGAGGCATCTGACTCCGACCAGACCGCCGACGACAAAGTAAATAAAAATCGGGAAGGGCTGCTGGAGGATCAGCCCGGTCATCACCGCGGCCAGAAAGGTCAGGCCGACCGCTAATTCCAGACTGATGAAAATTCTTACCAACATCGGCACCAGCGCTACCGGCAGCAGGAAAACCAGATTTTTAGCGGCCAAGGGGCTAATCGGGGCCAAGGCGCTAGATAAACTTATCAGCCCCTGATTAAGCAGGGTGACGGCCAGGAGCACGCTCGCCAGAAAAATCAACTCCTGCAAGGATAGGGTAAATTTTTTGATATAAAGGCGGGCCAACCAGTAGCAGACACCCATGAGCAAACCGATTATCAGCGCCGTGGCCAAAAAAGTTACCGGCCAGCGTTGCGGGGGCAGCTCTTTATTCTGGGCTTGTAGCTTGATTAGTTGGTTAGAGTTGATAATATCCCCTTCCCGAACCAACATCTCCCCTTTTCTAACCAAAAAATAGACCGGTTGCAGTTCCTCCAGTCGGGCCAGTTTACGTTCCTCGGTTTCGGCCCGGTTAAGGACTAAATTGGGAATCAACAGCGCCTGTACCAAACCGCAGATGGCCTGCTTTTGGGCCTCCGTCATACTGGCCGCCACCTGGAGACAATAGTTGTTAATCTGATTCTGGGCTTTCTGAAGATCTAAGAAGCGCTCCGGATTTTTTTCCACCCATTCATCACGGGAAGGCAAACAGCGGACCAGGATGCCCCGGCCGCGCTCGCCGCCCAGAGTGGCGCGATCGGAAATAATCCCCTGGTTCATGATCTGGCCTACCTGTTGACTGATCATATTTTCCAAATTGACCGAGAACTTGAGTTGAGCTAACTGACCTAAATCCTGGTCAGTTAAGGAGGTCCCTAATAACCGGTCAAATTCCGGCTTTTTTGCCAACAGCAGGGGATAGACCTGGTCAAAGGATAGTTCTTTAGAATTATTGCCAGGCTCGGAACCACCATGGGCAGCTAGCTGGCCCTTGGCTTCTCGATAAGATTGGCGCATGAATTCAAAGGCCTCATGTAGACGCTCCTGAATTTC
>MUKC01000039.1:29011-50075 GCA_002049795.1 Desulfobacca sp. 4484_104 | reverse complement strand
TTCAGGTGTTGTTCGTCCGGCGCCAGGTCCCGGGAGGAAGTGCCGATTTGCGCTGCGCCTTGCTGGACGGCCAAAATACCGGCACTGGAGCCGCCGCCTTGCACGTTGATCAGCAGCTCCGGATGCCGCTGCATGTAAACCTCAGCCAGTTTTTCGGCAAAGGGCTGCACCGAAGTGGAACCGGCAATGGTTAGGGTATGACGTTGTCGCTCCTGGCTGCCACAGCTGTTCAGCGCCGCCATGATCAGGGCCAAGAGCAGCGCCAAACGCCAGAAAGCCGTCCAGGTTATGTTGTTGCAGCAAATACCATGCTTCATTAGTTAACGTCCACAAATTCTTTATATGTTTAATATCATTCATAAAACTCCCCAGCCCTGGGGAGGGGGTTGGGGAGGGAAACCATGGGTTTTCATATGGACACATTTTAGGGCTTTGGGTCTGAAGCCCTCGCGCCTAATGTTCGCTATTTTTTAAAACAAAGATTATTATTATATCCCCAACCAGAATATATTGCCTATCGTCATTTTACCATACCAGATTTTTTGTCAAGCAGAAGATTTTCTTTCCAGATTCGCACCATCTGTCAGGCTGGCTTTTAATACATGCTTGTCAACCCAGAATAAAAATGTAATATAGATACCACAAGCTTGGTTTGTTGATCAGGAATTCTGGCAATAATTGGCGGAAAGTTCCAGCTTTTAATGTCCCGACCAGGCGATCCGAATCTTTTGCAACCCCAGAGTTGGCGTGAGCAACAAAATTTCCAGCGTCAGGCTCAGGCCTTGGTTCGCCTGCCCGGCCCGGCAGCCCCGCCTTTGGCTCACCTGTTGTCCGAGGCCGAATGGCAGGCACGATTCCCCGCCGATCAGGATCTGGAGCTGGAATTGATGGCCCTATCCCAAGCGACAGGCGTTTATTTCTTTCCCTCCAAGGAATGGGTCATGTTAATCGCCCGCTGGTTGCAGAATTTACGGATTAGCCGGGTCCTGGAAGCCGGGGCCGGACGGGGCTATTTAGCTGCGGCCCTGGGACCGCTTTTAGCCCAGGCCAATATTGCCTTTCGGGCCATTGACCGTCGGGAAGGAGAATTCAATCCGGGTCTGGGATCTCACCCTAGCGTGGAGGCCGGCGATGTTTTTGCCGAGATCTGGAATTTTCGTCCCCAGGTGGTAATCTACGCCTGGCCGCCACCGGGGCAGTCGCTGGCGGCTATCTGCCGCTGTCCCCATGTGCGCTATCTGGTGGTCATCGGGGAAAGGAACGGCGGCTGTACCGGGGCCGCGGCGGATTGGCAGCGTTTCCGCCATCAGGTTTCAGGGATTCTCTCGCGTTATGGAATTGGCCGGAGCGGCCGACGGCATCATGCGGTCACGGTCTTTTATGGGGCTGGCAGTCCTAAATTCGCCGAATATCCTTCTCTTGGCTAAAATGTGGAGAAATTGCTAAACAACTCTGGATCGACATCTGCCCGGTACGTTGTATCTACTGGGAAAATTACATAATTACAAGCGGTTAATACTGCTACAAATGAGAGAAAAATTTGCTAAGACTCATAAGAGGTCCAGATGACAAGATTATTTGGCACTGATGGCATCCGCGGCACTGCCAACCTCTATCCGATGACCGCGGATATGTCCTTGCGTTTAGGGCGGGCCTTGGCTTATGTCATCAAGAATAGTCAGCGCCGGCATCGCATTGTGGTGGGCAAGGATACCCGCATCTCGGGCTACATCCTGGAGTATGCCATCACCGCGGGCATCTGTTCCATGGGGGTCGATGTGCTGTTGTTGGGCCCGATATCCACCCCAGGCATTGCCTTTATTACCCATTCGATGCGAGCCGACGCCGGGGTGGTAATCTCGGCGTCGCACAATGCTTATCAGGATAACGGCATCAAATTATTTTCCGGCCAGGGTTTCAAGTTGCCCGACGAATTGGAAGACCGCATCGAAGCGTTGATGACCGACTCAGAGGTTGAGAACTGCTGTCCGACCGCTACTGAGGTGGGCCAGGCCTTCCGAATTGACGACGCTCGGGGCCGTTACATCGCCTACCTGAAAAGCACCTTCCCCAAGGATTTAAGCCTGGACGGGTTGAAAATTGTTCTGGATTGCGCGCATGGCGCCACCTATCGGACCGCGCCGGCAGTGCTGGAGGAATTGGGGGCTAACCTGATAACCATTGGCGTCAGACCAAATGGCAAGAATATTAATCATAACTGCGGCTCTACGCACCCGGAAATGATTGCTTCACTGGTTAAGCGCAATCAGGCCGATCTGGGGCTGGCCCTGGACGGCGACGGCGACCGGCTGATCATGGTGGATCATCAGGGCCGGGTGATAGACGGTGATCACCTGATGGCTATCTGTGCCCGCAGTATGCTCGAAGCCGGCACCTTGCACAAAAAAACCGTGGTGGCCACGGTAATGAGTAATATGGGTCTGGAAGTGGCCCTCAAGCATTTAGGGGGCCGCCTGGTGCGGACCCAGGTGGGGGACCGCTATGTGGTCGAGCTTATGGTCCAAAAGGGCTACAATCTGGGGGGCGAACAGTCCGGCCATCTGATTTTTCTAGATCATAGCACCACCGGCGATGGCATCTTGAGTGCCCTGCAATTATTAGCTATTATGCAACGGGAACAGAAATCGCTGGCCGAGTTGGCCGCCATCATGGAGGTCTATCCCCAGACACTGCACAACGTTCGGGTGCGGGAGAAAAAGGATCTATCGGAAATCCCCCCGATAATTAAGGCCATCCGCAGCGCGGAAAAAACCCTGGGAGAACGCGGTCGCTTGCTGATCCGTTACTCTGGCACCGAACCGCTGGTGCGCGTCATGTGTGAGGGCGAAGATCAACAGGAAATCGACACCATCGTCCAAGAGGTGGCGCAGTTAATCCAGGCTCATTTAAGTTAAGGAGTTTTTAAGGTGCTCATCGTTATTGACGTGGGCAATACCAATACTGTGATCGGAGTATATCAGGATGACCGGTTGATCAGCGACTGGCGCATCCGTACCGAAAAAGATACCACCGCCGACGAGTATGGCCTGCTGCTCCGGAATCTTTTTCAAGCCAAAGGCTTGCCTTTTGAGCCGGAAACTGATTTAGCCATCTCCTGTGTGGTTCCCCCCATGATCAATACCCTGGAGAAGTTCGGTCAACGGTATTTAGGGGTCAAGCCCTTATTAATCGGACCTGGCATCAAGACCGGCATGCCGATATATTACGATAATCCCAAGGAAGTCGGGGCGGATCGCATCGTCAATGCCGTGGCCGCCTATGAAAAGGTTAAAGGCAGCGTCATTGTGGTTGATTTTGGCACCGCCACCACCTTTGATGTTGTCTCCAATCAGGGGGAATACTTGGGTGGGTTGATTGCCCCGGGGATAACCATTTCCTGTGAAGCCCTGTTTATTAAAGCCTCCAAGCTGCCTCGGGTGGAGATCTTCATGAAACCGCGCCACATTATTGCCAAGGACACGATCAGCAGTATGAATGCCGGTATCATTTACGGCTTTGCCGGGCTGGTGGATGGTGTGGTGCGGCGCATTAAGAAAGCCCTCCAGCCTCAGGTAACTGTGATCGCCACCGGTGGTCTGGCCGATCTGATTGCCCCGGAAACCGAGACCGTGGATTGGGTTGATGAATTTTTAACCTTGGAGGGACTGAGAATCATCTATTATCGCAACCGGCCCCGCAAGGAGGGCTGAAGCCATGACCGATCTGGGCTCCGGTATTGGCATCCGCTATCTCTTAGAAACTCGCTATGATCGGGACGATCTGGGCGGCCCGCCGCGGGAACACTTCAGCCGGGCACCGGCTTTCAAAGAATATCCCCCCGATACCCAAAGGGTGAAGTTACCGGTCGTCGCTGAGCAATTTAAGGCCGATTTCTGGGACCTAGTTAAGGCGCGGCGTTCACTCCGAGATTATCTGGACAGCCCTTTAAGCCTGGCTGAATTGGCTGGCCTGTTGTGGGCCACCCAGGGGGTCACTTTATCTTACCGCAATTTTGCCTTCCGGGCCGTGCCTTCGGCAGGTGCCCTTTATCCGGTAGAAACCTATATAGCGGTGCATCAGGTAACCGGCCTCGATCCCGGCATCTGGCATTTCCAGGTCCGGGATATTCTCAGACGGTCGCTATGGAAATATCGCCAACGGGCCATCCGCTATCTCTTTCTGGATGCCGGCCATATCTGCCAGGACCTGCACCTGGCGGCCACCGCCCTAAGATTGGGGTGCTGTCCGGTAGGGGCCTTCTTTGACGGCGAAGTCGAGCGCCTGCTGCAAATCGACGGCCAGGAAGAAGTGGCGCTGTATATGGCCGCAGTAGGTCGGGTTAAGCAGTAAATTTGAATAATATTGTGGGTTGATAAGGTGGATAGGATGGATATTGAGCATAGCGGACCTTTTTTAGCGGCAGCATTTTTCTGTGATAAAGTTCTAGAAGAAAAAGACGGCACTTTGAGCGCCATTCGCATGGTAAACCGTATTACTCACACTATCTCTGCTCCGGATGCTCCAGAAACCATGCCTTCGATAATAATCAACGCGTTTGCCGTACTTTCTTTTAAATCAGGTAAAGCCCGGGGGAAATATACCCTAAAACTTCTGCCGACTAGTCCATCTGGCAAAAAAATGCCAGAATTCTCCGGGCCTGTACTTTTTGAGGGGGAAGACCAGGGAGTAAACGTGGTATTGAACTTAGCCATCTGTATGGAAGAAGAAGGGTTATATTGGTTTGATGTGATGCTTAATGAGCAATTAATTACCCGGATGCCATTACGTGTCGTATACCAAAGGGACAGGACGGAAAAGGCCACCGCTCAATCTTAATATCAGAAGCTGATGATATAGAGGAATCGGCTACCAGGTTTACCCGATAATTTTCGACTAAGGGACGGAGCTTTTGTTTCAACTCCTGTTCGCTGCAGATATCATTAGAAAATTCGGCGAGCCAGAGCTCAATCTCATAAACAAGATCAATTACAGCTTGGTTCGCACTTTGACCTACATTCCAAGATGATGGCACAAACCAAGCCGAGAATTCCTCATAAGAAATCTCTTCAACAAGATATCGAGCTAACCATTCACGAATCTCTAAATCGAGGGCAGGTTTCATGGCAGATTCACCTTCTAATTAAAGACCGCCGAACCGACCTGCACACACAGTCAGATGTTAACATACAAAGATATGGCAGGCAATGAAATAGCTCGGGTGCATCAATATCTCCGCCCCAACGGGAAAATTGGCGCGGCAGGGCGACCTGATCCGAAAAGATTGATTCAAGGTGGAATAATCTATTTTACAAAATAAATTTCCCAGAATTATACCAAAAGTCCTTGTTTTTCTCAGCAAGTGTAAAGCATTCGACAAAAATTTTAAAGATGGTGATCGGCCCTTAGCAAGAAAGAGATAAATCTAGATTAACTTGTCATTAATAGGGGTTAGTCATTATTTTAACCAAAATCTCATGAAGCCCAATAAAAAGATCGTTATCAGCGTCCTCGGCGGCTTATTATTATTAGGGCTGGCCGGCTCTTTGCTCTACCGCTGGTGGAATGCACTGCCGGAGGGCCTGCTGGTCGCCAGTGGCCGCATCGAAGGCGATGAGGTGGTGATCGCTCCAAAAGTCGCCGGAAAAGTCATCATGGTCAACAAAGATAAGGGTGATCCGGTCAGACCGGGCGAATTATTGGCCCGCCTGGACTCGGACCAGCTTAGCGCCCGACTTAAGCAAGCCCAGGAGCAGGCGGATTATTGGCAGAAACAGGTAGAGCAGGCCCGGATAGATCTGGATTATACCGAAGATCATGTGCAGGCGACTATCGCCGAAAGCCAGGCCCGGGTCGGGGCCGTCGCGGCGCGGGTCGCCGAAGCTGACGCCATCTTTGAAAAAAACCGCCTGGATTACCAGCGCTACCGGTCGTTATTTACCCGCAAGGTAGTCCCCAAACAGCAGTTGGATCAGGTAACCTCGGCATATCGGGCTTCGCAGGCCAGTCTCCAGGCCAGTAATAAAGAGTTACAACTGGCCCAGGCGCAATTGCAGCAGGCCCGTTTAATGTTGAAGACGGTGGACATGAAACGGCAAGCTTATCAGGCCGCCCAGGCCAGTTGGGCCGCGGCCCAGGCTGCGGTTCGGGAAGCCCAGGCCAATTTTGACGATACCTACATCTATGGTCCGTCCCCCGGCACCATCCTGACCAAGGAAGTCGAACCGGGAGAGGTGGTCAACCCCGGCACCCCTCTATTTACCATGGTCGATTTAGATAAACTTTATCTCAAGGTCTATATCAATGAACCCGACATTGGCAAGATCCGGCTGGGACAGGAAGCCCGTATTTATGTAGATGCCTTTCCCGACCAGGCCTTCCCGGCGCACATCTCCCGGGTGGCCCAGCGGGCCGAGTTTACCCCCAAATATGTCGAAACCCGGGAGGAGCGGGTCAAACTGGTCTTTGCGGTCGAACTTAAGGCCCAAAACCCGGAAGGTTATCTCAAACCCGGCATGCCCGGCGACGGCGTGATTCGGGTCCAGGAGGGGGTGCCTTGGCAACGGCCACGCTAAACCCCGCGTTTCCGGTCATCAGCGTTCAAAATTTATCCAAAACTTATCGTCGCCAGCCAGCAGTGCGGGAGGTTTCGTTTGAGCTGGAACGAGGAGAGGTTTTTGGTCTATTAGGTCCGGACGGAGCCGGAAAGTCAAGTATCATCCAGATGTTAACCGGGGTGCTGACCAAGACCCAAGGCGCGGCCCGGGTGGCCGGGCAAGATGTCTTTGCCGACCCCGAGGCGGTGAAGGCCCATATCGGCTATATGCCCCAGGGTCTGGGCCTCAACCTCTACGATTCGCTGACTGTTGATGAAAATATTGATTTTTTCGGCGATCTGCGGGAGGTGCCAACCGCAACCTTTGAACGCAATAAGGCCGAGTTGTTGCAGATCACCCGCCTGGATAAATTTCGGGATCGGCCAGCCGGCCAACTTTCCGGCGGCATGCGGCAAAAACTGGCGCTGTGCTGCACCCTGATCCATCTGCCGGAATTGATTTTTTTAGATGAACCAACTACTGGCGTGGACCCCATTTCCCGCCGTGATTTCTGGATGATTATCAACCGCCTGGTGGTGGAACAGGGGACCACGGTATTTCTGACTACTTCATATTTAGATGAGGCCGAACGCTGCCATCGCGTTGCCCTCTTGCACCAGGGCCGAATTATCGCCCAGGGAGTGCCCGCCGAGCTGATGAGCCAGCCAAGCCCTAAGGCTCAAGGACAACGCCGTAGTCTGGAGGAGGTGTTTATTCAGGCCCTGGAACCAGAGGCCGCCGCCAAAGCGGCTCCGGACATCCCGGTGAGGGAATTAGGGCCGCCTCTTGACCTGGAGGGCGCAGCCCCGGCCATTAGGGTCGAAGGCCTAACCAAAAAATTCGGCCAGTTCACTGCCGTGGATCAGGTCAGTTTTGAGGTCAAAACCGGCGAAACTTTCGGCTTTTTGGGGCCTAATGGTGCGGGTAAGACTACGGTCATCAAGATGCTGACCGGAATTTTATCCCCGACCCGCGGTCGGGCCTTGATTGCCGGGCTGGAACTGCGCGCCGCCCGGCAGCGGATCAAAGCCGAGCTGGGTTACATGTCGCAGAAATTTTCTTTGTACGGCGATCTGACCGTGGCCGAAAATCTGCGGCTCTATGGCGGCATTTACCGCATGGACGCTGCCGACCTGGAGCGCCGCATCCCGGAGATTCTCGCCATGGCCGATCTGGAAGGACGGGAAGATCAGTACGCCCAAGGGCTGCCGCTGGGCATGCGGCAACGTTTGGCCTTAGGTTGCGCCATCTTACACCGTCCGCGCCTGGTCTTTTTGGACGAACCGACCTCTGGGGTGGACCCCCTGGCCCGGCGTAAATTCTGGCAGATTATCGGCCAACTGGCCGCCAGCGGCGTAACCATCCTGGTTTCGACCCACTATATGGACGAAGCCCAGCACTGCCAGCGCCTGGCCCTGATGCATCAGGGCCGCTTAGTGGCGGTGGGTAGTCCCGAGGCCCTGCGGCAGCAGGCGGAGGCGGCCACCGGGCGCATCCTCGATGTGGGCTCGCCGGCTTTCCGGGAAGCCTTCTTGCTTCTCCAGGAGCATTTTCCCCAGGCCGCGCTGCATGGCAGCCGGATTCATATTTCTTCTCAGCATCCGGAACAGGACCGGGACCGGATTCAGCAACTACTAAACCAGGCCCGCCTCCCGGTAGATCAGATCCTCAACAGTCCTTTGTCTATGGAAGACACTTTTATCCATTTCATTCAGGCCGCGGCCCCGGAAGCAGAGAATGACCTTTAATCGCCGTTTACAGTCCGTTTTTCTAAAGGAAATCAAGGAAATCTACCGGGACAAAATTTATCTCGCCATGGCCTTAGTGGTGCCGCTAATTTTGATGATCCTGTTCGGCTTAGGCCTGACTCTGGACGTCAAAAACATCCCGACCGCGGTGCTGGACCAGAACCGTTCCCCCCAATCCCGAGAATATGTCGCCCGGGTCACTCGCTCCCGCTATTTTACCCTGGAAAACTATCTCACTGACGTAAGTCCCATTGATCAGAAATTAACCGAAGGCAAGATCCGCCTGGGGCTGATTATTCCGCCCAATTTTGATCGCACTCTGGCCCTGGGGCAGGCCAGCGAAGTGCAGGCGTTGATTGACGGGGCCTTCCCCGACCGGGCCGCCACGATTCGCAGCTATCTGGAGGCCATTAATCTGGACTTCAACCAGGAGCTGGCCTCGCGCTGGGGCATGGCCACCGGGCAGACCGTCCCCTATATAGAAGTGGAGACCCGGGCCTGGTTTAATTCTGATCTGGAAAGCAAAAATTTCATCGTCCCCGGCCTGTTAGTCACCAACCTGTTTTTTTTCCCCGCCTTGTTGGCCTCCATTGCGGTGGTACGCGAAAAAGAGAGCGGCTCGATTTTTAACATCTACTGCTCGCCCATCCGGCGCTGGGAGTATGTGACCGGCAAGCTCCTGCCCTATTGGGGCATTGGCCTGATTAACTACGTGATGATCTATCTGCTCTCCGATTTCCTGTTTGACGTGCCCTTTCGCGGCAGCTTCCTGTTTCTGACGCTGGCTGCAACGATTTACCTGGGAACTTCTACCTCTCTGGGTCTGTTGATGTCAATCCTGTTCAAGACCCAGGTGGCGGCCATGCTAATCACCACGGTCGCCACCATGATCCCGGCCTTTATCTATTCGGGCTTTTTCATTGCGGTCAACAGCATGGGGCCGGAAGCCCAGTTCATGGCCTATATTTTGCCGGCCACTTATTTTATGGAGTTGGTCCGGGGGGTCTATCTCAAGGGCCTGGGCCTTCAGGTCTATTGGCCCAACCTGTTGGTGCTGCTGCTGTTTGCGGCCGGCTTTCTGTCACTCTGCCTCTATAAACTACAAAAAAGGGTAGGGTGATTATGCATCAACGCCTGGCCGCCATGCTCCGCCATTCCGACCCGGAAATGGAGGCGTTGCTGGACGAAGGCACGGTCTCTCTGATACTGGTCATCCCTTATGGTTTTGCTCGCGACCTGGCGGAAAAAAATCATGCCGAGGTCCAGGCCATCTCCGACGGCACGCTGTCCAACACCGCCCTGCTGGCTATGGGTTATGCCAGTCAAATTGCCCAGGAATTTGCCCTGGAGCTGGGCGAGCGCCTGGGGCGGGTGGTGCCCGGTACTGAACATTTGTGGCCGCAGGTGCAGCTCAAACCCCGGGTGGCCTATAACCCTAACCAAAAGGCGGAATGGTTTGCCTCGCTGATCGAGCTGTTCAGCGTCATCACTCTGGTGGCCATTCTGTTGCCAGCCGCCGCCATGGTCCGGGAAAAGGAGCGGGGCACCATTGAACAACTGCTGGTCACCCCGATCACCCCGGTAGAGATCATGCTGGCCAAGGTGATTTCCATGGCCTCCATCGTTCTGGTGGCCTCGGCGCTCAGCCTGTTTTTGGTGATTTATCCGATTTTTGGGCTGCCCTGGCGAGGCGACCTGCTCCTTTATACGGTCGCCACCGCCCTCTATGTCTTCTCCGCTACCGGCGTCGGCCTGCTGATTGCCACCGTCTGTCGCACGCTGCCGCAGACCATTCTGTTTTTACTAATGGTTATTCCGCCGATTCTATTTCTCTCGGGCTCCTGGTCTCCGGAGGAGGCCTTGCCCACCGGAATGAGAATGGTCACCTATTTATCACCCCTGAAGTACTACCTCACCATTGCCTATGGTATTCTGCTCAAGGGAGCCGGTTTCCGGCAACTCTGGCAGCACTTCGTGGGCCTGACGGGCTTGGGATTGCTATTGTTTGGCTGCTGAAAAAAATAGCTTTTTAGGCAGCTTGATAATAACTACTCATATCGCAAAGCCTCGATGGGGTTTAGCTGCGCGGCCTTGCGAGCCGGATAGAAGCCAAAAAAGACCCCCACCGCGCCGGCAATTAAGAAGGAGCCGATTAAAGTGGGTATGGAAATCATTAGCGGCCACTGGGTAATATAGGCCATAATGTGGGCGGTGGCAATGCCCGCCGCGATGCCGATCAGGCCCCCGACCGAACTCAGGACCACTGCTTCGATAAGAAACTGCCCTAAAATATCCCGGCTACGGGCGCCGATAGCCATCCGGATGCCGACCTCCCGGGTGCGTTCAGTTACGGACACCAGCATGATGTTCATGATGCCGATCCCTCCCACCACCAGAGACACAAAGGCAATGGAACGCAGCAACCACGACATGGTTCGGGCCGTCTCCTGTTGGGCGCTCAATAGTTCGGTCAGGTTGCGGATGGAAAAATCCTTTTCCTGCCCGGGGCGCAGGTGATGGCGCTGGGTCAGGAGTCGATCAATCTCGGTTTCGGCCTGCTTCAGGGTCGCGGCGCTGGTAGCTTGCACCATGATGAATTTTACTACGCCTGGCAAAGTCGAGCCGAACAAGCGTTTCTGGGCGGTGCTCAATGGTACTAGGATGACATCATCCTGATCCCGGCCATGAGTAGTCCGGCCCTTAGGAACCAGATGGCCGACGACCGTAAACGGCATCTTCTGGATGCGGATAATCTGACCAACCGGATTTTGGGAGCCAAACAGTTCCCGGGCCACCGTATCCCCCATAACACAGACCCGGGCCGCCCGATTGACTTCGGCATCGGTAAAAAACCGCCCGGAGATCAAGTCATAGTTTCGGACCCACTGCACCTCCGGTAAAGTACCATGGACAATGGTGCTCCAATTGCGGTTGCCATATACTACTTGGGCTGCCTCGCCCCAGTAGGGGGCGACGTAACGGACGCTGGAAATCTCCTCGGTAATGGCCTGGGCATCGCCATCGGTCAGAGTGGGGGCAGTCCCCAGCCCCATGCGCAGGCCGCCGGAGGTCGTGGTGCCGGGCAGCACCAACAGCAGGTTGGACCCCACGCCGGCGATCTGGCGGGAAATTTCCACTCGCGCGCCGCTGCCGATAGCCACCATGACTATCACTGCGGCCACGCCGATGATGATCCCCAGCATGGTCAAGGCGCTGCGCATCTTGTGCAGTCGGATGGAGACCAAGGCAATCTTGACAGCATTCCAAATCTTCATTTATGTTATGATAAGCTGTGGATTGACGGCTGTCAATTTTGCAATGGCTACTGCTTTGAGGAGAGAAACGTGCGCGCCGTATTGCAACGGGTAAAATCCGCCTCGGTGACTGTCGCCAGTGAACTAGCCGGTAACATCGGCCCGGGATTGCTGGTGCTGGTCGGGATAGCTCAAGACGATGGTCCTGAGGATGTCGCCTTTATGGCCCAAAAGATCGCCAATCTGCGGGTATTTGAAGGCGACGGGCGGCTGATGCAGCGCTCGGTCCTGGAAATCGGCGGTGCCGTGCTGGTAGTATCCCAGTTCACCCTGCTGGGCGACTGCCGCAAGGGACGGCGGCCCTCCTTTGATCACGCGGCTTCGCCCCAGCTCGCCGAAGAGCTGTATGAAGCCCTGGTCGCGGCCCTGAGCGCTCAGGGCCTGCCGGTAGCCACCGGCCGCTTCCGGGAAATGATGGAGGTTAGCCTGGTTAACGACGGACCGGTAACGTTGTTGCTGGATAGTAAAAAGCGATTTTAAATAAGGGGGGGTTTCCTTAGGGGCAAGGTCTCCCCGTCCAATATCAGAAAGGTGTTCAATCTCGGGCGGGAAGACCCCGCGCCGACGCGGAGTTTAAAGGAGGCTCATCATGCTAGTCCTGGTTACTGGTAGCAGCGGCTTTGTGGGCAATCAGGTCGTTGCCGAGTTGTTGACCCGAGGGCATCGGGTTCGTTGTCTGCTACGTCCCGGCTCGGAAAAAAAATTAAAAGAAGTCAACCAGGTGGAAGTAGCGCCGGGGGATGTCCTGCACCCCGACACCCTGACCGCGGCCCTTAAAGACTGTGACGCGGTCATACATCTGGTCGGGATCATCCGGGAATTTCCGGGCCGCGGGGTGACCTTTGAGCGCCTGCATCAAGAGGCCACCCAGCACGTGGTGGAGGCCGCCAAGGCTGCGGGAGTGCCGCGCTATTTGCACATGAGCGCCCTGGGAGCCCGTCCCGCGCCCGCCGACCCTTATCATCTCACCAACTATTTAGCCGATGAGTATGTTATGGCTTCGGGCCTGACCTATACCATTTTCCGGCCTTCGGTGATTTATGGCCCCGAAGACCAGTCGATCAATCTGTTCGTCCGCCAGATCAGGACCTGTCGGGTGGTGCCGATTATTGGCGACGGCCAGTATCAGATGCAACCGGTGCCGGTATGGACCATGGCCCAGGCCTATGCCCTGGCCCTGGAGAAACCCGAAACCGAAAATCGCATCTATGAGGTGGGCGGCCCGGAGCCGCTGAGCTTCAATGCGGTAATTGATACCTTGGGGCAAGTATTGCACCGCTGGGTCTTCAAGGTGCATCTGCCGGTGGGCATGATGCACGGGCTGGCCGGTTATTTGGGCCGCTTTGCCTGGTTCCCGCTGACCACCGGCCAGATCCGCATGCTCCTGGAAGGCAGCACCTGCGACCCCGGCGCTTTTTACCAGGACTTCGGCCTGGAAGCAATTTCTTTTAAGGAGGGTCTTTCTCGGTATCTAGATTAAAGGCTTAGTGGTACCGGCACAGGTTGAAAACCTGTGCCACCGGGTTTTTTTAAAAGGTAATTTAGGCCAGAGGCCGATTGATAAAATGAATTTTTTAAGGTGGTGGGGAATAACTTGCGGTCGAACCCGCCAGCAAGGTTTGTTTACCAGAGCGGCTTTGATCGTTTTAATTTTAGCCCTGGGAGGGGCGACTTTGAGCCATGCGGCAAGCCCGGACGGTTTCAAGAGGGCAATGCCGGGGCGGGTGTTTCAATTTCCCCAAGATCACGCCGCGCACCCGGATTTTAAGACCGAGTGGTGGTATTACACCGGGCACTTGGAAGCTACTGACACAGGCGAACGCTTCGGTTATGAGCTGACCTTTTTTCGGGTGGGCTTAAAGAAACCGGACCCCCAGGCCCGCTCGGCCTGGGCGTTGCACACCCTTTATTTTGCCCATCTGGCCCTGACCGATATCAACCGGGGAACTTTCTTTTATGAGGAAAAGGTAGGCCGCGGGGCCTTAGGGATGTCGGGGGCCGAGTCTGACCGCTACCGGGTATGGATTGATGACTGGCAGGTGGAACTCCAAGGCCGGACTCATCACCTTCAGGCCCAGACGCCGAAATTAACCCTGAAACTGTCTCTGACCCCGGAAAAGCCGTTAGTAGTGCATGGCACCGACAATGTCAGCCAGAAGGCCGCGGGCGCCGGTTTTGCCAGCCATTACTACTCCTTTACCCGGCTGGCGACCGAGGGGGTGTTGACCTATCAGGGCCGGACCTTTCCGGTCCGGGGCCAGAGCTGGATGGATCATGAATTCAGCAGCAGCCATTTGAAAGATTACCAGGTCGGGTGGGACTGGTTTGCCCTGCAACTGGCGGATGGCCACGAGATCATGCTCTATCTGCTGCGCCACCGGGACGGCGGGGTTGATCCCTATTCTTCCGGGACCGTGGTCGATCCCCAAGGCCAGGGCCGCCACCTGCAACTGGCGGATTTTCAGGTGCAGGTCACGGATACCTGGCAGTCGCCGCATTCCGGGGCGCGGTACCCGGCGGGCTGGCGGATTGCCATCCCCGCGGCGGGCTATGAACTGGAAATCACCCCCAGTCTCGCCGATCAGGAACTGGTCACCAGCCTGAGCACCCGGGTCACCTACTGGGAGGGCAGCGTCCAGGTGCGCGGTACCAGATCCGGGCAGCCGGTGACGGGCCGGGGCTATGTCGAACTTACCGGCTACGCCACTCCCTTGGGGGGCAAATTTTAGATAACGAAAAACTGGTTAATCAGATAACTTTTTTACCCTGCACTCTGGCTTTTAGCCTTGACATGAAATAATTGACTTTCTAGGCGGCATGCGGTAACCTAAAAAAAACCTGCCCGATAACGAATCTAGATATGCCAGCAAGATAAAATGATAATTACCTGTGAAAAATGCGAGACTAAATTCCATTTAGACGAAGACCGGATCAAAGGACAGAGCGCTAAGGTCCGCTGTTCCCACTGTCAGCACGTCTTTGAGGTCACCAAAGAGACGGAAGAGGACGCCGATTTATTGGCTTACTTAAAGGAAGAGTCAGACATCCCGAGTGAAGAAGCGGATGAGACCTCCGAATCTCCGACAGCCGCAACCGAGTCCCCGTCGATCTCCTTCCCGGCCCCGGAGTCCTTGCCGCGGGCCCGGCCACGGCCAGCATGGTTTTCCAGACGCTGGCTGCCCGTAGCTGGGGGGTTGCTCCTGATCATCCTGGCTGGGTTTTGGGGGTATGCGCATTTTATTAGCGGCCCGGACACTTCCGTGCCAGACGATAGTCGAGCAACGCCGAATCAGACCCAGGTTAGCCCTATCCCTATTCCTAGCCCGTCCTTGTCGGGTCCGTTAACCACTCCCTCCACGGAGGAAGGACTAAAAGATATAAATTTCGTGGAATACGGGGAGTTATACCGCGGCTTGAAAGACCCTAGCGGGCAACGCCTGCTGGTCTTGGGAGGCAAAGTCCGTAATGAGGGCGAACAGCCGCGGGGACCTATTCTTTTCAAGGCCACGCTGACCGATGCCCGGCAGAAACCGGTAATGGAACGTTTTTTTTATGGCGGTACGACGTTAAGGGCCGAAGAAGTGTTAGAGCTGAAACCCGAACAAATCAATAAGTGGCTGGATACGCCGGGAGGGCGGGAGGCCAGCCAGCCGGTGCTGCCGCCGGGAGAGATTCAGCCTTTTACGGTGGTATTCTTTGGGGTCCCCGCTGATCTGAGCGGCGGCTACACCCTTAACGTAGTCAGTGCCCCTGTCAATCCTACGCCAAGCTCCGATAAACCCTGAGACCTGAGCTATCAGAGGCCATGAGAAAACTGTTTAGGTTCTTTCGACGTGATCGAGAGTCCCTCCAGGCCATTTTGAATATCTATTTCGTGTCTCAAGATCTGATGGTTCCCCAGATTCACTGGAAAAAGAGCCAGGATTACGGAACTGACACCATCCGTCTGTTGATCTATTATTATGCTCGGATACTGTATGAACTGGCCGAGCTTAATGAAAATCGGGTTGCCCGCGAACTCATAGATTTTGTCGGCCGCATCGCCAAACGGCTCTTAAACCTGGCGGCCGCGGAACCACGTTTTAAGATCCCGATGGGTAAGCTACAATTGGCCAAATCCCTGGAGCAACCCGCGGATCGGCTCTATGAAGCCAAGTTCTACGCCCTGGGCAACGGTAGTTATCGGCTTGATTTTCAAGGGGTTATCGGAAAAGAAAATTATTTTTTGCCGGCCAGTGTCTTGGGGCTGTTGCAGTTTTCGATTGACAGTCTAGAAACCGCCTACTTGACCGAACTGTCCCAAGGGCTGGAAAAACTTCATTACTACTACCGTTTCCGGCAGGATTTCTGGGAGGGAACTAGTCTGGTCCACGGACCCCGGTTTGCTTTAGGGAAAGAGAAAATTCCCGCCTCCCAGAAACCCAAAGAAGAAAAATTTCAAAAGTAAATTCAGGCGCCTAGACCTCACTAACTTCCGAAGCCGAGACCCTGTCGTTAATGCTTCCCATGAGGCGGTTACGGATCTGGTCAAACTCCTCGGGACTGATGATTCCGGAGTCACGCAGGCGAATATAGCCTTCCAACTCTCGCCGCAGTTGCCCTAATTCATAGGCGGTAGGATCCTGGCCCGCAAGCGCGGCGGATTCGGCTACCATTGACTCAGGAGCTTCCAGGGCCAGGGTTGCCGGCGCCGGATAAGGCAGGGCCGCCGGAGTAGGGTAACGATTACCGTGATATCGAAAAGTTAGCAGACCGTTTAGCAAAGAAACCTCGACATCCTTGCCCTCTTTGGCCGCCTCATTGACGATATCTTTAAATTCCGCGCCTTGGGCCGCCATTTTGGCCTTGATCTGACCCCATTTGCGATAGAGCCGCCAGACCCCCAGGGCCATGATCAGGGCCAGACCGCCAATGATCCAGGTGCTGAAGCCCAAGACCCCGGTTAACCAGACCAAAGCAATGATTAGAATAAAAGGGATGGCAATCAGAAACAGCAGCAGGCTATAAAAATTCATCATATTGGAGAAGGAGCCGATCTGTGGTGCCTCTCCCTTAGTTTTCACCCTTGAAAAGAATTTTCCCATAATTATCCCCAGGTTGTTTGACTCCTTGCCTTTTATATAAGGTTTATCGGCAGAAAAATCAAATCATTTTAGCCTGACCGCGAGCCAGGGTAAAACTCAGAAATCCAAAGCGGGGAAAACCTACTGAGTCTGCTACCTAACCCCTGGTTACTCCTGGTCATCCGCAAAGAAACCCCGATAGGCCTTATAGGTCATATAGAGGTCACCCTTGGAGGCCACCTCAAAGGGGGAGTGCATAGATAACACCGGGGTGCCGCAGTCTATGATGTCCATGCCCTGAATGGCCAGGAATTTGGCGATGGTGCCCCCCCCGCCTTCGTCCACCTTGCCCAGTTCGCCCGCCTGCCAGACTACGCTCTGCCGATTGAACAGACGCCGGATCCAACCGACGTATTCGGCATGGGCATCGTTGGTCAGATATTTGCCGCCGTGACCGGTGAATTTGGTGATACAGACGCCATAGCCCAAACGGGCGGCGTTGTGTTTTTCATGGACCTCGGGCCAATCGGGGTCCAAGGCGCCGTTGACATCCGCGGAAATCGCCTTGGAGCCCATCAGCGCGGCCCGACGGCCCTGGCGTCCTTCCCCCTGACGTTCCAACAACTGGGTCACCAACTCCTCCAACAGGCAACTCTTGGCCGAGGTATTGCCATCGCTGCCGACTTCTTCTTTGTCCACGAAAAGGGCCAGGCAGGTATAAGGCGGCTCTTGAACCTTAAAGATCGCCTCCAGCGCGGCATAGGCGCAAGCCCGGTCATCCTGGCCATAGCCGCCGATCAGACTGCGATCCCAGCCCAGATCCCGGGCCCGGCCGGCCGGTACCACTTCCAGTTCGGCGCTCACCAGGTCTTCCTCTTGCAGACCGTACTGTTCGGAAAGCAGATTTAACAGATGGAGCTTGAAGCGTTCCTTGGTGTCATCATTGCCGTAAGGCAGAGAACCGGCCAACAGGTTGAGTTTTTCGCCGATAAAGGCCTCATCGACCTTTTTATCCATCTGCACCTTGCGGGCCAGGTGGGGCAGCAGATCGCAGACCGTAAAAACCGGGTCAGAGTCCTCTTCTCCGACCCGTAGATTAACCGTCTCGCCGTTGGCCTTGAGAATGACCCCGTGCAGGGCCAGGGGCCGAGCCAGCCATTGATATTTTTTTATGCCACCGTAATAGTGGGTTTTCAAAAAGGTCAGATCGCCTTCCTCATAGATGGGATATTGTTTTAGATCCAGCCGCGGCGAGTCAATATGGGCGGCAATGATGCGCAACCCGGCGCTTACCGGCTGTTTGCCCAGCACTACCAAGGCGATGGTTTTGCCGCGATAATTAAGATAAAATCGAGAGCCGGGCCGGTCCGACCCCAGGTCCACAAATCCGCGCTCCTGAGCCTGGCGCTGAATCTCCACCACCGCCTGCCGCTCGGTCTTGGCCACATCCAGGAAGTGTTTATAGCGCTCGGCATAAGCTAAAACCGCGGCTCGTTCGGCAGCGTCCAGGCGATCCCAAACCAACCGGGGTTTTACCGCCAGTTTGTCGCGGAGCTGTTGAATCTCGTCTTTGCTAGGGGTTTCCATCAGATATTTTCCTCGCAATCTTGCCCAATAATCCGCGTTATCAGCGTAAAAGTAAACAGACTTAAAATATGACCTTGATAAGCCCTTATCAAGGCAACTACCTAAGGATTTTATAATCTTATGTTCATGTTACTAAAATCACTAGCGTAAGATATTATCATGAAAACGGCTGAGAAACAAGTCAGAGGAATTTTTGGGCGGCCATCTGATTATGGCTCCGCATGGAAGTACAGGAGCGATCAAAATCGTTTTGGGTTTTCAAGTAGAATATGATAAAAAATAGTATGTATTTAAAAACAAACTTGCCACCCCCCGGGGCAAGCGGGAGCTGGTTAGGTTGCCCAGCGCTACAGTTGTTCAGAAGGAGTGTTCTGATTACCTTAGCTTGGCTATTGGTCCATGAGCTTAGATAGGACTTGGTCTGTGAAGGCCTTACTAGCATTAGAAGATGGCCAGGTCTTAACCGGGCGCGCCTTTTCCGGCCCGGGGGAAGCCGGCGTGGAGATCACCTCCCAGAACCACGGCTTTGCCGTGGATATTGACTCTATCCGCGACCCCGAAGTGGAACTGACGCACATCAACCTCAATGACGGCACCCTGGAAGGGCTGCGCCACCGCCGCCTCCGGGCCTTTTCAGTGCAGTACCACCCCGAGGCCAGCCCCGGTCCGCATGATGCCCATTATTTATTTGACGAATTTTTCCATCTGCTTTACTTGATTAAAAGCATAAAAACGCTAAGTATCTAATACGCCACAATGATAAACAAAAGTTAGCGAGGTCGACAGAAAAATGACTGCCAAAGGAAAAACTACCGCGATCAGAAACCTTTACCAGATTAAAGTAACCTTAAAAGGTTCTAAACCTCCGATTTGGAGAAGATTCGAAGTCACTGGCGACATTACTCTGTATAAGCTGCATTTAATTCTGCAAGTCGTGATGGGCTGGCAGAACTATCACCTCCACCAGTTCAAAATCGGCCATACCTATTACGGCGAACCAAGTCAGGAATTCGATTTTGAAGTTAAAAATGAAAAGAAGGTGCAGCTTCAACAAGTAGCACCCCGGGAAAAGACCAAGTTTATTTACGAGTATGATTTTGGCGATAGTTGGGAGCACGAGCTCCGAATCGAAAAGATCTTGCCACCC
The DNA here is from genome assembly GCA_002049795.1 of Desulfobacca sp. 4484_104. Lineage (GTDB taxonomy): Bacteria > Desulfobacterota > Desulfobaccia > Desulfobaccales > Desulfobaccaceae > Desulfobacca_B. Next base: position 30,623 of record MUKC01000039.1, on the reverse strand, counting down.
CCCGCTGAGAAACATTATCCCACCTGTCTCAACGGGGCTAGAGCCTGCCCGCCCGAAGATGTCGGCGGCATATGGGGTTATGAAGATTTCTTGGAGATCATCAACGATCCTGAAGACCCGGACCATGAAGAGCTGCTTGAGTGGATCGGAGGCAGTTTTGATCCCGAGGCCTTTGATTTAGCAGCCATCAACCAAAGTTTAAAAAAGCTAAGATAACCCCATTAACAGGCTGAGCGGCACTGCCCAGCTAACCAAATACTAACAAGAATATTGACTTTAACATTGAAATTATCGGTAAAAACCATTATAAAAAGACATCTGCTTTAAAACCCTGAGCTAAGGTAAGGCTGTCGAGCCGGTTAATCCAATCTCTCCTCCAGGACTAGGTAGAAGTTGCGAAGGAGGCGATGATTAAACTCGCAAGATTTTGTTTATCAAAATAACGGGAAGACCCGATGAAGGATTTTGAAAACCTAAAATTAAGGAGAGCAGTGATATGATGAGAAAAGTGATTTTAGTCCTTACCCTGTGTTTGCTAGCGTTAATGTTTATTGCTACCGCCGCCATGGCCGCCAAATTGCTTTGCATCACCAAAGAAACCCACAAAGGTGATCAATCGGTGGCCTCCTGCTTGGCCAAGGGAGATGAATTCGCCATTGTCGATGATCATGGCGTAGTCCATATTTTAAGCAAACGTGAAGTAGAATTGACCAAGGCCTTCAATCCCCAGATTTTTGAGCAGCGGGCCTTTAGCATCCGATATCGCGAACTGGCCCCGGAACTCAAAATATTTGGCACCACGGTCCGACCTGCCCAAGAGAAAAAATAATGCCAATTTTCACTGGGGGAGGGAAAATGCGTTTCTTAACCCTCCTCCGGTTTTCTCGCTTTCCATCCAGTATAAAACTTTAGCCCTTGAGGGCCTGATAAATCTCGCCCTTCCTCCCCTTTTGTATAACCCCTTGATATAATCGGGCTTAAGTATCTTAGGTTTGGACTATTTAGGTTATTTGAGCCTGGAGGGCATGGTTGCCGCCACTCAGATGGACCCTCAAGGCTTCTGCCTGGCCTGCTTTAACGGCCACTATCCGGTGGAACTGGCCAGTGATTTTTCCAAGACCTGCTTCGAAAGCGGACAACAAAGTCAAAGTGTCGGTGGGTAAGTTGACCGCCACCGGTGGTAGCCCCCTGGCCCTGGCAAAAATCTGCCTTATTCCTGGTTTTTTGTTTATGTCGTTCCTAAGCTGTGCTTGGGAACGCATTATACATCCAAGCTTAGCTTGGCCTTCATTGTCGTTCCCAAGTGCAACTTGGGAACGAGTTGAAAAAAATTTTAGGGGGCGGGAGTACCCGCCCCTGCCAAGAGCCAGATTTATACCAGGCCCGCCGCATGTTTGGCCGCCATTACGGTGTTACTCATGAGCATGGTGATGGTCATGGGGCCGACGCCGCCGGGCACCGGGGTAATGCAACCGGCCTTTTCCTTGACTTCGTCAAAATCGACATCGCCGCACAGTTTAGCCTTGCCTGATTCGGTAACGCCGATCCGGTTGACGCCGACGTCTATGACGCAGGCCCCTTCCTTGACCCAGTCGCCTTTGACATACTTGGG
>MUKC01000039.1:0-28981 GCA_002049795.1 Desulfobacca sp. 4484_104 | reverse complement strand
ATGATTTTTTCCTGGGGGGTACCGGTATGCACCACGGTGACGGTGGCGTTGGCCCCGGGGGCTTTCTGCAACATGATGTTAACCATGGGTTTGCCGACGATATTGGAGCGACCCACCACTACCAGCTCTTTGCCTTTCGGATCGCCATAACCCCGATTAATCAGCTCCTTGCAGCCCGCCGGGGTGCAGGGCAGAAAGATGCCGGTACCGATGCACAGCCGACCGACATTGACCGGATGGAAGGCATCGACGTCTTTGTCGGGATCAATGGCGTAGAGCACCTTGTTGGAGTCGATGTGCTTGGGAAGCGGCAACTGCACTAAGATGCCGTGGATCTTGGGATCTTTATTGTATTTATCGATTAAGGCCAGCAGGGCGTCTTCGGTAATATCCGGGGGCTGATTGTCCTGGATAGAGTAAAACCCCAGTTCATGGGAAGTCTTCTGTTTAGCGGTAACATAACTGACCGAAGCCGGATCTTCGCCCACTAAAATCGTTACCAGACCGGGGGTAACATTATGTTTGGCTTTCAGCTCCTCTACTTCTTTTTTTAATTCCTCGCGGATCTGGGCCGCAACTTCAGCACCCTTTATCAGCTTGGCAGACATGGAAACCTTCTCCTTTCCTTGTTCTTTTTTTCATTAATTAGCAGCAAAACTCCCTCACAGTCAACCGAAAAAAGTTTAATTAATTTGGCAGGCTTCAAGCATGCAAGGGATAGCGGTTATGAACAAAAAAATTGAAGGCCCGTCTCCGGGGTAAGCTCCGGACCGGGCCCCATTAGCGAAGATGAGCTTTTATAAATTTCCTTACGCTTATTTGTCGGTTTTAGGCTGTTCTGCAGCGGGCTTTTCTTCCGCGGGTTTAGCCGGTTCCGGGGCTGGCTTAGCCGGTTTGGACGGTTCTTCCACCTTTTTTTGCTCAGCTGCCGGTTTCTCTGCCGGTTTTTCCGCGGGCTTCTGTTGACATCCCATAGTTAAAGGCAAAACCGACAGATATAACACTGCCACTAATAAGGCCAAAATTTTACGCATAATTCCCCTCCTTATTTTTTTTGCTAGTGTTATCCAATTACTCTTCGCCTGTCAAGTCTCTCCTGGATACATCTTGTTCAATTAAACAATATTAATGGATATTTTACAATCATAAAATTTAATTGGGGCCAGATTTAGCCTAAATTTTATAGTTGATGATATATTGAGCTGGTTGACAGGCGTCAATTTAGAGGCCACAATAATGCCGATTTTAACTCCAGAGGAAATTTATGTCAGAATCTAGGGCCGAGTGGGGCAAACGCATTGAACGCATGTTTTCCGGGATCGTCCCCTGGTATGACCGGCTCAATCGCATTCTGAGCCTGCGCCGCGATGTCGGCTGGCGCCGGGCCTTGGTCCAGGGGCTAGGGTTGCCGGCATCGCCGCGGGTGCTGGATCTGGCCGCTGGGACGTTAGATGTGGCCCTGGAAGTGGCCCGCAGCTTTCCGCATGGTCAAATTGTCGCCGTAGATTTCAGTCTGGCCATGCTGCGCCAGGGTCAGGCCAAAATAACCGCTTGCCCTACCCCGGTCGCCGTCTCCCTGGTGGCCGCTGACGCCTATGCCCTGCCTTTCCCGGATAATCAGTTTGACGCGGTGACCATGGCCTTCGGCATCCGTAATCTCCTGGACCGGGCCGCGGCCTTGATGGAGATTCGCCGCGTTTTGGCGCCAGACGGCCAATTAGCCATCCTGGAGTTCGTGCCGCCCCAATCCGGTTATTTCCTTCGGGCTTATCGCTTTTATCTGCACTACCTGCTACCCTGGCTGGGCCGCCGGCTGTCACCCCTGGGTTTTGCCTACCGCTATCTGGTCGAGTCAATCGGCGCTTTTCCCTCCGCCTCGGAGTTTGGCCGCGAGCTTCACGCCGCTGGTTTTGAGCAAGTCGAGATCCAGGCTTTGACCTGGGGGGTAGCTTACCTGTTTTATGGACGCAAACCCTGAGTTGCCTAGCAAGAGTAACGTATTTAAGGTTAAGGTAAAACAGTTATCATGCTTTTGTTTCCAGTTCTTGGCCGGTGAGGCGCACCAGGGCTTCCAAATACCTCTTCCGGGTGGCCTGGATGATTTCGGGGGGCAGGTTAGGAGAGGGCGGCTGACGGTTCCAACCGATTTTGGTAAGGTAATCCCGTAAATATTGTTTGTCAAAGCTATGCTGCGGGCGGCCGGGCTCGTACTCGGCGCGCGGCCAGAAACGGGAGGAATCCGGAGTCAAGATTTCGTCAATCAGGATCAATTCCCCCTCACTGAGGCCAAATTCGAACTTGGTATCCGCGATAATAATCCCCTGGGGCTCGGCCTGGGCTTGGGCGCGTTGATAAATAGCCAGACTCAGAGCTTGGACGCGCTCGGCAATCTCCGCCCCTACCTGACTAGTCATTTCCGCGCAGGTGATGTTCTGGTCATGGTCACCGGCCTCGGCCTTGGTAGAGGGCGTGAAAATCGGCTCCGGTAGGCGGTCCGACTCCCGTAATCCCGCCGGCAGGGAGCAGCCACAGATACTGCCTTGCCGTTGATATTCCTGCCAGCCGGAACCGGCCAGGTAACCGCGCACAATGCATTCTACTGGCAATGGCTGCGCCTTCTTGACCAACATGCTGCGGCCCTGCAAGATATCCCGATATTTCTGGCACGGCGCTGGAAAGTTTTCGACATCTATCGAGAGCAGATGGTGCGGGGTCAGATCACTGATGATCTTAAACCAGAAGGCGGAAATCTGGGTAAGAATCCGTCCCTTATCCGGTATCGGGTCGGACAGGATGACATCAAAGGCCGATACCCGGTCGGTGGCCACCAGCAGCAGGTAGTCGTCCAAATCATAGATATCGCGAACTTTGCCTCGTTTTACCCGCCCCAGCTCAGGCAGGTCGGTGTAGGTGACGATCACGGGGTTTATCCTTATAAATCAGTTTTACTTGGGGGGGAGGATTTCGATTTGCTGCACCCGGGTAGCTTGACCATATTTGGTTTTTATTGACTTAGCCTCAGCCTGGGCCTGTGCTTCCCGCCGGAATGGACCTACCCAAACCTCATAGCGGGCTGGTTTCCCGGGGCTGGGACTGATATAAGATTGCTTACCCTGTTTCTGAAGCTTGGCCATCAATTTACTGGCCTCCTGATAGGTGCGAAATTTGCCCACTAACACTCCAAATTGTTTAGACTCCGGGACTGACGCAGGTTCTTTTTTGGTCTCCTCTTCCTTTAACGCCTCCGGCTCTAAGGATGTAGGTCCCGAAGATGGTTTAGAAGTTGAGCTAATCACGCCCTCTGGTAAAGTCTTAGCTGGAGAATATTCTTTATCTGTTGGAGAACTACTCTCGATGGTTCCGGTGGCCGTGGGTCCAGCTAACGAGGGGCTGGTCGTTTCCAGAGCAGGAGAACTCGGTTCAGATTTATTAAGGTAAATATTATAACCGATGATGCCCCCAACTAGCAATGACGCTGCTAGGCCGACTCCCACAATAACCTTTTTGTCCATGCTAACCCCCTACCTCTCCAGGGACGTTAAACCTAAACGGCGCGCTTGGCCGCGGCAATCTTTAAGTTTGCGCCAAAATTGGAAAAAAATTACAGGTATCTCCACCTGCCGGTCAAAACCGGCGGCTAGTTCTAATTAGTGTTCAGCCGAAAATTCCCCCACCCCAGGTGGGAGGGGGTGGACGGGAGGAGGGGAAGGTAAATTTCCACCTATGGAGATTATATAAGATTGTTTCACCCCCACCCTAACCTTTCCCCCTCAAGGGGGAGGGAAAGCGGGTTTCCGGCTGGATACTAATTAGCTAAATAATTTCTCACCTTAGCTTAGAAATGGATAATCGTGAAGTTTAATTCCATCACCCCGGAGAGCCCGAGGTGATTAGTGATCAGGGCTTTATTTTGACTAGCTTCGGGATCAGGTCGTAATTAGCCTTTACGAAGGCAGCCGCGTCTTGGGCCTGGGCCTCGGTAGGGAAAGGAGGCAACCAGACCTGATAAAAAGTCAGATGCCTACCCGGTTGTTTACGTATATAAGCTCGATAGCCCTGCTTCTGCAAATTGCCCACCAGTTTTAGAGCATACTTGGGGCTTTGATAGGTCGCCACTAAAAGCCGATATATGGTCTCCGTTTTTGCCGTCGCCGCCGGGGTGGCTGCTCCGGCTCGCCCGGCCTTACCAGGTGGCGAAGCCGGTTCCGGGGCCAGCCGGGCTGCCGGTGATTTGACGGCTACCGTGGAATCCGAGGCAGGCTTCTGGGGAGAACCAGAACTCATAAAATTGATGCCCCCGGAAAGGCCCCAGATTACGAAATAGATCACCAATAGTAAAGCAATTAGCGCCGACCCCAGCCCCAATTTATTTACCAGTTTTTTGTCCTGAAGAATTTTTACCTGGTAGAATTCCTGAACTTTAACCCACCCTTGGTCTAAGAGTGCCTTGCTGTTATGCCAGCTCTTCTGGCAAATATTTTTCAGTTTAGGGTAAAATTCTTGAATTTTATGATAAATAGCCGTTTTGACAGCGCGGCTGATGCTCTTCTTTTCTGTTTCAGTCTCACCCCTGGTTTCGGAAATCCTGGTTTCTGAACTGGTAGTTAAGGGCCTGAGCCGGTCTGGCGGAGATACCGGTTCCGACAGGGTAATCCTGAGTTCGGCTTCGCCTCCAAGTAATTCACGACTGCGATTGAGCCAGATCAGAAATTCGGCTAAATTTTGGAAACGCTTATCTGGCTCGGCGGCTAGACATATGGTGAACACTGGTTGCAAAGCGGTGGGGATCTTTTCCAACTCCTCAGGTCGGTTATCCAAGTGATAGGGTAAGCTCTGATTCTGAGTCAACGGATAAGGAAGCACCCCGGCTAACATTCGGTAACTTAGGACCACTAAAGAAAATAGGTTGCTGGCCGGAGTAGGAGACTGACCGCGAATTACCTCGGGGGGAATATAGGCCTTGAGTTCACAGGGCTGGGTCGAGTTTTTAACCTCCGGAGGAAAGGCAAAATTGGCCAATTTGACCCCTTCCGTTGCCGAAACCAACACATTTAGGGGATTAAAGTTCTGATGAATGATGCCCCGCTTATGGGCCAGGACCAGGCCTTTGCCCAGAACCTCGATAAAATAAAGGGCATCCGGAACACTCAGACGTTCATGGCTGCCCAATAAGTCCAACAGCGTCGCGCCTTCAAAAGGCTCCTGCACCAGATAGATACAGTCTGAGGTTTCGTCCAGATGGTGGACGCCGAGGATTTGCGGCTGATTCAACCTTAACCCGGCCGCGGCCTCGGCCCGATAATATTCGAGATTGCGATTGAAGTATGGGTCATTGATGGATAAGATTTTTAATCCAACTTCGACGTCCAGGAGCTGATCGTTAACCAGCCATACTTCCCCATAAGGTTCCTGCCGGACCAGACGCATGACTTCATAGCGTTGCCCGATGATAAAACCAGGCCGGGATCCCCACCGGTCTGCTGCTAGCCTGCTGTTGCTAACCTCCCCAATTTTCCCGCCGGTCATTCTAAGCGCCGCAAACAATCCCGTTTTTTAACTAGCTATGATCACACGCCTGGCTCAGGATGATAAAATAGTTTTTTACCATCCGCCGGCTAGGCAGCCGGGATACCGCCTCTCCGGTAGAATATTGTTAAGGCTAGGATAAAAGATTTTAGAAAAAAAAGCAATCCTACATTTTTCCTGAAACTCCGGATATTATCAGAATTTTCGAGATAAAGTATTTAGGCCGCTACCCCGAGAAATTATAGACGGGAAACCCTTGAGGAAGGACAGATGGGCCTACTTGTTCCCCAGGGTTAAATACTTTGGAGAATACGGATCTGATCCTCAACCCCATCGGCCAAGACTTCCAGATTATAGCCGCCCTCCAGGATGATGATCATCCGACTGGCACAGTGCTCCTGGGCAAATTGGGCCAGAGCCTGACCCATCTGCTGATAACCCTGCCGGCTAAGATTCATATGGGCCAGGGGGTCGTCGGCATGGGCGTCAAATCCGGCGGAGATCATCAGGCAATCCGGCCTAAACTCCGTTAGCGCCGGAATAATCTTATCTTTTAGGGCCTGGAGGTACTCCGCGTCGCCGCTATGGGCAGCCATCGGAATATTTAAGGTGTAGCCTACCCCAGCGCCGCGGCCTTTTTCGGTTTTACGGCCGGTACCTGGATAGCAAGTGGTCGGGTCTTCGTGCAATGAGATATAGAACACCCTGGGATCCTCTTCAAAGAGGTGTTGGGTGCCATTGCCGTGATGGACATCCCAATCCACAATGGCAATCCGGTTCAAGCCGTGCTGTTGCTGCAGATAACGGGCCCCCAAGGCAATATTATTGAAAAAACAGAAGCCCATGGCCCGGGCGCGTTCGGCATGATGGCCGGGCGGACGCACCGCACAGAAGGCATTGTTTATCTGCCCATTCATCATCGCATCACAGGCCGCCAGCACTCCTCCGACAGCCAACAGGGCAATCTTATAAGAATCCCGACAGATGCCGTTATCGGCGGATTGAAAGATGGTCTGACCCTTTTCGCAGGCTTTGCGAAACCGCTCAATATAGTCCCGGTCGTGAAGCGTTTCCACCCAAACTAGCGGAGCTTCATGGGGTTGTATTACTACTATCTGATCCAACAGCCCTGAGGCTACTAGACGTTGGTGAATAGCCTTCAAACGCTCCGGACGCTCCGGATGCCAGGTTCCAGCTTGGTGCAGCAGATAGCGCTCATCGTACACATATCCAGTCGAAGCCATTTTCTCTCCCTATAACCACATTCATAGAATAACCTTGTTAATGTTAAATCTAGCCCAAGGGATTGTAAAGTCTTTTCTCCACTGGGTTAAGATCAGGCCGGGAGAGGATTTCTGGCTGTAGTATCACATGCTGACTACTTTCCAATATGGAACTGTCCTAAATATTTTTGCAATTGGCCCTTACCGCGCTCATCCAGCCCCGGGCAATCCTCGGGGCGGCCGACCCCTTCACTCAACCGGCTAGCAAACACCAAGCAGGTAGGTTGACCGCAATCCCGACAATTGGTCCGGGGCAATATTTTCAGAATCTCCAGGATCCTAGGTTTAAGTGCTACTTTAAAACTCGGTTCCAGGTCTGGCCGCCGATCCCAGGTGTCATTGATTTGCTGCTTAAGCCATCTCAGGATCGCCTCGGCCCCAGATTCATCCTTGACGATATTGATGGCAATCTGGCGAGGATAGAGGGTGATGAGTTTGCCGTCAAACTTTAAGGTCAGCGACGGCGTCTCCGGGAAAAATTGGTATCCACCTCCCAGCCCCGAGGCTACGGTCGTCGGCGGCTGGAAGACCTGTTTCGCCAACGGGGTCTTGACTACCACATCACCATGGAGTCTTCCAATGTGGAATTAAGCTCCCTTACCAAAAAGCCTTGCTAGATTTATTGTCAGTTCCGCCTCTGCGTCTGACGCGCCTTAGAAAAAAAAGATTGACATCTATAAGCCAGTAGTTTATAAGGAAAATATGAGGGTTATTGAGGGACATAACTGGTGCTGGTGGCGCCCTTGGCAGGTCCGTGAGGTGTGTCCACCGCTCATCTGAAATAAAACCAACGCTGATATTGAGCCGTGGCCCTTCACGGAACGGGGTCACGGTTTTTTTTATTATCACCTGTGGAAACCGTGCCCCGATGGAGCACGGTTTTTTTATTCCAGAGCTATTTGAGGTTTTATCATGGTTACTCCTGATTTTGATACCTTTCAGCAACTGGCCGCCCAGGGCAATCTGATCCCCATTTATCGGGAGATTTTGGGAGATCTCGAAACCCCGGTGCTGGCTTACAAAAAGTTGCGCGGCAACTCCATGTCCTATCTGCTGGAGAGCGTCGAGGGCGGCGAAAAATGGGGGCGCTACAGTTTTTTAGGACTAAACCCTGCCCTCATCTTGACGGTGCAGCAGCAGACGGTACGGGTCCAGGACCGGCAGGAGACCAAGGTCTATGAGAAGGTCGCCGACCCCTTTGAGATCATCCGCCAGGTACTGGGCTGTTACCAGGCGGTCGCCAGCCCTGATTTGCCCCGGTTTTACGGAGGACTGGTGGGATATTTAAGCTATGATATGGTCCGTTATATCGAGCGCCTGCCGGAGCTGACCCCGCCCGCGGACTGGCCCGAGGCCATCCTGGTGCTGGCCGATCACCTGTTGATCTTCGACAATGTGCGGCACACCATCAAGGTGGTGGCCTTAGTCCATATCACCCCGGAAGTGCCGCTTGAAACCATTTATGAGCAGGGTGTGGCGGGCCTCGAGGCCCTGATCGACCGCCTGCGGCAGCCGCAACATTTTCCACCCCCGGCCCCGGAGTCGGCCACCGTGACCCTGACCTCTAACCTGACCCCGGAGCGCTTCCAGGAAATTGTGCTTAAGGCCAAGGATTATATTACTGCCGGGGACGCCATTCAGATTGTCTTGTCGCAGCGGTTTCAGACCGCGCGGCAGCAGGACCCCTTCGATCTCTACCGGGCCTTGCGCAGCATCAATCCCTCGCCTTATATGTTCTACCTGGACCTGGGTGACCTGCAACTGGCCGGGGCTTCGCCGGAAGTCCTGGTGCGCCTGGAAGCCGGACGCATTGAACTCCGACCGATCGCCGGGACCCGCGGCCGCGGCCTGACCCCGGCCGAGGATCAGGCCCTGGAAGCCGAGCTGCTCGAAGATCCCAAAGAACGGGCCGAACACATCATGCTCGTCGATCTGGGCCGCAACGACGTCGGCCGGGTGGCGAAGATAGGCAGCGTCAAAGTCACTGAACTGTTCACCGTAGAACGCTACTCCCACGTTATGCACATCGTCTCCCATGTGGTCGGCGACCTGGAGGAAGGTAAAACCGCCATCGACGTGCTAAAAGCCTCCTTTCCAGCCGGGACCGTGTCCGGGGCTCCCAAGGTGCGGGCCATGGAGATAATCGAGGAACTGGAACCCACCCGCCGGGGGCCCTACGCCGGGGCCGTGGGCTACCTGGGCTTTAGCGGCAATATGGATTTTTGTATTACCATCCGCACCCTGACCGTTCATGATGGCCAGGTCTATCTCCAGGTAGGAGCCGGTATTGTCGCCGATTCGGACCCGGCCAAGGAATACCAGGAGACCGTCAATAAGGCCCAGGCCATGGTTCGGGCCCTGGAACTGGCAGCGCGAGGGTTGTTGTAAGGGTTAGCAATTAATGGTTGGCCATATAGAAATCATCTCAGAACTGTGTAATATGGAGTGTAGCCATGTCGAGCACCGTCTCCTTAGCCACCGAAAACCTAAAACTCGAAACTCAAAACTTACCACTCAAAACCGCGGAGCCGCAGATTGCGGTTATTGATAATTATGACTCTTTCACCTATAATCTGGTGCAATATCTGGGGATTTTGGGGGCTCAGCTGACGGTCTATCGCAACGACCAGATCGACCTGGAGGGTCTGGAGCGCTTGCAGCCCAGCCACCTGTTGATCTCCCCCGGCCCCGGTTACCCCAAGGACGCGGGGCTGTCGATTGCCGCGATCCAGCACTTTGCCGGGCGACTGCCCATCCTGGGGGTATGCCTGGGACATCAGGCCGTGGCCGAGGCTTTTGGCGGCCAGATTATCCCCGCCTCGCGGCTGATGCATGGCAAGACCTCCCTGATCTATCACGACGGCCAGGAGCTGTTCCAGGGGCTGCCTGTACCCTTCGAGGCCACCCGCTACCACTCGCTGATTGTGCACCGGGCGGTGCTGCCGGACTGCTTACAGGTCACGGCTCAAACCGCAGTGGGAGAGATCATGGGCCTGCGCCATATAGAATATGCCATTTTCGGGGTGCAATTTCACCCCGAGTCGATCATGACCCCCGAGGGCCTCAACCTGCTGCGCAATTTCCTCAAACGTCAGCGGGGTTAAAATAATGGGCATCTTGGTGCATGGTGATTTGTCCCTAAGATTAGGCAATCTTGCAAAAAACAGAACTCCAAAATCTCTCTCGGAGAGGCAATATTAATGTTGAAGGAAGTTATTTATAAAGTAGTCACCCGCCAGGATCTGTCCGAACCGGAGATGACCCGGGCCATGGAGATCATCATGGGCGGTGAGGCTACCGAGGCCCAGATTGCGGCGTTCATCACTGCTTTGCGGATGAAGGGGGAGACCGTAGCCGAGATCACCGCCGCGGCCCGGGTGATGCGGGCCAAGGCCACCCCCATCCCGGTGGGCGACCACCTGGTGGACCTGGACCGGGATGAGATCAACCTCGACCGGGAGACCGTGGTCGATACCTGCGGCACTGGCGGGGACGCCACCCAGACCTTCAACGTCTCTACCACCACCGCCTTTGTGGTAGCCGGGGCTGGCCTCAAAGTGGCCAAACACGGCAATCGGGCGGTGTCCAGTCGCTGTGGTTCGGCCGACGTCATCGAGGCCTTGGGGATCAACCTGGCCCTGACCCCGGCGCAGGTGGCGGAGTGCATCGCTGAGGTCGGCATCGGCTTCTTGTTCGCCCCGGCCCTGCATGGGGCCATGCGCTACGCCATCGGCCCGCGGCGGGAGATCGGCATCCGCACCATTTTCAACATCTTGGGGCCGCTGACCAATCCGGCCCGGGCCAATATCCAGGTGCTGGGAGTTTATGACCCGAATCTCACCGAACCTTTGGCCCAGGTGCTGGGCAATTTGGGCTGTCGCCGGGCCTTTGTGGTTTACGGCGAAGGTTCCTTTGACGAATTCAGCATCACCGGCCCCAGCCGGGTCAGTGAATTCGCAGATGGCCAGGTGCGGACCTTTAGCCTCGCCCCGGAGGAGTTGGGTCTGAAACGAGCCAGGCTGGAAGATATTCGGGGCGGCGATGTTTTGCAAAACGCCTGCATCATCCGCCAGGTGTTGGCCGGGGAAGTCGGGCCCCGGCAGGATATGGTGGCCTTGAACGCCGCCGCGGCCCTGGTGGCGGCAGGAGCGGCCCCGGACTTTACTGCCGGTCTGGCCCAGTCCCAGGAAATCATCCGCTCCGGTCGGGCCTTGGCCAAACTGGAGGCCCTGATCGCCAAAAGCCAATCCTTTGGCTTACCGGCTTGAGGGGCTTGAGCGCTCGTCAGGAGGCCAATATCTGATTGCCTAAATCGGCTTTAGATTATTACCCCTCACCCTGGCCCACTCCCCCAAGGGGAGAGGGGAAAAAGTGGCGGGAAAGTGGGCTTCGGATGGACACCAGAAAGTTCGCCGCGCAGACCAATGGTTGCGGTCAGTATCACTTATTCCTTCTGATTGCTCAATTTAGATGATTATTACTGGCGGACCTTGGTTGCCGTGGGGAAGGGTAATGGTCGGGACGACTGGATTTGAACCAGCGACCCCAGCGTCCCGAACGCTGTGCTCTACCAGGCTGAGCCACGTCCCGACGAGTTAAATTTATCCAAACCCAGGGAACTTGGCAAGGAAAATTTAATCAAGCCCTCCTGCCCCTTGTCTTCTTTGGTGGTATATGGTACATGGAGGGGCATGTATTGTAAACATAGGATTATTGGCTTCTGCAAGACTACCGGCTTCGGCATAATACTGCTGCTGGCGCTGGTGGTTGTCTCTTGCCAGCCGCCGGGCGAGGAACCCCAGCGTTATGGGGGACCGGATACCGGCCCGGCCTTTGGCGACCTGCTGATTGATGGCTCGATCGGCGACGCCAGCAACCTGATCCCGCCGCTGGCCTCGGATTCGGCCTCCCATAGCATTTGCGGACTGGTCTATAATGGCCTGGTCAAGTACGACGGCGACCTCAACCTGGTCGGTGATCTGGCCGAAAGTTGGGAAATTTCCCCAGACGGCCTGACCATTACCTTTAAGTTGCGAAAAGGGGTAAAATGGCATGACGGCGCGCCGTTTACCGCTCAAGATGTCTTGTTTACCTATCAGGTGATGGTGGATCCCAAGACCCCGACGGCTTATGCCGGGGATTATCAACAGGTCAAAAAAGCTGAGGTCTTGGATGACCACACCTTTCGGGTCATTTATCCGCAGCCTTTTGCCCCGGCCCTGAGCAGTTGGGGGCTGGCCATACTGCCCCGCCATCTGCTGGCCGGTAAAGACATTACCCAGTCGCCCTTGAGCCGCCACCCCATCGGCACCGGACCGTTTATGTTCAAAAAATGGCAGACAGGGGATCGCATTACTTTAGCTTACAACCCAGATTACTTTGAAGGGCGGCCCTATCTGAACGGCTATATTTATATGATCATCCCGGACCCGGCTACCATGTTCTTGCAACTCAAGGCTGGTAATATCGACCGCATGGGCCTGACGCCCTTGCAATACAGCCGCCAGACACAATATCGCCGTTTTCAAGAGCTGTATAATAAATATCGCTACATTTCATTTTCCTACACCTATTTGGGATATAACCTGACTGACCCCCGTTTTGCCGATCGTCGGGTGCGACAAGCCCTCACCCATGCCATTAATAAGCAGGAAATTATTGACGGCGTGCTCTTGGGCCTGGGCCAGGTGGCCACCGGCCCCTATAAGCCCGGCACCTGGTTTTATAATCCCGACGTGCCCAAGTTCCCTTATGATCCGGAGCAGGCTAAAGCCTTGCTCGCCGCGGCCGGTTGGCACCCCAACCCTCAGGGCCTCCTGGAGAAAAACGGCCAGCCCTTCGAGTTTACCATTCTAATTAACCAGGGTAATACCATCCGGACTAAGACCGCCGAAATCATTCAGCGCCGCCTAAAAGAAATCGGCATTAAGGTGAATATTCGCACCGTGGAATGGGCGGCTTTTCTGAAAGAATTTATCAATCAGGGGCGTTTCGAGGCCGTGCTCCTGGGCTGGACTACCGGCCAGGATCCGGATGTCTTTGATATCTGGCATTCTTCCAAAGTCCGGCCGGGGGAACTGAATTTCATCCATTATCAGAACCCGCAGGTGGACGAGTTGCTGGAAAAAGGCCGCCATACCTTCGACCGGCGGCAACGGCAGCAATATTACTTTAAATTTCAGGAAATTCTAGCCCAGGACCAGCCTTATACCTTTTTGTTTGTCCCCGATGCCCTGCCGGTAGTGCACCGCCGCTTCCGAGGCATCAAACCGGCTCCGGCCGGGATTGATTACAACTTTATCAAGTGGTACGTCCCTAAGGCGGAACAGAAATATACCTTTGCCCTCGACTAGGGTTAGCTGATTCCGTAGCAACTTGTGCTTGACGCTAACTTATTATAGAGATATTATATAGTTATGAGCGTTAACCGGAAAATCGCAGCTGCATTTAATCCCTCGGCACATATTGTGGTGTTCCCAGGCGATTGTCTGCGTTTATTAAAGTCCATTCCTGATGGGTCTTGGCAATTAGTCGTTACCTCTCCCCCCTATAATCTAGGTAAAGAGTATGAAAAACGCCTTAAATTAGAGTTATACCTGGCCCAACAGGCAGAAGTGATTAAAGAATGTGTCCGGTGTCTGTCGCCTGCGGGCAGTATTTGCTGGCAGGTCGGCAACTATGTTGATCAGGGCGCCATTATCCCCCTGGATACCGTGCTATATCCCATATTCCGCGACTTCGGGTTAAAATTACGCAACCGGATAATTTGGCACTTTGAGCATGGCCTGCATTGCAGCCGCCGCTTTTCCGGCCGCTATGAAACCATCCTCTGGTTTACCAAGACTGATAATTATGTCTTTAACTTAGATCCGGTCCGGGTCCCGCAAAAATATCCGGGCAAAAAATACTTTAAAGGGCCCAAGGCCGGGCAGTATTCCTGTAATCCGCTCGGCAAGAACCCGGGGGATCTGTGGGTTATCCCCAATGTCAAGTGCAATCATATTGAGAAGACGGAGCATCCTTGCCAGTTTCCGGTAGAACTGATCGAACGCCTGGTTCTGTCGCTGACCAATGTGGGCGATTGGGTTTTTGATCCCTTTCTGGGCACCGGCACGTCCGTCATCGCCGCCATTCGACATCAACGTAAAGGGGCCGGAGCTGAGATTATTCCTAAATATATAGATCTGGCCAGAAGTCGGATTGAGCAGGAACTGGCCGGGACCTTAAAAACCCGGCCGATGGACAGACCGGTTTATGATCCAATTGAGACAGGGAACTCTCTAACGATCGCTCCCTGGTCGAATAATAAAAAAATAAGGTAACCCACTTTAATAGAAGTCATACTAAAATACAAAAGAATTGCTTAAAAATGGTAATCATCGAAAAATATTCCCACTTAAATGGGTTAGAATACCTACTTGTACATAAGCCAAAAAACAGAAATAGAAGCAGCAGCCGCATTGCCTATTTTCAGTTATAATCAGACTGATTTTGTAAAGGACCGAGTTGCTATAGAAGTTCAATTTGGAAAGTATGCTTTTGTTGCCTATGATTTATTTGTAAAACATCTTGCTTTTTTTGTTGGCGATCATATTGACGTCGGAATAGAGATTCTTCCGATGAAATCTTTACAAGCGCAGATGAGTTCCGGCGTTGCCTATTATGAAGGTGAAGTTTACAATGTAATTAGGCAAGGCAGAGGTGTTCCTGCAGTCCCATTAGTCGTTATCGGAATTGCTGCCTAAATATAAACTAAAATGTTTTAAAATTACAGCATTTTAGTTCAAATTAAATATCACTTCGGTAACTAAGCTAAATGTTAATTGGAAAAAAAGTTAGAACATATTTAAAAAATCTTTTTAAAGTTCAAGAATTGCACCGCCGCCTGCGCTGGCCGTTGTTGAGCATCGCAGTGGGGATAGTGGCGGGGGTGGGCGCCATCACCTTTGACTGGCTGTTACACCTGTTTTTGAAATATTTCATTCATCTTCCTACCGGCTACATTGAACCGGTGCCGATCCCGGCCGGCACCCCTACCTGGACGGCCCCCCATTTTTGGGGCCGCTGGTTGCTCCTGATTATCCCGACCTTAGGAGGACTGGTTTCGGGGCTGATTGTCTTTCTGATCGCTCCCGAAGCCGAGGGGGACGGCACCAACGCCATGATCGAATCATTCCACCAACGGGGTGGATTTGTCCGCAAACGGGTCCCTTTTCTAAAAATCCTGTCCTCGGCCATTACCATCGGCAGCGGGGGGTCGGCGGGCAAGGAAGGGCCAATTTCCCAGATCGGCTCCGGTTTCGGCTCCTGTCTGGCCTCGGCTTTGCACCTCAGGCCCCGGGATCGGCGTATCCTGATGTTAGCCGGGGCCGCGGCGGGCATCGGCGCCATCTTTCGCGCCCCCTTGGGCGCAGCGTTGTTCGCCCCCGAGGTCCTCTATCGAGATACCGAGTTTGAGTCTGAGGCCATACTGCCTTGCCTCACTTCCTCTATCGTAGCCTATTCGATCTTTACTAATGTCTATGGCCGTCAAGCCCTCTTCTTTCCCGGACATGTCGATATCAGCATACCGACTGAATTGGTGCCCTATACCCTGTTTGGGGTAGTCTGCGCCTTAGTGGGTTATTTTTATGTGCATTGGTTTTATGGTCTGCGGGACAAATTTTTCAATAAACTTCCCCTCCCCAATCATTTTAAACCCGCTATCGGGGGGTTTCTCTTGGGCTGTGTAGCCCTGTTTTACCCGCAGATCATGGCTGGCGGCTATGGCTGGATCCAGTATGCCCTGGAAGGGAAATTCCTCTGGCATACCATGTTTATTCTGGCCATCCTGAAGATTGTGGTTACCTCGTTTACCATCAGTTCAGGCGGCAGCGGCGGCGTCTTTGGACCATCTTTGTTCATGGGGGCGATGTTGGGTGGGGCCTTCGGATTTTTAGGGCATCAATTGGCGCCCCAATGGGTAATTAATCCGACCTCTTACGTCCTGGTCGGCATGGGCGCGTTTTTGGGGGGAGTGGGCAAAATTCCAATTGCTTCAATTATTATGTTATGCGAAATGTCCAGCAGCTATACCTTATTGGTACCGCTGATGCTGGTCACTACCATTGCCTTTCTGTGCCTGTGGAACACTACCCTGTATGAAAAACAGGTGGCAACTCGGATGGCTTCCCCGGCTCATTTTCAGAGGATAGCCTCGGGGCTGTTGGAACGCATGTTCGTCTATCAAGCCGTAAATAACCGTCCGGTGGAATTGATCCCTGAGTCCATGCCCTTTGAACAATTAGTCCGGACCGTGACCAATTCTCCCGACCATTATTTCCCGGTGATCGACCAACAGGGCAAAATGACCGGCATTCTATCTATCAACGATATCCGCGGCCTCCTGTTTGAAGAAGCCATTTCCCATCTGATCGTCGCTAAAGATGTCGCCACCCCTAACGTGGTGCGGTTATTTTGGAACGAAACCCTGAAACAGGCGCTGGATAAATTCAATGTGATCAATGTGGACGAACTCCCGGTGGTTAAAGAAGATAGCCCTGATCAGATAATCACCATGTTGTCGAAGCGGGATATCATCAGTTTCTATTACCAAAAGATAGGGGTTTAAGCCGATCGTTGTTCTATAACAATTCCTGCTATTTTCAGGTGCTGATCGGCCTCGTCATCCTGTTCTGTTTGGGGGTGCTGCTGAGCGAATACTTAACCCCTCGGCCCGACCCAATTTACTGGCATGGAGATGAGTCGCGGCCGGTGATAGCACTCACCTTTGATGATGGCCCGTCTGCCCGGTTTACGCCCCAGATTCTAACTGTCCTCGCGCATTATCGGATTCATGCCACTTTTTTTCTGCTGGGCCGCCACGCCTGGCGCTACCCGCAAGTGGTTCAGGCCCTATCCGCGCAGGGCCATGAAATCGGCAACCATACTTATAGCCACCCTGATCTGACTAAAGTACATCAGGCCACTTTAGCTCGGGAAATAGAGCAGACGGAATCGGTGCTGGGGCAACTCGGAGTCCGCCTCAACGGCTTGTTCCGGCCCCCGTACAGCAAGCTATCTCACGACGCGGTTGGATATGTGAAACGCACCGGCGGCAAAATCATCCTGTGGAATGTCGATTCCGGCGATTGGCAGGGTTACCCGGCCACCACTATTGTGCAGCGGGTCCTTAATAATCTAAAGAACGGAGCCATTGTGGTACTGCACGACAACAACGAATACGACAATGCCAACCGCCAGCCTACCGTGGACGCCCTGCGGCTGCTGCTCCCCCAGATTCAGCAAAAGGGCTTTCGGTGTCGGACGGTCTCTGAACTTTTAGGAGGCTATTAAACGCGGGCCGACTCGGTTAGCAATGCGCTAACCGCAAACTAAGTGGTCAGGTTCTCAGACCCAGGTCTTCTACCAGACGATCGGCAAAGCCCATGATGAAATCACGCTGTTGCCGGTTAGCATAATCGACATAAGGACAGCGCAGGTATAGACGGCTGCGAATCAAAAATTCAAATTTTATAAACTTATCACCTAATTCGATGGCAAAACAGAACGGTTGAAAGTCCCGATGGGCATACTGCTGTTCGTTGAGCAGGTCCTCCTGCAGGTCCACCCACCAGATGCCTTCGAGTCGGGCGGGGATGGCATGCTCATCGAGATAAGTTTTGATCCGACTGATATCGGCCTTACCGATCTCATCCAGTAAATATTGCCGCATTGCTTTTAAGCTCCAGGGGATTTCGACCCCCGCCGTTCAAGGTGCCGCGGAATCGGCAAATATTCAACTGTCGGTTGGTGGCGCACCGGCTGGGGGTAGAGTCCCATAAGTTGTAGGATTTCCTTAGGCATATCGCTATTGACCGGCAAACCCATGTCCTGGGCGGCCTTAAAGGTGATCGGATGATCATGCGTCCATCTGCCCTCGGTAAGTAAATCGGCCAGTTCCTCGGCCTTATCGGCCTCAAACTTGTCGGCCAGCAATTCCCGGACACTGCTGTGCACCTGCGCCATCGCCTTTTCCGCCTGATCGGCCAGGATCAGGGTCTGATCGTCGACTTCCGCCACCGGCTTACGGGCGACCGCCTTTAACAACGAGGCGGCCGGATATTGACCCAGTTGCGGATCGACCGGTCCCAGCATGGCATGCTCACACATGACAATCTCGTCCGCGGCCAGGGCGATCAGCGTGCCTCCTGACATGGCGTAATGCGGCACAAAAACCGTAACCCTGCCGGGATGTTGGTGGATGGCCCGAGCGATCTGCAAGGAGGCCAACACCAGGCCACCAGGCGTATGCAGCACTAAATCCAGGGGGACTTCCGGGTCGGTCAGATGGATGGCCCGGATCACTTCTTCGGAATCATTGACATCAATATAACGCATGATCGGAAAACCTAAAAGGCTCATGGTCTCCATGCGGTGGATCATCATGATCACCCGGGATTGCCGGGCCTTTTCTAACCGGGCCAGCAAACGTTGCCGGGACATAACCAGGAACTTCTGCCGGATAAGCGGTTGCAGAGCCATGATGATCAGAAACATCCAAAAAATATCGGTAGTTCCCATATCTACTCCTTGGTAGACAGTCGCCGCGGGGTGCGAGAAGCGTCCAGGACGCTATATACCCAGACCCCTAAAAACAGGCTGATGGCGCCAAGAATCAGCGGGTGTTGCAAGATCCTCATCACCATCTCTTGAAAAAGCGCTCTGGTCAATGGGGTGGGATAAAGCGCGGCGTATTCGTAGTTTAACAGGATCAGGCCGCCCAGGAAGATCACTGTGACCCCGGCGGTAGCCAACAGGATCAGACAAAGACCCTTTTTCAAGTCCCGGTTATATAACTGCCCCAGTCCCGGAAAAATTAGCGCCGAAAGCAACAGCGCTACCAGTGAGCGTTTCATCGGATTCCTTTCTGCTACCAAGATAACCAAAACCACCCCGACGGTCAAGATACAAAGCTGGTTGACCGACCTGCTCCTTGGGGTCTCGGGGTTTTCATGGTAAAATTAGTAAATCTTCGGGTGGACCTAAAAAAATTTACAAATATTGCCCAATGGCCGGACAGGTGTAGGGGTGACCCGGCGGCTCGCCCCTACTATGGATTACCAAGTCACCGGAACAGATGTTCGGTCAAATATTATATCTCAAACAAAGGACATGTGCATGGAATCTCCCGGCTTTCCCCAGTGGCCGATACAAACCTTTGTGGAGCGTTTAGCCCAGGGCAATCCGCTACCGGGTGGCGGTTGCGCCCTGGCCCTGGCCGGGGCCATGGCCGCGGCCCTGGGTGGCTTAGCGACGCAATTATATTTAAAAAAATCTCAGCCGGAGGATGACCGCAATGTGGTGGCGCAACTTCTTAAGGAGGTTGAAGCACAACAAGCGGACTTCCTTAAGCTTTTAGACGCTGACGCCCTGGCTTACCAGACCGTGGTCCAGGCCCAGCGCCTACCTCGCCAGCATGCCGACCAACGTCTGGCCCGCCAACAGGCGCGGGACGCGGCCTTTCTCCGGGCCTGTGAGCCGCCCCTTGAGATGGCGGCGCGCGGGTTGGCGCTTTTGAAGGAAGCCGGCCTCTTGGCGGCCAGGGGCAATCCGGTTACCCTGGCCGACGTCGGGGCGATGGCCTTTTTGGCCGAAGCCGTGGTCCACGGGGCCTTGATTAATGTCTTCTCCAATCTCAGCATGATCCAGAATGCCGCCCTAAGCCTGACGGT
Source organism: Desulfobacca sp. 4484_104 (assembly GCA_002049795.1). Lineage (GTDB taxonomy): Bacteria > Desulfobacterota > Desulfobaccia > Desulfobaccales > Desulfobaccaceae > Desulfobacca_B. The sequence goes on along the minus strand of MUKC01000039.1, from coordinate 9,459 downwards.
CAGGGATCAGGCCCGACATCTCCAGGAGCAACTGGAAGACCTCGGGCCGCGGTTAAAATTAGCGCTTTATGGTCAGGTTCTCGACCGCCCCTAATCTTCACCGCTGTAATCCGCAAAAGTAAAGGAAACTCAGGCATGAAGCATCGATTCGACCCCAGCAAAAAACACGTGCTGGATAGCCCGGCCCGACACCAGCATACCCGACCCCAAGAGCTATTGGCCTGGGCCGGGATTACCGCTAACCAGAGCTTACTTGACTTCGGCTGCGGCACTGGTTTTTTTACGGTTCCGGCGGCGCGACTGCTGGGGCCAGGCGGCAAGGTACTGGCAACCGACATCCACCCGGAAATGTTGGCGGCGGTCCGAGCCGCGGTAACCACTCAGGGGCTGGATAATGTCGAAATCTTCCCGACGCCGGAAGATGATCTATTGCTAAGCGCCCCGGTGGATTGGGTGCTTTTGGCCTTTGTGTTGCATGAGGTCAGCCAGCCCGCCCAGCTTCTGGCCCTGGCCCATAAACTGACAGCCCAGACGGGGCGTATTCTGGTAGTGGAGTGGCCCCAGGAAGCAGCCAGCCACGGGCCACCCCTCAAAGTCCGCTTATCCCCGGAGCAGATCCTCTCCCTGGCCCAACCCTTAGGGCTGGTGGAAGTGCAACGCCAACAACGGCCTCCCCATTACTATGCCTTGGTGCTCAAGAAATCATAAATATGAAGAAACGTTTGGCGGTGGCAAAGCTTTAGGAGGTAAGACTGGCTCAGATAAGGTTGCACTCTGCCCCTCGGGTAATTATTATATAAACTAAATACCTGTTAAATACTTGTTAACCACCTGGGATATCGGGGAGGCTGCGATGACGACAAAGTGTCTGGTGGAAGAACAGGAACATCGGGAACTGGATTCTTATGACCTGATCGAGGTCTTGGAACTGGTCAAAGATCATCGTTGGCAGGAGATTTGGAGACGGTATAATCGCCAGCCGGGGGAATTCGCCACCTTAAATTTTGAGCTTTATCCGCCGCATTATTTTGTGCAAATGACCGTCCAACAGTTGACTTCCCTGGCCTTGTCAGCCAAATACAATGTTACTCCTTATATTATGCAAGCGCTGATCCGGCGGGTGCTGTTAGGACATCGCCATGGCTTGATTCTTGATAAACTATCTCGTTATGGGGTGCCGGTAGGTGCGGATGACACTATTAATCTGTCATGTTCGATCGGCACGGTAGGGATCGATTTAGTGGTTAGCCGGGATAAAAATGCCCCCGAATATCGCTTCCGCCGCTTTGGCACCAGTCGCGTCGAACAGGATGAACAACGTCCTCTCGACCATTATGACATGGTCGCCATTTTGCTGTCCTCTTATTTAAATCGGACGGATTGGATTTTAAACCGCTATGTGCCCCAGGAAATCTTAAACGAAGGCACTGAGGAAGAGAAAGTGGTACGCTTCAGCAGTCCGGCCGGAGATTACCTGGTCGATTTCCTCTTCCAACATATCAAAAATGACGTAACTCGGGAATTACCGCCACGCGGCAATGTCTCGGTCGGCACCATGCATCAGGTCATCACCCGACTGTTTGCCGGTCATGACCCGGCTCTAATCACCCAGGAATTAACCCGTCAGGGTATCATCATCACTGTGGTGGAAGCCAACTATATTGAGATGCGCTGTCGGCGAACGTCCTGAAGCCAGTGCCAGGCGACTTCCGGTAATACCAAGTTGCAATCAAAGAGCTAAAATGCCCCCTCGCCCTCGCCCGCCAGCGGGGGAGAGGGGATAAAGGATAAAATTACTCATTTGAGGGGAGAGGGGATAAAGGATAAAATTACTCATTTGAAAGCTAATCGGTATAAGGTAACCGTTGTTCAGTCCACAATGATGACTGCGATACCTTTGGCGCGATGGACTACTTTGCTGGATACACTGCCCAAGAGAACCTTTTGGGCCCCGGTCAGGCCCCGGCGGCCCATAACGATGGTCGAATAACCCTCGGTGTCGGCCTCGCGCAGGATATCTTCGGCCACTTCGAAGTACTTAGGCATAAATTTCGTACTGATCGCCTCCGGGGTCATGCCACCTTGTACCAGCCTATCCCGGGCCTGGGCAAAAAGGGCTTGCCATTTTTTTTCCTTTTCGTTTTGCCAATCATCGATTAGATTCTGACGGGCCTGGCGTTCCTGGTCATCTAGGATATGGCCATCATCCCAAAAAGCCGGCGGCGTTCCCGCCAGAATATGCAGTAATTTAACCTCCACTCCCGGGGTCTGACCAAAGGTTTGGGCCACGTATTCCACGGCCCGTTTCGAGCCTTCCGAACCATCCAAAGGAATTAACAGCTTCGCCGCCATGTCGTCCTCCTTGCTAAACTGATAATTGCAGTTTACCGGGATTTACCCATGGTCGTCAATTAATAACTTGTCCCCCGGTTAATTCTGATCGAGACCCGCTGTCCGGTTAGTCTCAAATATAGTTGCAATTTTTCCTTTATAAGGTAAAATTTCCCCAGACTTGGGGGCAGTAATGATTAGGAGTCAAGAGTTGTTAGATTCCTTTACAGACAAAAGTCAGGTCAAGCGCCTGCTAACCTGTATTGAGATTTCCAAGACGCTGGTTAGCACCTTTGATATGGAAACCTTGCTGACCGCGGTGCTGGAGCGTATAAACACCCTAGTCCCGGCCAGCAACTGGTCTCTGCTGCTGATCGATCCCGCGACTCAAGAACTCTATTTTTCGGTGGTAGTTGGGCTAGAGATAGCCAAATTGCGCGATCTGCGCCTCCAAATCGGCGAGGGCATTGCTGGCACCGTCGTCCAGACCGGCGAACCGATTTTTATCAAAAATGCCCGCCAGGATAAACGCTTCTGCTGCAAGGTTGACGAACTCACCGGCTTTGAAACCCGTTCCATCATCTGTTTGCCGCTCACCATTCGGGGCGAGGTGATCGGCGTGATAGAGGTCGTCAATCTGGATAATGAAAATTTTTTCCGCAAAAAATATCTGCCGCTGCTGGCTATCCTGACCGATTATGTGGCCATCGCGGTGGACAATGTGCGCAATTTTCAAAAGCTCCAGGTCGAATCATTTATTGATGATGTTACCGGCTATTATAATACCCGCTACCTTACCTGGCATCTGGATCAACTGGTCTGCCAGGTCCTCCAGGAAAACTCCGAACTTTCCGTAGTATTCCTGGATCTGGACGATTTTAAAAAAGTGGTAGACAGCTATGGTCACCTGAAGGGGAGCAAGGTTCTCAAAGAAGTCGCCCAGGTGATCGGCTCCTTACTGTCTCCCAGCGACAGTCTGATTCGCTATGGCGGCGACGAATTTATCATTCTGTTGCCCAATCAAAGCAAAAATAATGCCTTTGACTTTGTTTGCCAAGTGCGGGAGGTTCTGAATCAAAGCCGATTCCTTACGGAAGAGGCTATCAGCCTGGCCCTTACGGCTAGTTATGGTATTGCCACCTTGCCTTATGATGCCACTGACAAGCAGACCCTGTTACTATTGGCCGATCAAGCCATGTATTCCAGCAAAGACCGTGGGAAAGATACCATCGTGCTAGGTAAGCCCAGTACCAAGCTTGTTAAACCTGAGTAGTCGGTAGTTTTAGGTGGTATTTGTAATTTACTGACTACTGGCCACTAACCCCTGACAACTGTCCACTAGCCACTGCTTCTAAATGGTACCAGCCGAGCAACAAAAAATCAAGGGTCTGCTGCAGTTAGCCCAGGAAGTGCTGACCATCGAAGCCGAGGGCATCTGTGGTCTGATCCACAAGTTAGATGGCAACTTCGTTCAGGCAGTAGAGATAATTCTTGGTTCGAAAGGGCGCTTGATAGTCACCGGGATCGGCAAATCCGGGATCGTGGCCCGCAAGTTGGTGGCCACCTTTAATTCCACCGGTACTCCGGCGCTGTTTTTACACCCGGTGGAAGCCATGCACGGCGATTTGGGGATGGTTGCGGCCCCGGACGTGATGCTGGCGTTATCGAACAGCGGTGAGACCAAGGAATTAACCATCCTGCTCCCCAGTATTGAGCGCCTGGCGGTCCCCCTGATCGCCTTAACCGGGCAACCCCAATCAACTCTGGCCCGGCACAGTCGGGTAACCATAGATGTCGGCGTGCCCCGGGAGGCCTGCCCTTTGGGTCTGGCCCCGACCGCCAGTACCACCGCGGCCCTGGCCATGGGCGACGCCCTGGCAGTAGCCCTGCTCACCTGCCGTGGCTTCAAACCCAGTGATTTCCGGCGCTTCCATCCCGGCGGCAGTCTGGGTGCCCGTCTGTCTCTGGCTATTGCCGAGGTCATGTTGACCGGTGATCGCCTGCCCTTAAGTCACCCGGAGCAGTCCCTGCGCCAGGCCATTGTGGAGATGGACGACAAACGCCTGGGAACTACCCTGGTGGTGGATAATGGTCTGGCTCTGCAAGGCATTATTACCGACGGTGATCTACGCCGGGCCTTGAAAAGATTTGATAATCTATTGGATAAACCGGTCCAGGAGGTCATGACCCGCTCACCGCAAACCATCGGTCCCGAGGCTCTGGCCTCCCAGGCCCTGGAACTGATGGAGCATCAGGCCATAACCGTGCTGCCGGTGGTAGACCAAGAGCTAAAAGTGCTGGGCATCATCCATTTGCACGATTTGTTAGGCCGGGGAGAGTTTAAGTTCAACACCTGAAACCTGCACAAGGGCTGAACTCTATAACATTTTTTCGATAGATTTAGTTGATCAATATAAGTTATAATAATTATTAAAGGGTTATTTCAGTGCGAAGGCAGCAGTCCGGACTTAGCCTCAGACAACCATCGCCAGGTGGGATCAGATCGAAAATTACAAGGTCGGAGCCATGACGGAGATAGAGCCCAAGAAAGCTAGCCAACCAACGACCCGGGAACGCCCCCAAGCCCTGGTGATCGAAATCCTCCCGGGGCAGGCGGCCGAAGGTCTAATCGAGATCTTCGAGCCCGGCAGTTACGAAGGTAAATCCCTGCGAAAGTTGTGTGAGGAGATTTTAAGTAAAACCGATTGGAGTATTGAAGAACAACAAATCGTCGACGACATTAAAAGACAGCTTACAGGGGGCAAGTTAATATGTAGAGGTAAAGAAGTAGACAACCAGGCTCGCGATTATGCCGAATCAGAAACTACTGAAGAAGGAGAACAATACCTCTACGTTCCGGTTCGGGCCATTAAACCTCAAGAAGGTGGTCGGCCGGTACCCAATGCCAGTGGTCACATCCGCAAGGCCACGGAAAGCGATCTGGATAGAATCATCGAAATTGACCGGCTGTCTTTTTTGGACCATTGGGAATACCATAATTTCAAACAGGCTCTGGACTGTATATTTTATATATATGAAAATACTGAAATTATCGGCTACCTGATCGGCTGTATCTGTGAACTGGGGAATAGAGCAGTAGTTCTGAGGATTGCCGTACATCCGGAGCACCGTGGGAAAGGTATCGCCACCGCGCTAATTAAAAACTCTATTGCTAACTTTAAACAGAGAAAAGTTAAAACTGTAGAGTTAGACGTTGAGCTGGTTAAAATCGGGGCAGTAAGACTATATGAACAACTGGGCTTTAAAATCATGAAAGTACTTTCCCTGGACCAGGAAGATAACAATAGTTTTTACATGATGAGATTAGACTTAAACCAAGATTAAGCTAGGCTGATGGTCGGCGGGGCAGGGAGCCGTGCATAATGCAACAGTGGTTAGAATTTGCTGAGGAGATAGTTATTAAAGGAGGTTTTATTTATCTCCCCCTGTTGTTAGATGCGGATATTACCCGCGAGATTCAAGACCCGCGGGGCAATCTCAGGCCGCAACCCGATAATACTGTGATAACCATCGCTGGCGAACCTTTTGTCAAAACCCTGAGTCTGGCTTCCCTGTTAGAAAACTACGAGAAAATCCACCCGGTCCCCTATGAGCATCTCCGCAAGACCTGTTTACAGCAATATGGCTGCGATCCAGAGCGCAATGACAGCCTGACTGACAACCAGATCAGTACTATGGTGTTCGAAGTTTTGCCCCATTTTTTGCGGCGTACAAGCGGCTTGGCAAGAGCCGGGTTTACCGAAGCAGAAATATTGGAGATAGTCGCAAAACACATCCAGGTCTCCGAGTTTGACGTAAAACAGGCCGATCAGCTTTTAGAGCTAGAGTCACGGCAAAACCTACTGGCCAGGCTGGACGCCGCTCTAACTACCCAACCCACACCTCCTGAAGGGCGGATAAGCGGGCCCCGGCTAAACCATTGGTTCCGTCAGGCGTTAAAGTGGAAAATAGTTAGGCAAGAGAAAAATCGTCTCCAAGATTTACTGGCCGAACGCCGACAACTGGCCCAGCGGGGCCATTATCTGCCCCTACTGCGCGCCCTGGACCGACGAGGCCAGTTGGAAGTCGAAGGCTTTGGTTTTTTTAGAACCGGCGTTAGCAAGGAGTACATCATTTATAAACATACCGGAGAATACGCCCTGAAAGATTATTATGGTCGAATTTATCTGTTCCCCGACTGTCGGGTAGCGGTCTCGACCCTGGGCGGTTTACAACCTATGGTGTTAGACCGGTACAAACATCCTTTTCTGTTCGGCTATGCCGCCCGGCAAAAGATCTGCACCGGAGATTATGAAGCCACCAGGCAGTTCAATGCCAAGAACGTCATCCTGGCCTTGGAGGAAGGCATCAACGCCCTGTTTTACGGTTACAACAGCCGCCGCCGTAACGGCTATCATAGTCTGGATCGCATTACCCAGCATGTGCGCACCGTTGATTTTGACGAATACCGCATTCCCGCCGATCATCCCAAAATTATCTCCGGGCAGGTCGAGATCAAAAACCAGTATCATTGATATGGCTCTGATCCAGCAATTAAGAGGGCAACGGGCGCGACGAAAGAGCAAAGCGCCGTTTCGGATCAGCCTCTTCACCAGAATCTGCTTTCTGGTTCAGACCTATGCCCTCGGGGCCAGTTTTATTGACCAGCTTGACAGGCCAGGGACTCAACTGTCGGAAGAAAGCTGGGCGCGCGATCCGGTTCCCGCCAAAGCCCCTTGGCAACCACCGCTGTTTGCCCTGGCTACTCCCGGCGAGTACCAGGTAACCATGGCGATTATTACCAGGATCAATAATCCTTATCTCCATTTTGTCCAGTCTCCGGCGGAGATCTTGCTGTGTCAGCCACTGTTTGAGTTAAACCCGGACCTCGGCCCCGAGGTACTGGCCACCTACCATTTTGCTGCCCTGTGGCAGCGCCAGCTCGCCCGGCCGCAGAACCCCTCGGGGACGATGGGAAAGGCAGGAGGTATTTAAAACGATAACCTAACCAAAAGGCTGAAAATAACTATGGTGCACCATGTTTGATAGATTATCCGAGGAAAGTCGGCGCCGTATCCACGAAAAAATTGAACAACAACGGGAAGCGCAAGCGGCCGAGGCCATCGAGCGCATCGTGCAATTTGACCAGACCCCGGCTGATCTCAAGGCCCATCTAGACCGATTTGTCATCGGCCAGGAAAAGGGCAAAAAGATTATCGCCACTGCCATCGCTTTCCACTATAAACGCTTAGGTAATGCCCTCAAGCAGACCTTGATCGACGAGGGCGGCGATGTCAGCGCGGCTTTGCGACTTACCCGCACTCCCAAAGCCAACCTGTTGATGATCGGGCCTACCGGTTGCGGTAAGACGTACACCTGCGAAACCACCTCGGGCCTGGTCGGGGTACCTTTTGTGGTCGAAGATCTGACCAAATTCAGCGAAACCGGGTACGTGGGCCAGAATACCAGTGATATTCTGATAGATCTATTGGTCTCCGCCGGCGGCAACTCCCATTTAGCGCAGATGGGCATCGTCTATCTCGATGAAATTGACAAGATCGCCACCGAAAACGTCGCTTACCGCGATGTGTCGGGCCGCGGGGTGCAGAAAGGGCTGTTAAAGCTGGTCGAAGGAGTCGAAAATACCATTGACATGGGCAAGGAAAGGATTGCTTTGTCCACCAAGCACGTGCTCTTCATTGCCGGCGGGGTCTTCGATAAGCTTGACGGCATTGTCGAGAAGCGCATGGAGCGCCACGGCTTCAGCGGGACCTGGCAAGACCACCTTCTGACCGAGGACCTGGTGGTCTTCGGCATGGAACGGCAACTGATGGGCCGGTTTCCGGTCCGCGTGGTCTATGAATTGCTTACCACGCAAGAACTACAGGACATCCTGGTCAGAAGTGAAGACAGTCCGCTCCGGGCCTATATCAACGACCTGAAGGCCTGGGATATCGATCTGACCTTTGCCGATGAGGCGCTCAAGGCCATTGCCCAACGGGCCAAACAAGAGCGCACCGGGGCCCGTGGCCTGATCAGTATTATCCATCGGGTGCTATTTGAGGACATGTTCCGGCTGCCCGGCAGCCATACCGGCCCGCTGGCGGTGGATGAACGATATGTGCGGATGCGACTGAATTGAGATTTAAGAGCCTGTCACAACTGAAGCGTCCAGCCGCGGCGGCGGTGGTTCTGGATTCCCTGCCCCAAGCTATTCGGATGACCACCTACGCCCGGGCCAAGGCCTTTAAAATCAATGAATTGGTGCAGTCCATCTATGGCCTGAGTTATGAATGGTATGGCTATACCCTGGCCCGGCGAGACGATCCGGAGCTCATCAGGGATATCGGCTTGCCGGAAAATGAGCAAAATGTCCTGGAATATACCAGTATTGACCCGGAGAAGATTGCCAGCTACCAGGAATCATTAGCCCCCGACTGCTTCATCAATGGTTGGATTCATTCGCATGGCGACCTGGATTTTCATGTCTTCTCGGCCACCGATGAGGAAAATCATCTCACCGTGCTCGATTATGTCACCGCCCTCTATAAAAAGCCCATCGCCAAGAAGGAAATCGTCATCAAAGACTTAAACCTGTTGGTAGTGGGGCAATTCACCGACCAGGACCTAAAAACCGGCAGCGCCTGTCTGATTACCGATGTGCCGGTCAGCCAGGCCCGGATTCTGGAAACCATCTATGGCGGCTTCTGCTACGGCATCGTCATCGGCAACCAGGGCTGGCACCAGCAGGAAATCTATTATAAACAGCGGGCCATCCTCTCGGGCCAGACTACTATCAGCCATAATCCCGCCGACCTCATCCTGGTGGATACCGGCCAGTATCTGGGGGACACGGAGTTGGCCGCCCTGACCGCCGAAGTTAAAGACAAGATCAATCCAATAACCTATAAACTCGAAAAGCTCGAAATTTTGTAATCATCTTGGCCATTGCAAGACTTGATCGACAACTACGCATCCCCGGTTGGAATCAGCAGAGTTTAGCCCACGCCCGGATCGGCATCGTCGGCGATGCTGACCGTCTGGCTTCCTTGTACATCATGTCGGCCGCGGCCCTGGGCCTGAACCAGTTGGTGGTTATCGCCCCTCGCCTGGACCCGGCCCTGATCG